>JABMRF010000010.1 GCA_013202715.1 Candidatus Kuenenbacteria bacterium
TGGTTGAGAGAAAAAATGTTATTTATAATATATAGGGAATTGAGAATAGGGATTAGAGAATAGGCCTTAAACGTGATCGTTAACGGAGGTGAAAATGTCTTGTCCAGAAATAAAAAGCAGAACAATTGTTCTCGCAAAAACAGTGACCGGTTTTTTACCAGCTTTGGCTATAACGCAGCGACAGGAGGGTGGAAAAACCCTATGGAGAATTTTGTATCGTGACAACAGCTATGATACTTTGGAAGAAGAACTTCTAATTCCTCTGGTAAATACAAAGGAAAAAAGGTCGACTTTGGGCCAAGCTCTTTTCTCCAATGATCGTGCCTATCATGAGAAGCTCTTTGAGGTGATTAGTGCAATGGCAGATCTAATTGGTTTATTACAAGACACAGATGATCCGAAAAAAATTGTCGAGGCAATAAAAAGCGCTATTTAGAACAGTGAACGGTCCTTCAGCATGAAGGGCCTTTTATTTTTATAGAACATTGTTCATAGAGCATAGAACAACTAGATAAGTGCTGTTCTACGTTCCACGCTCCATGTTCCGTGTTCCATGTTCCGTGTTCCATGTTCCATGCTCTATGTTCCATGCTCCACGCTCCACATTAAGTTATCCACAGTTGTTAATTTAAATTTACAACAATATTTCACGACACTAATATATCACCAAATTTTACATTAAAGAATTTTAAATTCCTTAACTTTGATAGGGGTTTGGAATTGGTGTATAATGGAATAAATAAGCCCTTGAAAATATAATCAGCTGAATCGAAGCTGTTTTTATTTTAGGACGTACAGATTACGGATTTTGTATAGATGTACGGATTCGAGGTTAACTCGATTAACTGGATTAACTTAATTAACTTTCCCCATCCCCATGGTTTACACTGCAAATAAAATTATTCAAATCAGAAAACGCGATGACCGAATCGTGGATTTTAGCCAGGAAAAAATTACCGTGGCTATTTTTAATGCTATGCGCGCCGTAGGTGAGCCGGATCAGGAAAAGGCCAACGAGCTATCTGATTTAGTGATCGAGAGATTGAACCAAAAGTTTCACGAACGATCAATTCCAGCGGTAGAAGAAATTCAGGATTTTGTGGAGGAGATGATGATTGAAAAAAGATTAATCAAAGTTGCTAAAGCTTATATTATTTATCGCGACCAGCATGCAAAAATGCGTGATATCAAATCGCTTATCAATTCAGATGAACTAATGGAAGGCTATTTGAAACAGCTGGACTGGAAGGTCAAAGAAAATAGTAACATGGATTATTCCTTGCAAGGATTAAATAATTATGTAGCTTCCAGTATCAGTACAAATTATTGGTTAAACAAAGTTTATTCACCAGATATAAAGGATGCGCATGTCAAGGGAGATTTTCATATCCATGATTTACAATTGCTTGCTCCGTATTGTTGCGGGTGGGATTTCAAGGATATCTTGCTCCGTGGGTTTGGCGGAGTACGTGGAAAGGTAGAAAGCCGGCCACCAAAACATTTTACAACCGCGCTCAGTCAACTGGTTAATTTTATTTATACTCTTCAGGGCGAAGCTGCGGGCGCGCAGGCCGTTTCCAGTTTAGATACCTTGGTTGCGCCGTTTATTCGTTACGACAAATTGACTTACGAGCAGGTCAGACAGCAAGTTCAGATGTTTTTGTTTAATATTAATGTCCCAACTCGGGTTGGTTTTCAAACTCCATTTAGTAATGTTACTTTGGACCTGTTTGTAACCTCCGCCTACGCAAATGAGCCGGTTATTATCGGTGGCGAGCCACAAAAGGAAACTTACGGCGAATTTCAAGAAGAAATGAACATGTTCAATAAGGCTTTTATTGAAATAATGACCGAAGGGGACAAAAAGGGCCGAGTCTTGAGCTGGCCGATCCCTACATATAATGTAACTGCTGACTGGGACTGGAATGCGCCGGTCATTGATGAAATTATGGGCATGACTGCAAAGTACGGTATTCCATATTTTTCAAATTTTATAAATTCAGACATGAGTCCGGACGATGCGCGAAGTATGTGCTGTCGACTCAGGTTGGATAATAGAGAATTAAGAAAGCGGGGTGGCGGTATGTTTGGCGCAAATCCTCTAACCGGCTCAATTGGTGTAGTTACCATTAATATGCCTCGAATCGGTTATGTAGCAAAAAACAAAGAAGAATTTTTTGAACAATTAGCAAAGTTGATGGATCTGGCAAAGGCCAGCATGAAAATAAAAAGAGGAGCTTTGGAAAAATTCACAGATGGTGGACTTTATCCATATTCTCGATTTTATCTAAAAGCAATAAAAGACCGTTTTGGCGAATACTGGAAAAATCATTTCAATACAATCGGCCTCAACGGCATGAATGAGGCTTGCACAAATTTACTCGGATCAGATATTACTACCTCAGAAGGACACAAATTTGCTCGCCAAACCCTAGACTTTATGCGGGAGCGAATGATGGATTATCAAAACGAAACAAATGAACTGTTCAATCTTGAAGCCACCCCTGCAGAGGGAACTGCTTACCGATTTGCGCGACTTGATAAAGCTGAATTTCCGGATATTATTGTGGCCAATGAAGAAGCTCATCAAAATACCGGCATTGCACCTTATTATACAAATTCAACTCAACTACCGGTTGGCTATACAGATGATATTTTCGAAGCCTTGCGCTTGCAGGACGACCTGCAAACGCGCTATACTGGAGGTACAGTTTTGCACGGGTTTGTGGGCGAGCGACTGCCTTCGGCGGAGAGTACAAAAATGTTAGTTAAAAAAATCGCGGAAAATTTCCGATTGCCATACTTCACGATCACGCCGACCTTTAGCGTTTGTCCTGTTCATGGATATCTGGCAGGGGAGCATGAATATTGTCCTGATTGCGATGAAGAAATGGGATATGTTGATGAGGCGATGAGGGTAGAGAAAAGCTTGGGAGTAAAAGGTAAATTTATCCCGCCAACCGCGGTAAGCTAAAAGTAAATATAATAATAAATATAAAAATAAGGAAGCAAGACTAGCAAGACAAGCGAGACTAGTAAAACAAGTTAAATTTTGGCTTGTCTCGCTCGTTTCACTTGTCTAGCTTGTCTTGCTGTAATACTATGAGTCTGCAAAAAATTGAAAGAACAAAATGCGAAGTTTATTCTCGAGTGGTCGGCTACCTAAGCCCTGTCCATCGTTGGAACATTGGAAAAAAATCAGAGTTTGCCGATAGAAAAACTTTTAATAAGCTTATCGGTAAGAATTAGTCAAAAGTCAAAAGTCCATAGTTAAAAGTGGTGAATTGACTCCAGACTTTTGACTCTAGACTCTAGACTAATATGTTAATCGGAGGCTTACAAAAAACAACCCTTCTGGATTATCCAGATAAAGTGGCAGCGACAATATTTACAATCGGTTGTAACTTTCGCTGCTCTTTTTGTCATAATCCAGATATTGTAAAAGGCATTGCCAGAGTAATTTCCAATGACCAGTTTTTTAAGTTTTTAAAAGCCAGGGAAAAATTAATTGATGCGGTCTGCATTACTGGCGGAGAGCCAACTGTTCATCGTGATTTGCCGAGATTTATTAAAAAAATAAAAAAGGCCGGCTATCTGGTCAAGCTTGATACAAACGGTACAAATCCGGAGATGCTTGAAAATTTAATTCGTGACGATTTGGTTGATTATGTGGCAATGGACATCAAAGCTCCATGGGATAAATATTCAGGTGTGGTTTGTCGTTTGTTTGACTTAGCAAATTTTAAAAAAAGTGTTATAATATTAAAGAAGAATTTAGTTGACTATGAATTTAGATCAACGGTTCTTCCAGTTTTGCATACAGACAAAGATATTATTGACATGGCCCAGCAAATTAAAGGTGCAAAAAAATATTATCTTCAGCATTTTAAATCGGGAACCAAGCTTGTCAATCCTAATTTTTTGGAACAAAAATCGTTCACCAGAAAACAGTTGAATGAAATTGTGGAGAAAATAAAAGGATTATTTGAAGTATGTGAAGTGAGGTAGGGGAGCTTATAGTTTATAGTGTATTCCCTATCCCCTATAAGCTAATTTATTATATGGAGGATTTAAAGAAGTTAATCTACAAAAACCAACAACAGTTGGCGAGTATTGAAGAAAAAATCGATAAGATCAGGCGATATATTCTATGGCAAAGAATTTTTTCTATTTTAAAGTTAGTAATTATTTTGGTGCCATTGATTATCGCGCTTGTTTACGCCGTTCCCTATATGAAAGAAGGACTCAAGGCCTATCAAGAGGCGCTAGGCGCGGTTAATTCTCTTACTGGCGGTATTGAGTCAAGCGGAGTTTCCGAATCAATGATCCAACAATTTTTAAAATGATTTAAGTAGTGAGTGGTGGGTAGTGAGTAGTGAGTTTCAATCTTACCATTCATTTCTCGCGACTCACTTTTTTTGATATGCCAAATAAAAATTTTCGTGGCTATTTAGCAGTCACAGTTATCATCAGTTTAGTGGTCGGCGCATTTGCCGGCGCGCTGGGTTCGTTTTTTCTAAAACCTCATTTAGAGAGAACAAGCTGGGGTAAGAAATTTCTTGAAAGCAACGTTACCCAACAAATGACCGGTCAGAAAAAGGTCATTGAAGTAACTGAGGATTCTTCCGCAATTGATGCGGTGAAAAAAGCAACACCCTCAGTTGTCAGTGTTGTTGTAACAAAAGAGCTGGAGAACTTTTATAATATTACCGGCCCTGATGTTTTTGATTTCTGGAATTACGGATTTGCTTTGCCTGATGGCGGGACACAAAAACAAGAAGTTGGCGGAGGAACTGGGTTTGTGATTGATGCGGATGGGTTAATTTTGACAAACAAGCACGTAGTGGCAGACGACAAAGCTGAATATTCAGTTATTTTCAATGATGGTACGAAATATACAGCTGAAGTTCTTGGTCGAGATACTATTAATGATATTGCTATTCTAAAAATACAAGCAAACGATTTACCGGTGGTTGAACTTGGCGACTCAGATCAGCTCGAAATCGGCCAGACCGTGATTGCGATTGGAAACGCTCTCTCTGAATATACAAATACGGTGACCAAGGGCGTTGTCAGTGGAATTAATCGCAGTTTAGTGGCAGGAGATGGTATCGGCGGTTCAGAA
>JABMRF010000011.1 GCA_013202715.1 Candidatus Kuenenbacteria bacterium
TGCTGGGCCAGCTTGGCAACTTTGATGGTATCCTTTGCATCAGTATGCCAACCCGGAACGCAGGTAACTAAAATCTGTAAATATTTCGGACCTGGAATTTTCAAGGCTTTTTTTACTTTGTTATCAATATCAATCAGATTGCCAACTGTGGCTGTAGCTACATAAGAACATTTGTGGGCCAAAGCAATTTTCAACATATCCTTCTTTTGCAACTGATTGCCCGTTGATTCCTTGCCTGGAGGAGACGTCGTGGTATTGGCATCAAAAGGAGTGGAACCGCTGGCCTGAATGCCGGTATTCATATACGCTTCATTGTCAAAACATACATACAAAATATTTTCACCGCGCTCCCAAGTTCCTGAAAGCATGCCCATCCCAATATCAAAAGTCGCGCCGTCGCCACCCCAGGCGAGAACATTGGTCTGATGCGAATGTTGCGAATCTTCATGCGAATGACGCGAATCGCGAATATGCTTCAACGCTGCCAAGACTCCACTTGCAACAGGAGCCGCATTTTCGAAGTTGGCGTGAATCCATGGAGTTTTGAATGCGCACATTGGGTAGCGGGAAGTTGTCACTTCCGAGCAGCCAGTGGCATTGGTCACAATTGTATTTTTCCCGGCGGATTGCAGGACGTGCCGCATAGCCAAAATCTCACCACAGCCTGCGCAGGCCGAGTGTCCGGGATTTAGTAAATGATTGAAGGGCATTTTGTATGTCATAGAAAATTTTTAATTTATTACCAGGGGCGATCTGGTTGTTGATAACCAAAATAATTAGCATCATAATCAATTGAAACTGGATCAGGGTCCCAAAATCCGAAATCTTGCCAAGCTCCGTTAACCTGTCCACCGAATGCACAAGTATGATTTGCGCAAATTTGATCCTGCGTATTAAAATCTATACAATCTTCTGGACCATCACATGGTGACCCAGGATAACCACTGACACAAAAATTCTCCGACTCATAACATTTAGCAGCAGGGGCAGCACAATCTGAATTTTCAGTACAATAACACATACCATACTCGTCACCACAAACATAAGTATCTATGTCTTCATTATTTATTGCTTTTAAACAACCAGCATAATTGCCTCGAGGATCCTCAGCAAGATTATCATTTTCAAAAACATCATGGTCATTAGAACAGGTCAAACCAGCACCGCATGTATCCTGTGTAGGATCACATCTGATACCATAACCCAATGAAGTATCGGAATTATTCAACACACACAAACTCCATTCATCATCAGTGGCTCGACACGCAAATCCATATCCACATGATGCACCATAACCGGCAATAAACCCCGGCGAATCACACTTATCGCCATAACCCCCATAGAAACATTTCCCCTTCATGCAGATCAAAGGACTTTTTATCGTTGAATATATTTCATCAGTTTGAGGAGCAACACAATCAGTATTATTCGAACAACTTTCGCCAAGCTGCTGAATCCCCGGCGCTGCGGCCGTTGCATGACTGCAGAAATTACCAAGACTAAACCACACCGGCAAAATTGGGACCTCAACCGTCATGTCGCCAGTTTTCAATCCTTGGCAGGTAAAAAAATATTTAGTAACATTTAGATCCCACTTTGGGATAGCCCCAGCCTTAAAATCTGCCCAACTGATGGCTGGCGGATTTTCCCACAAAACACCTCCGCCTTGTAAAGTATATGAAAACAATAAGACTCCCGCATAACCCTCCTTTTTACACGCTAGTGCAGGCCGAAGCTCTATAGGCGCAGTCAGCGTTGATGGTGGAATTGCATTAAAAGTCCTATCCATATCATTAGCAAAAAGCCAGTTGGAATTATTGATCGTCACTCTCAAATGCACTATGTCTGATACTATCGCACCATGCTCAGCCTCATAGGCGTCAAGGTCGTAGCCTAAAATATCCGATGCTTGAATATAATAATATTTAATATCTTTGCCTATAGGAACTGCCTTTGAACAAAAACGAAACCCCTCATTATCAGAGAAATTTATAGTCGTGCATAATTTAATCTCTTTAATGTGAAAACCCTCGTCTAGTAAAACCTTTTTTGCCGTGGCAGTAAGATTATCGCACTGCAAGGCTTCTGCTGTTGACGGAAAAGTAATCTCACCCCACACCAACACATCTTTGCATTCATATTTCTTGCTTGCATAATCCTGCAGACATTTTTTCGTGCCCGTGCAAATAGACCCTTTGCATTGACCGCTATCATTGATACTTGGGTCACTTGATTTATAGTCCACCTCCTCTCCGCAAGGTTTATCAGTAAAGGTGAACTTTGTTTTATCTAATTCAGTACAAAAAGTAACATCTGTTAAGGCCGCTTCCTTTGCCACCTCAACCTCAATCGGTTGCAAATATATTAAATTTGGATTGATTGAATTCAATAATAAATACGAACCCAAGAGCAAAATAATCCCAGAAACTGATCCGAGCATAAAACCTTTTGCTTTGTTAATCATGGTCTGGTTCATGCCTCCGAGCATGTACATCACGCCACCCATCATGAGCGTAATTACTGCAATGATTGAACCGAGGAGTACTCCGTAACGATAAAGCGCGCTGATGTAATTCGCGAACCAGGGAATCTGTAAACAAAATCGCTCGCCCTCACTAGGATCCGTTGATGTTGTTCCGTCGTCATTGTAAGTAATTCCGCCCCCACCCTTCGTACACGTAATAAAATCCTGATCAGTCAAGATCGACTCAGGCTCCATATCTCCAAAAGGAATTGTTATTCGGAGTGACTCAAGTGTAAATTCTTTCCCTGTCTTCTGATTGGTTATTGTAAACTCCTTGGCCATGGCAGTCGGCGCCAGCACAAAAAAACTCAAGCTGGCCATCTGCATTAAAATCAGACAGACGACGGACAGGACAAATATCTTGGCGAACCTGGACATAATATATTAACAATGAAACTTTTACTTGACTATTTATTAATGGTCATTTTTTCTGAAATAATAATACTTCTTATTAAAGTCCCTTCAATCCATAATTGGCCTTTGGATCAATAGGATCTACACAAACATCAATACCGTTGTACTTTTTTGAAACATTTTCCATACAAATATACCCATTCTCACAATCTCCAGCCCATTCACTATAACTATCGCAATCACAAGCGTTTTGTCCACCGCCAGCATCTAAACAATTAGCCTCATCCTTATTATAACCTTCATCTTCATAGTAAATACAATCTGACGAACAGGTAGTTGGGCCTGGCACACAACGATATTGAGGTAAATAATCATCTACAACTAATTTTGCACAGAGCAGAGGAGGTGGACAGGTGTCAGTATCTCCATTTACGGAACAAAGATCCCCTAACTTTTGTACACTTGCGCAGGTATTACAAGCATTATTTCCATACGCTTCATCAGGGGTTAAACAATGACCTGAAATACACTGTGAATCAAATGCACAATGTTCCCCTGCCTTCACAAAGTGATCATTGTTTCCACCCGTCCAACAATACTGCAATTCACTACAACCAACATCTCCTACAACCTGACTACAAAAACCATCTACCTTACCAATCACTTCCGTCATACTAGAATCATGAATGTCCCACACACAACTTTCATGACCATTATCAGCCACACAACTACAGTCTCCATTAATACACTTTGATCCTTTATAACATTCATCAGGAGAAGTACACTTTTGAGGAGGAACATAAGACCCAATCTCACTGACTTTTTTCGTATCTGCCTTATTTGGATCTCCAGTTATACCAGGGAACTTAGAAAAAGAACATGTATTCCATATCCAAACACTTTTAGAACAATAAGTATTCGCAATATGATCACAATGATCATCATTATTACATTCACAACGTTGAGTCGTAACACCCATGACTGTCTCTGCTTCACAATCATTACTTCTGCAATCTGCATTTTTTCCACATTCTTGTCCAACCTGCAAACTTCCAGTAGGAACAGCATCCGAACATTCGTCTACATTATAAGCAACATGCGCCATGCCAGATTTATATATAAACTTACTACCCATTCTGCCTTCCACAGGTACACCATTAGAATCTTTCAGTATAGGCTTATCTTCTTTTACCGGCCCAAATGATTCTGCTAATGGTGTGTTCCCGCAATATAAGTCTGCTGTGTCAATATCAACTTCTAGTGTTGTATGATTCAAATCATATTTTATCATTGAGTTACAGCCTGCCTCTATCTTAAATTCTGCTTCTTTACCAGGTATACAACTATAGGTACAACAAATCGATCCGTCTATACCGATTGGTACACCGTGGTATCCTTTTCCTCTTTCAGGATCATCACCACTAGGCACCTTCCTGTCAAGTCCGAGAATATATTTATCATCATTAGTCCAACCAAGCGCTTGATCATTTACTTCTATTTGTAAATAAGAGTTCTCTTGTATAAAATCCATGTCACCTTGTGCCACAATCAGATATTGGTCATCGCCTGCTGTAAATTTCGCCTTTGCCATTTCATTATCATAACCATGGACTTCACTCTCGTATAATTTAATATAATCCAAATATGCAGTCAGTCCCTCAAAAGGAGTCTTGCTTATATCAACACCTGACATTTTAGCATATTTCAAAATTCCCGGCATATCAGCTTTGATCCGGCCATAAATATAAGCATCCACACATTCATATTTGCCAGTAACCTTATTAGTACACGCACCACGGCCTGGACATGTTTTTCCTTTGCATTTCTGTCCAGCCGGGACATTAAATTCCATAGCAAATTCCGGCTTTACGGTAACATCATATTCATTGGCACAAGTTATTGAATCATCATAAAATTTTTTCTGAATAATAACCTTTTCCGCCATGTCCGTTTCTTTCACCAAATCTTCACAATAGTCTGGAATGGCAACACCCGCCTTGACAATCTCAACTTCAACTGGCTTTAATTCTATTAAATTTGGGTTGATCGAATTGAGCATTACAAAAGAGCCCAACAACAAAACCAGTCCCATGACTGAACCGCCCATAAATCCCTTTGCCTTGGTTATCATAGCCTGATTCATTCCACCAATCATATAGAGGACTCCGCCAAACATTAAACTAAGAACCGCCAAAATTGAACCAAGCACAACTCCGTATCGATACGCGGCACCAATGTATTGACCAATCCAGTCAATTTTCAGACATAACCGCTCGCCACTCTTTGCGGTGGTATCAATTTCACCGTCCTTATAAGAAACACCACCGCTACCCGAATGACAAGGCACAAAATCCTCATCTGTTAATTTCATTACATTCGAGAGAGTATCAAACGGAATAACAATTTTCAGCTCTTCCATTGTATATTGTTTTCCTGCTGGACTTGTAATTGTAAACTCCGCCCCTATCGCTTCCGGAACTAAAATAATAAAGCCTAAGCTAAAAAGCTGTAGCACGATCAAGCATGACAAGATGATTGCGAATGGTTTTGTGAACCTAGACATAAAGTTTAAATATATTTCGTGAAGATTATTTTATGAAAGTTAATTTGCTTGAGCTTTTTTGAACCTGCTTGTAAATATTACCAACCATTTTTCGGGTAATGTCCCTACCGCCGAGCCCTGCTACAAATGATTGAACTTTTGTTTTTGAATTTCTGAGAGTTGCCTTGATCTCAGTTGCCAATACTCCTTCATTTCCAAGTGAAATACTTTTATCAATTACTGCCACATACTTTGCTTTAGCTAATTTTTTGATTATTTCTTCAGCTGGAAACGGACGCAGACACTTTACGCTCAAAACTGCTGAGTCCGGGATCTCGTCAACCACTTCTTTGATTGTTCCCACTACAGAGCCAAGCGCCACAAAAACCACTTTGGCATTTTTGGCGCCATAATATTCTGTTAAGTCTGAACTACCACGACTAAATGCTTTTTTAAAATTAACAAATTCTTTTTTAATAACTTTTTTTGAATTAATCAAATCGTTTTGTAAATCCTGTCGGATATTAATGTAATCCGCTGGTGTGGCAAAGCAACCAAGACTGACCGGATTTTCTGTATCTAAATATTGACCAGGTTCTGGAACATATTTCGGTAAATAATTATCAACCTGCTCCTGAGTGGGAAGATCAATCGGCTCAAATGTGTGCGTCAAAACAAATCCATCCATATTTACCATGACCGGAATTTTTGTTTGCTCAGCAATTTTGAAAGCCATGATGTGCATGTCAATTACATCCTGATTGTCTTCTGCAAATAACAAAATCCAACCGCTATCGCGCACGGTCATCACGTCCTGCTGGTCATTCCAGATATTTATCGGCGCTGAAATCGCGCGATTGGCGCATGTCATCACAACTGGCAATCTCATTCCAGAAATTGTAAAGACAACTTCGGCCATCAGCATCAAACCCTGTGAGCTTGTTGCGGTGTATGTTCGAACTCCAGCGGCACTAGCGCCAAGAACAATCGACGCGGCCGCAAATTCAGAATCAGCGCGCACGTACTCAAAATCTCCCTCTCCATCAGCTTTCAGCTTGGACAAGTCTTCTACAATATGCGTTTGTGGAGTAATCGGATAAGCCGATATCACTCCCGGCCGACATAAATTTACTATTCGGGCCACAGCGTGTGAGCCTTCTATACATTGTTTCATATAAATGAGTACTGACGATACTGATTTACTGATGACCGTTTTTGCAAATCAGCATATCAGTACAATCAGTAATCAATTACTTTTACTTTTCCTCAAGTTTCATTTCAATACATTTAACTGGGCACTCCTCGGCGCAAATTCCACATCCTTTGCAATAATCAAGATCTTTTTCATAAAAAATTTTACCCTGAAGTGCCTGATCGCCCACAGCAAAAACACAACCCTCCGGGCAAACCCGCGCGCAAGTGCCACACGCGATACATTTGTCGTGGTCAATGACCGGAACAAATGTTCGCCAGTTTCCTGTTTTATTTTTTGCCGATGAGCCAGGCTCAACAGCGAGATTATTCTTCATAAATCTAAAATGAAAAATGCAAAATGCAAAACCACAATTAAAATCCTAAATAAAAATATTACTTCTTTGTAAAATTAAACGCCTCTTCCATGGCGGCAATATTTGCCACAGCAACCTTTTCTGGAAAACGCTCTGTGATCGCGCGTTTTATAGAATCAATGCTGAGCAATCCTGACATTCCGGCAAAAGCGCCAATCACTGCTGTATTTATAAACGGCTTGCCGATTTTTTCCATAGCAATTTTTGTTGCCGGCACAGTAACTATTTTTTTACATTTGATTTGAGGCCATTCTTTTATTTCCGTATTAATTAATATACCCAAACTATTATTAATTCCGGCCAAAACGGTTGGTTCAACCTTTACAAGGCTTGGATCTTGGACAATTATGTAATCAGGCTCGTAAATTTGCTCGCGCAGACGAATCGTATGATCTGAAATCCGAGCAAAAGCCATTACCGGTGCGCCTCGTCTCTCAACTCCAAAATTTGGAAAAGCTTGAGAATATTTTCCATCGTAAAAAGCTGCCACGGCAATTAATTCTGCGGCTGTAACCGTTCCCTGCCCCCCACGGCCGTGCAATCTTACTTGGATCATAGAAATCATATTGCTAAATTGTTGTACTGTTATATTGTTCAAACAATTTAACAGTACAACAGTATAACAATTTTTTTATTCATTTTGCTTCTCATAAACCACAAGAAATTTATCAATCAAGTTTTCCCACATTTCCAGCGGAACTGCAGTTTCAATTTTGTAACCATTAACGAAAAAGGTCGGCGTCCCTCTGACTTCTCCTTCGTCTGCAGCGTAATAATCCTTTTTGAGCTGAGCCAATGTCAGTGGATTGTCCAAACATTTTTTGAACTCGGCAGCATCCATATCAAGCATGTCAATAATCTCTGCCAACTGCTGTGCGTCCACATTTCCCTGCATTTGAAATAATTTATCATGAAAAAACCAAAACTTGTCCTGTTTGTGCGCACAGATACCGGCCTTGGCAAGCTCTACTGAGTCCTCACTTATAACCGGGTAGTTGCGCCAGTAAAATTTAACCTTGTCATTGTACTTATTGGTCATGGCTCGAACATCCGGAAAAGCTTTCAGGCAAAGTTTACAATTAAAATCACCAAATTCAACAATTTGGATCGGGGCATCCTCCGCGCCAATCCACGGACTCATTGGGTCAACCAGATTCTGCATTTTGTACGGAGCATTTTGTTCCAGGGCAGCAACCGAAATATATGTTCCCATTTTTACCTGTTTGTAAATTTTATAAAACTGAAAAGCATAAAATGGCGCAAACAAAAGACCCAAGATAATTATGACTAATAACACAATTACCCACCACCGTTTGTACCACTTTTTCGGAGGCGTATATAACTCAACCTTTTCCTGCATCATAAAGTTATTCTGAGATTTTATTGTTTTAATTATAACATAAAGAGAATGAACGGCAAAGCGAGACGAGCAAGACAAGTAAAACGAGCAAGACAAGTAAAACGAGCAAGACAAGTAAAACGAGCAAGACGAGTAAAACGAGCAAGACGAGTAAATCAGTAAACTTGTCTCGCTCGTCTCGCTAGTCTTGCTCGTCTTGCTATTGACAATCCCAATAGACTCCGCTACAATACAGGGGATTACTATTCAATCTTATGTTTAACGTTATAACAATTATTCAAGTTGTCTTCGCAATCATTTTGATTACGCTAGTTTTACTGCAAAATAGAGGCGGAGGAGGACTATCCGGTGTTTTCGGTGGCGGAGGAGAAACTTCAAATGTTTACCGAACCAAAAGAGGTATTGAAAAACATATCTTTACTTTAACTATTATCTTCTCAATATTATTTTTAGGCATCTCTCTCGCGAACATACTTATCCGAGCCTAAACTCAAAGTCAAGAGTCAAAAGTCAAAAGTCTTGAGTCTTATGGACCACTTTTAACTTTAGACTCAAGACTCTAGACTATTTTGTGTCTTCATTCAAAACAATCTGGGTTAAATTTAAAACTGCTCAATTCAAACTGAAAGAAAAATTGACCCAAAAAAAATTAAAAAGGTTTCATCAGCACGACGAACAGCTGGTACAGAAGCTTTCTTCATCAAAAAAAAGGCTGCCTTCAGTTAAACAGCTTGGTTTTGTTTCCAAATATCTTTCAAAAACGGAATTATTGATCATCAGGGTTCTTAGTGGCGTAATAATCATTGCCGTAATTTGCGTCCTTTTGAATGTCTATTGGACTCATTCAAATATATTACCAAAAGAAGGCGGCAGTTACACCGAGGGACTGGTCGGATCACCTCATTATATCAATCCCCTCTTTGCTCAAGCCAATGATGTTGACCATGATATTTCGGCCTTAGTTTTTTCAAGCCTTTTTAAATTTACTAATGATGGTTTAATTAAAGATTTAGTCAAAGAATATCAAATTAGCGATGATCAAAAGAAATATACAGTCGAATTGAGACAAGATATCAAATGGCAAGACGGAGAAGCGCTGGATGCTGATGATGTAATTTTTACTTTTTCAAGAATTTCAAATACAAAAACAAAAACACCTCTTTTCTTTAATTTTCAAGGAGCGATATTTGAAAGGATTGACGATTACAAAGTTTCCTTTACCCTAAACCAGCCGTTTGCGCCGTTTTTGGAAAGTTTAACGGTTGGAATTTTACCGGAACATATCTGGCAAAATATATTACCTGAAAACATGATGATGGCAGAATATAATTTGAAACCGGTTGGTAGCGGTCCATATAAATTTAAATCTCTAGTAAAAAATAAAAATGGAGTAATCAAAAGTTTTAAATTGGAGAAAAACAAAGAGTATTATGAACATGCACCATATATCAACGACATTACTTTTAAATTTCACGAAGATTTCGATCAAGTTGTTGAAGGACTTAATAACAAAAATACGGATGGAATCAGTTATCTTCCAAAAGAAATTCGAACCAGAATTATTAATAACCGAAATCTAAATTTTCATTTACTACATTTACCTCAATACACAGCCGTCTTTTTTAACTATGCCAACACACCGATCCTGAAAGACGTTAAAATGAGAAAAATTTTATCTCATGCAGTTGACAAGGAAAAAATTGTTAACGAAACATTAAATGCAGAAGCTCAAATTATAGATACTTGTATTTTAGAAGGATCACTTGGTTATAATTCCGATATTGTTAAATATCCTTATAATGTCAACCATGCCAAAAACGAACTTGAAAAAGCGGGTTGGAAGCTGGCCGATTATGAAACAAAAAAAGAAGAAACTACTGACGAAAACAAAGAGGAAGGTGAAACAGAAGAAAAAGTGGAAGAAGAAAAACAAAACGAATACGCTTTTCAAGTTAGAAAACTAAAAGATCGATATCTTGAATTCAATTTAACAACTGTCAATCAACCGGAAACTGTGGAAATTGCCAAAACTCTGCAAAAAGAATGGCAACAAATCGGTGCCAAGGTTAACTTGATTATTGTTAATGCAGACAAAATGCAAGAAGTTATTAAAAATCGTGACTATCAAGCCCTGCTTTACGGTCAAATTCTTGGCTATGACCCTGATCCATATCCATTTTGGCATTCCAGCCAAAAAAACTATCCCGGTTTAAATCTAACTTCCTTGGTCAGCCCATCCATTGATACTCTCTTGGAAGAAGCAAGAAAAACAAGTGATGACACAGCGCGAGCGAAAAAATATCAGGAATTCCAAAAAATTCTTGCCGATACCGTTCCGGCAATATTCCTTTTCAATCCAACGTACACTTATCCTCAAAGTAAAAAAATCAAAGGCTTTGATGCTTCAACTATCATCACTCCCTCAAACCGCTTCAACCAAATCCACGAGTGGTATATCAAAACAAGCCGAGAATGGAACTAGTCTAGAGTCAATAGTCTAGAGTTAAAAAAAATCTACAAACTTCTAATATAAAAAAACTAATCTTAACTAAAAGCGCTAAGTGCGCAACTTCTTTAGTTATAACAATAAGGCTGAACAAGCCTATACAGGGCAACAAGGATAAATATGGCAACAAGGGTAAAAAGGTTATTATTGACCTGCTATCCTGTGTCTTATCAACCCGTTCTCTTATATAGCCTTGTTTCGCCTTATAAAAACTATGATTCAAAAACGAAAAAACCCCACTCCGCCAAAACCTCCTGCCAACAAACGCAGAAGAAGAAAGCCGGGTGGTCGAAAAAATTATCAGCACAACAAACCTGCTGAGCAAACAAAACCAGCAGGGCCAACAAAACCTGCAGTACCTCAAATTCCAACTTTTCCCGGTGCGCCAAAACTAAAAATAATGGTTATGGGCGGACTTGAAGAAGTCGGACGAAACATGACCGTCCTCGAATATGAAGATGATATTATTATCATTGACATGGGACTGCAATTTCCAGAAGAAAATATGCCGGGAATTGATTACATCATTCCGGACATCACTTCGCTGATCCCAAAATCAAAAAATATTCGCGGAGTAATTATTACTCACGGACATTACGACCATATTGGCGCGATTTCCCACCTGTGTCCTAAACTGGGCAATCCTCCTATCTACACTGCTCCTTTGACTGCCGAGCTGGTCAAACGACGTCATGAAGAATACAAGATTGCGCCGTTAAACATTCACAAAATTAATCCGGATACTGAAAAGCTCCAGCTTGGTAAATTCAACGTTGAATTTTTCAGAGTTACTCACAGTATTCCTGACAGTTTCGGTGTTGTAGCAAATACTCCGGTTGGCTCAGTCGTTCATACCGGTGACTTCAAAATTGACTTCAATCCGGTTAATGATAAACCAATTGACCTAACCCGGATTGCACAAATCGGTGCCCGTGGAGTCCTTGCCCTCCTATCCGACAGTACTGATGCGCCTCATTCAGGTTATCAGCTCTCAGAAACTGAAATTACTGGCGACCTGGAAAAAATCTTTTTGCAATCCGAAGGTAGAATTATTGTCGGCACATTTGCTTCGATGATCAATAGAATGCAACAGTTAATTGAGCTTGCTGAGAAATACGATCGAAAGGTTTTGGTCGAAGGACGGAGCATGAACACCAATCTCGAAATTGCGCAGAACCTGGGCATTATTAAAACCAAAAAAGGCACAATTATCGAGGAAAAAGAATTCAAAAGATTACCGGATAATAAATTAATGGTAATGGGGACAGGAGCGCAAGGAGAAGAAAACGCAGTCTTGATGCGCATTGCCAATGCAGATCACAAATTCCTAAAAATCAAAGAGGGCGATTCAGTTGTTTTTTCTTCATCTGTAATTCCGGGCAATGAGCGAACAATTCAAAGTCTGAAAGATACTATTTATCGCGGTGGTGGAAAAGTTTTCCATTATCAAAACATGGATATCCATGCCGGAGGTCACGCGAAAGCTGAAGACCTGCGTCTGATTATCAAATTACTAAATCCAAAATACTTTGTTCCAATCGAAGGAAATCATTTCATGCTTCGAATTCACGGTGAAATAGCAGAACATCTTGGCATGCCAAAGGAAAATATTTTCATTGCTTCAAACGGACAGATCATGGAATTCATGAAGGGCAAAAACCAAAATGAAACCAGTGGAAGACTAACAACAGAAAAAGTCCCAACTGAATATGTAATGGTTGATGGACTTGGCGTTGGAGATGTTTCATCTATCGTACTTCGTGACCGGAGGATGATGGCGGACGACGGCATGTTTGTCGTGATCGTAACAGTAAAGAGAAAAACCGGCGAGCTTGTCGGCAGTCCGGACATCATCTCACGCGGATTTGTGCACATGAAAGAAAGCAAACAACTAATTAACGATTCGCGCGACTTGGTTCGAAAAACTGTTGGCAAAGCAAAAAACAAAAACTTTGATCCGATGTTTTTGAAAAACAAACTGAGAGATCATGTTGGTGAATTGCTTTGGAAGAAGACGAAGAGGAGGCCGATGGTACTGCCAGTTGTGATTGAGGTTTAAAA
>JABMRF010000012.1 GCA_013202715.1 Candidatus Kuenenbacteria bacterium
GAACTGGGTTTGTGATTGATGCGGATGGGTTAATTTTGACAAACAAGCACGTAGTGGCAGACGACAAAGCTGAATATTCAGTCATTTTCAATGATGGTACGAAATATACAGCTGAAGTTCTTGGTCGAGATACTATTAATGATATTGCTATTCTAAAAATACAAGCAAACGATTTGCCGGTGGTTGAACTTGGCGACTCAGATCAGCTCGAAATTGGCCAGACCGTGATTGCGATCGGAAACGCTCTCTCTGAATATACAAATACGGTGACCAAGGGCGTTGTCAGTGGAATTAATCGCAGTTTAGTGGCAGGAGATGGTATCGGCGGTTCAGAATATATCGAAGGTGCGATCCAGACTGATGCGGCAATTAATCCAGGAAATTCCGGCGGGCCATTGTTAAATTTAGCAGGTCAGGTGATTGGAATAAATACTGCAGTCAATTGGCAAGGGCAATCGATCGGATTTGCGATTTCCATCAATCAGGCTAAAACTGTGATTGAAAGTGTGAAAGAATTTGGAAAAATCGTTCGCCCATGGCTCGGTGTTCGCTACATTCATTTAAATTCAGAGATTGCTGAGAAAAATAATATTAAATATGATTACGGCGCTTTGATTGTGAAGGGCGAAACTGTAAATGACTTGGCCGTAGTGATAGACAGTCCGGCTTTCAAGGCTGGCTTAGTTGAAAATGACATTATTCTGCAAGTCAACGAGCAGAAACTTGACCAGGATCGTACTTTGGTTAACGAATTGATAAAGTTCAAGCCGGGCGATGAAGTTGAATTGAAAGTTTATCACGCTGGGGAGGAACAAACGGTCAAAGTTGTGCTCGAAGAGCGGGTGGAATAGGGCGGCCCGATTACCAGGTAGGGAACGGTCGCGACCGTTCCCTACCTGGTAATCGGGTTACATGACACAAGCAATAAAAAAAGCCCAAACGGTGAGGTTTGAGCTCCTTGTGAACTGTTCACTTAGCGTGGTCGATTGGCGGCCACTTCAATTTCAGTGGGAGTGTACGCATGTCCGTACCTGTTATTTCCGATTTGTCCAAGAATACGGATCACCGGGCCATCGTTGTAACGAAGGGTATAGCTATCGTAACCTCTGTCGACAATGTCTACGTTTCTGAATTGCAAGTAGACAAGGTTTTCTCCTTCGTCATGACGATAAGAATAGTCAGGTCCGAGTACTTCTAGCACAGTACTTTCGGAAAGGGTTCTTTTTCCTTCAAATGTTTCCCATCCACAGCATTTTGGATTGAATTGACCGTCCCTTGTTCCCACAACATGTTCTTTGTCGCCATAAGCGCCAATGATATTTTCTCCTAAAAGGAAAAACTTGTGGAACCCTTCAGTCAGTCTTTCTCCACCATAGCAAATGTACTTTACTGGATGATCTCTTTCAATTGAATATCCGGGCCCGAGAACTTTTGTTAAAAGCTCACTATTGGGAACCGGTCCGCACGGATTGTGCTTTATCAGTTCGACTTGAGCTGGTTTCTTGTTTTCTTCGGCTTGGCAGCCAAGAAGCGCAAGCGCGCCGATAATGCAAAGAATCAAATTCAAAAGGCGAGTGTTCATGTTTACTCCTTACTGGTTGTCAATTTACGAAAAACTTCTTAAGATTATATAATAGATAAATTATTTTGTCAAGTGGAATGGAGCCGTTTTGCTTAAATTTACATAAAATATTGACGATTCATTAAAAGATTTTTAGATTGCCCCAATCAGGACTCTCACAGTAGGGAACGGTCGCGACCGTTCCCTACTGTGGGGCCCCCTTCAATTAGTCAGTATATCAGTACAATCAGTATTCAATTATGCAAGACCTAATCAACAAAATATCCGAACTACGCGACCGGCTGGCAAAAGCCTGGGGCCTCATTAAGGTTGACGAAAAAAAGCAAAAGATAATTGAACTTCAGCATCAGATGAGCAAGCCGGGGTTTTGGAATGATCAGGAAAAAGCCAAGACAATCAGTCGAGAGGCCAGTGATCTGGAACAAGAAGTTGAAGACTGGGAAAAAATAAAAAAAGATATTCAGGATTTATTGGAAATAACTCAGCTTGACAAGGATGATCATGATGTTAATCTGAGAAAAGAGGTTACTGTCCAATTGAAAAAGTTAGATAAAAAATTTGAACAGCTTGAATTTGATTTGTTATTCAAAGGTAAATACGATCGTGGCAATGCAATCATTGCCATTCACGCCGGCGCCGGCGGAACTGATGCTCAGGATTGGGCGGAAATGCTACTTCGAATGTATCTGCGGTTTTGTGAAAAGCAGGAATGGAAAACCCAGATTATAAATATTTCTGCCGGTGGAGAAGCGGGAATCAAGAGTGTTTTATTGCAAGTTATTGGAAAAAACAGTTATGGTTATTTAAAGCCGGAAGGTGGTGTTCATCGCCTGGTCCGAATTTCACCATTTGACGCGGAAAAAATGAGACACACCTCATTTGCAATGCTGGAAGTATTGCCATTGCTGAGTGAAATTACTGAAATAGAAATTAAAGCGGAGGATTTGAGAATTGACACGTTCAAGGCGGGCGGGCACGGCGGTCAGGGTGTGAACACAACAGATTCCGCAGTTCGAATTACTCATCTGCCAACAAAAATAGTTGTTAGTTGTCAAAATGAACGTTCTCAACAGCAAAACAAAGACACAGCAATGAAAATTTTGGCAGCCAAGTTGGAACAATATTACGAAACTGAGCAGGAAGAAGAAAAACAAAAATTACGTGGCGAATATACAGAGGCAGCATGGGGAAATCAAGTTCGTTCATATGTACTGCATCCATATAAAATGGTCAAAGATCACCGATCCGATTTTGAGACCGCTGATGTGGAAAAAGTTTTAGATGGAGATTTGATTGAGTTTATTGAAGCCTATTTGAGAAAACAAGAGGGCTAAAGCGGATTAAGAAGAGCTCAAGATTTGGATCTCGGGCGGCACTGTACTCCCGGTCTGAAGACACGGGGTAAGTGATGGCGCTCGGGTGGCACTGTACTTCCAGTCTTCCACCTTCGTTAGAAACTACAGCGGACAGGAAAGAAACGCGGAACCACGCAGAATCTATGAAAAAATGGCTGATCACAATTACGATAGTTATCATCATCGGACTGATCAGTATTGGTGTTGTTTATGTTTTGGCGTCACGTTCTCTCGAGGTTGGGGATGATACAGCTGCTCGAAAAAAATTCGATACAACCGATTTGGTTCCGTTTGAAAATTGGGTGGAAAAAAGAATCCAAATCTTTCCAAAAAAAGAAGTACTGCAAGAAATTTCTCTATTGGCCGTTGGTGATATAATGCTCTCGCGCAAAGTTGGCCAGCAGATGGTTAAGTATCAGGATTATCATTATCCTTTTTTTAAAGTTATGGAACTAATTGAGGGCGCTGACCTTTCTTTTGGCAATCTGGAAAGCCCGATCCAAAAGGGATCGCCAGTTTATACAGGGTCATTTTTGTTCAGAGCTGATCCGGAAGTGGCGGAGAGTTTGAGCTGGACCGGGTTTGACGTTTTGAGTTTAGCCAATAATCATGTTTTAAATCAAGGCACAGACGGGTTATTAAAAACATTTGGTTATTTGAGTACACAGGAAATTGATTACTGCGGTGCTATGAAAAATTCAGAAAATCTATCAGCACAATTGGCTATCAAAGAAGTAAAAGGAATTAAGATAGGATTTTTGTGTTATGCCTATGGCCCTGATTATTATGCAGCTACAAAACAAAATCCGGGCATGATTCTCATGAACGACGAGCAGCTCAAATTGGATTTGGAAAGTGCCAAGCCCCAAGTCGACCTTGTCATTGTCTCCATGCACGACGGAGTTGAATACAATCATACAAGTTCAGTGCATCAGCAAAATTTTGCTCACTTGGCCATAGACAATGGCGCAGATTTGATAATCGGTCATCATCCGCACGTAGTTCAGGAAGTTGAGATATACAAAGATAAATATATATTTTACAGTTTAGGTAATTTTGTTTTTGACCAGATGTGGTCACAAGCAACACGGGAAGGTCTTGCTGTTAAACTGACTTTAACTAAACAGGGCGTTCAAAATGTTGAATATTTCCCTGTGGTTTCAGAGAATTATAGTCAACCGAGACACGCAAACGAAGTGGAACGGGAAAAAATATTGAAATACCTTGGGAAAGTTAATTTGAATTTCTGATTAAACTGCAAATCCCACTTACCCCGTGTCTTCAGACCGGGAGTACAGTGTCGTCAAAGCCTTATCTCCCGGTCTGAAGACGCGGGGTAAGGAAAGTTTGTTTCCATTTTAAATTAATCAACTGTCGATTATCTTTAATTAACTCTCATTAACTTTCTTTATGCTTTCAAAAAAATTTAAAATTCTCGTCACTGGTGGCGCCGGGTTTATTGGTTCGCATCAAGTTGACGCTCTGATTGAAGCTGGACATAAAGTTATTATTGTTGATAATTTGTCCAGTGGCCAAAAGGAAAATCTAAATCCAAAAGCCAAGTTTTACAAAGTTGATCTTCGCAGTGAAGAGCTGTCCAGTATTTTTCATAATGAAAAGCCGGACTATGTTTTTCATTTTGCGGCCCAGATCAGTGTCAATCAGTCTCTGGAAGATCCGGTTTATGATGCAGATGTAAATATTATTGGTGGATTGAATTTACTGGAAAATTGCGTTGATTCAGACGTCAAAAAAGTTATTTTTGCGTCTACCGGCGGAGCGCTTTACGGAGAAGCGGAGGAGGTTCCAACGTCTGAAAACTATCCTTCTGAACCAATGTCGCCGTACGGAATTGCTAAATTAACAATAGAAAATTATTTACGATTTTATAACCAGCAGTTCGGCTTGAAATATTGTGTGATGCGTTATGCAAATGTTTACGGTCCGCGCCAAAATCCAAAGGGCGAGGCCGGCGTGATTTCAATTTTTATAACAAGAATGCTCAGCCATCAATTGCCTGTGATTCACGGTGATGGTCACCAGACCCGTGATTATATATTTGTCGGTGATGTTGTTCGGGCAAATATGCTTGCTTTTCAAAGTGAAGAAAATGATACGTATAATGTTGGTACCGGAAGACAAACAACGGTCAATGAACTTTTTGATTTAATTAAGGACGAACTTGAATTTAAACAAGAAGCGACTCACAAGGACGTGTTTCATGGCCAACAAGTGAGTTGTCTTAGTTATGAAAAAATTAACAAGGCTCTGGGTTGGAAACCCGAGAATAGTATAGAAGATGGAATTGAGAAGACGGTCCAGTGGTTTAAAAATAAATAAAAACTCATCTTACCCAGCGTCTTACCACGCGTCTTTAGACCGTGTCGGAGGAATTAACGGCCAGCTGTGATTATTGGGACTCGCAAGCCCGGTCTGAAGACGCGGGGTAAGGCTCGAACGAAGAGCTAATTTTTTACAAAATCTAATTAACTTTCTTTAGATTAACTGTCAATTAGCTATTATTAACTTTCGTAAACTTTCTTTATATGCATAGACACGAAGAGCATTTCCCGCACAATCGGGGAGTTAAAGATATTATTAGTGATTTTAAACACACGAAGTTATCCGGCGCTTTGACTGCACTCTATTCCAATCGGATTATTCAGCAGGTTGCCGGCGGTTTGATCGGTTTGTTTTTTCCGATTTTGCTTTATGAAAAACTGGGCTATTCATTATATAAAGTAATGATTTACTATGTGATTAATTGGGGAATCTGGATGCTGATTATTCCGCTGGGGGCAATGGTAATGTCAAAGATCGGTATGAAAAAGTCCCTAATTGCAGCAGTTTGTGTCGGTTGGCTGTGGTTTTATTTTGCTCGTTTGTTTGCAATGGAAGGAGCTTTAATCTTTTTGGGAATTGCGATCATAGCCTTGAATTTAGATCGGTTTTTTTACTGGATACCGTACCATACCGACTTTGCTAAGTTTACTGACAAAAAAACCAGAGCAAAGCAGATGTCTTTTCTGATTTCAATCGCTTCTCTTGTTAGTATTTTTGTGCCATTTATTGCCGGACAAATTATTGCCAATTACGGCTATGGGATTTTATTCCTGTTTGCACTTTTAATATATATCATGTCAATTATCCCGTTGTTTTTGATTCCCGATGTACGGGAAAATTATAGTTTTGGTTATTTTGAAACGTACAGGGAATTATTTAAAAAGAAAAATCGACGAATGGTTTTGTCTTACGGAGCAGACGGAATGCAGAGTATGGTCGGATTGATTATTTGGCCTATATTTATTTGGTTGATGTTAAATCAAAACTACGGCGCAGTAGGATTGGTAATGTCCTTAATTGTTTTAGGAAGTGTGTTGCTACGTCTGGTAATGGGAGATTTTTCAGATAGATATGATAAGCACAAAGTCATGAAATGGGGAACAATTCTAAATTCAGTCGGCTGGATACTGAAGATGTTTGTTGGTACCGGATTTCAGATTTTTATTGCCAGTACTTATCACAGCTTTGCTAATATTGTGATGCGAACTCCGTTTGATGCGCTCATGTATGAGAGGGCGGCAGACTCAGGACATTATGTTGACGAATATACAGTAATTCGAGAATTAGCTCTAAATTTGGGAAGATTTTTAATGATCGGTTTAATAATTTTAAGTTTCTTTTTAACCGGATCTTTGACGGTTTCATTTTTATTGGCCGGTTTAGCAGCTCTAGTTATTAATGTCTTGTAACGCGCGAAACTACGCGGAATATTATGAAAATGAATTCAACAAAATTAACAAAAACAAATTTATTTCCAAAGAAAAGTTTAGGTCAGAATTTTTTGGTTGATAGGAATGTTATTGGAAAAATAATTAAAGCTGCAGATTTAAAAAAAACTGATAATGTCCTGGAAGTCGGGCCGGGTAGGGGAGCTATTACATATGAGTTGGTTGAGCGAGTGAAAAAGGTTTTGGCGGTGGAGAAGGATCGGGCGTTGGCGGAACAGCTCGGGGAAAATGAAAAATGCAAAATGCAAAACCACAATCAAAATATAAAATTAAAAATAATTGAAGCAGACATTTTAAAAATTGATTTTGAGGAAATAAAAAAAGAATTCAACGGCGAGCCGTATAAAATCGTAGCCAATCTACCGTATAATATCACCAGCCATTTTTTGCGCCGATTCCTGGAAGCTGATTATCGACCGACTGAAATGATCTTGATGGTCCAAAGAGAAGTGGCCAAGCGAATGATCGAGCGGGCACCAAATATGAATATGTTGGCCGTTGCTGTGCAATTTTTTTGCAAACCAAAGATCCTGTTTCGAGTTTCAAATAATTGTTTCAAGCCAAAACCGCGTGTTGAAAGCGCAGTAATTCGTCTGGCTGATATTGATAAGAATAAACATAACGTTGGCCAGGATAAGTTTTTTTCTGTAGTAAAGCAGGGCTTTGGTTCAAAAAGAAAACAGTTAAAAAATAATTTACCAGGTATTGAAAATATTTTGGATGAGCTTGGATTCAAGCCAACCGTCCGTGCGCAGGAATTGGGAGTGGAGGATTGGGTAAAGTTAGTCCAAAGTCTAGGGTCAAAAGTCTAGAGTTTTTGGCTTGGATCCCTGATTTGGCGACTTATGACTATTGACTTTTGACTCTAGACTACAAAGTGGATAAACCCACTTATTTTTTTTGGTTAAATAACAATAATTATGGTATAATTTAACCAGTAAATAACTTAAATAGGTAAAGCAAATGACAACCCTCAT
The DNA here is from genome assembly GCA_013202715.1 of Candidatus Kuenenbacteria bacterium. GTDB lineage: Bacteria > Patescibacteriota > Patescibacteriia > UBA11705 > JABHMO01 > JABMRF01. The sequence continues at coordinate 7,706 of JABMRF010000012.1, forward strand.
GTTGAGCGGAATAGTTTGTTTTATGTTTTTGTATATGCAAGAAAACATTGTACCAGAACAGCAAAATCAAGATGAGCAAAGTGAGCAAAGTGAACAAAATCAGCAAACTCAACAACTACAAGAGAAGAGTTTTGATGAGCATCAAGCGATGAAAAAAAGGCAAAACATTGCTTTGATTTTGGTTGGCGTAATCGGATTCACAGTAGTGCTGGTTGGTTTTTTGCAAATAAGAAATTTGCTTCATGTGCCTCTTCCGCCTTCCGACAAAACAAAGGTAGTAGATGCACCCGCGGATGATGCTGTGGTCGCTGTGAGCGAGCAAGATTCAGCAGAATTAAAAGCGCAAGATACGGACGAAGACGGTATCAATGATTTTGAAGAACTGTATGTTTATGGCACCAGCGCGTATCTGGCAGATAGCGATAGTGATGGTGATTCTGATTATGATGAGATTATGGCCAATGAAGATCCAACTTGTCCAAAAGGGCAGGACTGTTTTGGTACAACTGACATTGAAGCAGATGAAGAAGTAAAAAGTGCTAACCCGGCAAGTTCACCAAAACAAGAAATTCTAAATATTACTGCAGCTGAACTGCGCACGCTTTTGACAAATTCCGGCCAATTTACTGAGGATCAGATCAATCAGTTTGACGATGCGACATTATTACAAATGTACAATGAAACACTTTCTACAAATCCAAGTTTAATGGAAGAAACAGAACCTCAGAACACACAGGTAGGTTCCGAAACTATTGAGCAAACCGTTAGTGTTCTTGAGGGATTGTCTGCACCTGAGGTTCGGCAAATGCTGATAAGCGAGGGGATTGAGCAATCAATTTTGGACGATCTTACCGATGAGCAGGTTATGGAAGTATATGAGGCGGCTTTGGATCAGGCGAGCTCAATGGCGCAGTAATTAGTGGTAATTGGTAGTAATTGGTAGTAATTACTATAAATTACGCCGAAGGCAAATTACTATAAATTACGGCAGAGCCAAATTACAACAAA
>JABMRF010000013.1 GCA_013202715.1 Candidatus Kuenenbacteria bacterium
ATTCAATAAACTTTTAAATTCATACTTCTGAAACATTTCAAAAACTGCATCCTTGTTATAAGAAGTAACGGCCGTATCGTCTAAATTAAAATCCAACTCCACATCGCGAACAATGGTAGACAGCATTTTACTTTGCAGGGCTTGTTTTTCATTATCAAGAAGTAAATTATAAATCCGCGCGGTGACTTTTATATTTTCAAATACTATTTTCTTGTCCTTTTCAATAGTGGTTTTTATTTCTTCAGTTTTGATTTTTTTGAAAAGTTCTTCCATTGAACCAAATTCTTTGACAAGACCAATCGCAGTTTTCTCACCAACACCAGGTACGCCGGGAATATTGTCAGATGGATCGCCTCGAAGTCCCTTGTAATCAATCAATTGATCAGGTCGAAGGCCGTCATATTTTTCTATAACACCCGCTTCATCGTAAACAACGGTATCGCTCATCCCCTTTCGCATTGTGAATACCTGAGTGTTATCATCAACCAATTGAAGCGCGTCCATATCACCGGTTACAATTATTGACAAAACATCATCTCGATTCACTTGCCGTTTTTCGCATAGAGTTCCAATCACATCATCAGCCTCAAAACCAACTTTTTCATAAACATTTATATTTAACGCCTCCAAAACTTCTTTGATAATCGGTATCTGGTTATAAAGTTCGTCCGGCTGTTTTTCTCGATGAGCTTTGTAATCTTCAAATTCAACATGGCGAAATGTTTTTTCTTTTCGGTCAAAGGTAACCGCAATATATTCCGGTTTAAATTCATTGAAAGCCTTGAAAATCGTAGAAATAAAACCATAGGCCGCATTTGTAACTAGGCCACTCTTGGTCGTCATAGGCGGAATCGCGTGAAAAGCTCGGTGCAGGACAGCGTTACCGTCGACTATGATAAATTTTTTCTTTTTTGCCATGGGGCTAAAGTTAATTGAGCCTGCCTGCCGGCAGGCAGGTTAACTGAGTTAATTAAGTTAATTAAGGTTAAAACATGGTTTTGTTAACTAAATTATACATTAACACACCGGTCTTGACAAATCAATTTTTCCTTGTTACAATGATTTGTCTGATGATGTTTAACAATTCACTCATCCAAGAGGAGAGAACATGTACAAAATGATCTTCATGACCATCATCCTGGCGCTACTGACTGTGGCATGCAAACAAGAGCCGCTTCCAAAAACGATTCAGATAGAACTGCCGATGCAGGTAGAAAATCTGCTCAAAGAAAAGGACATGAGCAACGATGTAGTCCCTGTCTTAAAAAACCCTTGTTTGATTGTCACTCTAGTAAGCAATGTGCAGACCGTATCGCCGAACGATTTTATCAAAGGCCTCAAAAGAAGGGATCAAGTTTTTGTACAAGTTGGTCTTCATCCCGATGGAAGAGCAATCAAGACTTATACTATCTGCCATAAACTCAAAAAAACGGTTTTTGTGGATTTCCTGCAACACGAATGCACATGGAAACACGATGAATACAAATACAGAGTTCTCAGTGCCGATCGATCCAAAGTAACTTATTCCGTCGATCCGATTACAGTCAATCCCGGAGATTATGAATATAAAGGAAGATGATCAAATTGTCGTTAACCTGTTCTCTCCAACCAATCTCTAAACGGAGGCGTCCCACATGAGCAAAACCCTTACCGCCTGTCCTCACCCCATCCTCGGCTGCCTGAAGGCTGCTGAAGTATTTCTGGGGCCTGACCGAAAATGGTCTTTTTCAAACCCCAGCGACAAACAGCGCCTTTTTCTGGCCAGTTGCATTCACGCGATGAAGGATGTCGATCTGATTCCGGAACTGGAAAAGATCGCGTCACTGAGCCACGAAGAAATCAATAGCTGGCTGGCAGAACACGATTTTCAGATTGCCCTGCAGCCCTTTGGTGCCGACACCTTTGGTGTAGCCAGTATCCTGGATGTGCTGGTTGACTGGTTCAGGCCTGGTGAAGAGCACACCATGCATACCGACTCCGGCATCTACACCGGAGCCAAGCTCAAAAGTGGTTTCCGCCTTTGTAACCTGCCTGGACATGAGAACAAAGTGGTCGAACTTCAGACCAAGACCGGTGAAAAAGTCTATCTGATGATGGGCGACGCACCGGAATCCGAACTCGTGATGATGAAGCAGGTTCAGGAATGGACCGGTCAGCTCGTGACATCACAGGACCATGCATCCGAGCTGGTTTTTCCGGCCGTCAAACTGGACCGAGAAGAAGATATTTCCTGGTTGATAAAGATGAGGACTGCCAGTGCGAACGGCGATCCTTACTATATTTCTGAGGCCGTCCAGCAAACCAAATTCCGCTTGGATCACCTGGGCGCTCATGTGCGAAGCGCAGCAGCCATGGCCATGAGATGTCTGGGGTTTTCGACCATCTACACCATTAACCAGCCGTTCTACTGCTGGATGATGCGCGATGGACTGGAACTGCCGCTCTTCTCGGCCTATCTGGACCGAGACGTCTGGACGCCACAGGTCGAAACCGAACGTCAATACTAGAAACCTACCCCTCACTTTTCATTGAAAAGTGAGGGCATTTTTTTACAAACAAAAAACTCCCAATCGTTTTTTCTTCCCCTTGATTTTTTTCTCACAATCTGCTACCATAACTATACGAAATATTTGATTTTTGATTTATCCCGGCCTGGTCGCCAAGTGGTAAGGCAACGGTTTGCAAAACCGTCATTCACCAGTTCGAACCTGGTCCAGGCCTCCATGAACTACTCACTTCTTTTAAATGTGGGTAGTTTTTGTTTTAAAAAGAAAAAGGCAGTCTCCACAGACCGCCCTTTTCTTTATATATTTACTTTTTTTTCTAATCTTCTTTCGCCTTATTCCGCCCTATTCTCACATTTCGATAACCTCAACCTTCACCAACCTCTTACCAAACGTGATCGCGCGATTTCTGGAATGCTTCCAAAAGTCAACTCGATAATGGTAACGAGCATTCATCCTATCCTGCACTGTGAAGATTTTGTCTCCGTACAACTCAGGAATTCTTACCTTCGCACCGAATGGTAAAAAGTTAGCAGCGATAACATCTTCTTTTCCGTGTTTACATACATTATAACCGTTAGCTGTAATACACGGCGTTGAATCTGTTTGAGCCACATCACTGGAGTAAGCGGTAGCCACAACAGTGATAGTTTTGATTGGCTTTTGTTGTTTAAGCTGCTTAACTTTATTCTCATATTCAATGAATATTTCACTTAATAAATCTAATGGTTTTGCATTTTCAAGGACCAATTCACCCTTTACCGTTGACGGAAAAAACACTGGTTCCGCCTTGGCAACTTGGGGAATAGTCATATTAATTATAAAAACCAATAAAATTACAAGTAAAATTATTCTAATTTTTTCAGTTATTCGACTTACGTGGGCTAAAATTACTGAATTCATACGTATTTACATTTGAATTTATAATGATTATTAGGTAAATTTAGACAAAGAATCAAAGTCTTTACTAAATAATACCTATACCAAATAAATTCTTAAATTCTCATAAACGAGCTTACACTATATCATAATTTTGATATCCTGTCAATACCCGATTATTGGTACGTGGCTAGATTTTAGCACATCTATTTTCTTAGTTCAACCAGTTTATACCCAGGTCACTTTTTCGTCAATGCTCCCCAATCGATGTAAAAGGCTTGACTTATTATGATAAAACAGCTATCATCTAAACATCATATTGAAATTAAAAATTAAGAA
>JABMRF010000014.1 GCA_013202715.1 Candidatus Kuenenbacteria bacterium
CTTACGAAGTAGCGATTCTCTTGCTGACTCATCCTGATCGCATTACCGGGCTGGATCAATTATACATTGATTGTGCCGGATGTGAGTATAGGGTCGATGTTTCCGAGAGTGCGTTCCCGTTCTGCCTCCATTTCTTCTGGTACGACTTTTACTTGCCTTTGGGACTGAGCCGCAACTGGTCAGACATTGCGCATGAGCTATGGGGTTCTGCGTCCGGCTTCGCCTCGCAGTGATTTGTACTTTGGATTTTGAAGATTTGGACTTTTTTGTAACTTGAGTTTTGATACTTTAAAGGCTTCGCAACGCGAAGCCTTTCTTTTTTTGAGTCATTGTAATTTTATACAAATATGTTAAAATTAGAACAAAGTGTATTTTGTGTATAAGATGGGAAAAAGAAGGGAGCAGAGGGGAGCAGGAGCGTAAAGTCCTTGGCCTTAAACCTCCTGTTTTACGCTTCTCATCCCCTCTGATCCCCTCTTATAAACCTTTTGTTTTCCTATGAACAGGCAGATAATTATTCTAGCAGGAGGAAGAGGCGCGCGCATGAATGGCGACGGGCCAAAGGTTCTAGTGCCGGTTTTGGGAAAGCCCATGATCGACCATGTTTTGGATTCCGTTGAAAAGGCTAATTTGAAAAATAGTCCAATTGTTGTTGTCGGCTATCAAGGGAATAAAGTTCGGGATCAAATTGAAAATCGGGCCGACCATGTCTGGCAACAAAATCAATTTGGTACCGGCCACGCCGTTTCCTGTGCACAGGAAAAATTAAAAGAGCACAAAGGCGCAGTTTTAGTTCTATACGGAGATCATCCACTTGTCAGCGCAAAGACAATCAACAATTTATTTGAAATGCATTCCAATCCGGGCGCCGCTGTGACTATGATGACGACAGAAGTTGAAAACTTTGAAGACTGGCGTCAGGGATTTTTTAATTTTGGCCGGATACTCCGAAATGGAAATGATTCAATTAAGGCAATTCGTGAACTAAAGGATTGCGCAGAAGAAGAAAAGCAAGTTCGTGAAGTAAATCCGGGTTATTATTGTTTTAATTCAGAATGGCTTTGGGAAAATATTGATTTATTAAAAAATGATAACAATCAGCAGGAATATTATTTGACCGATCTGGTTGAAATGGCAGTAAAACAAAATCGTCTTATAAATTCTTTCAAAATTCATCCGATTGAATGTCTAGGAATTAATACACCTGAGCAGTTGAAAATGGTTGAGGAAATATTATCTAAAAAGATGTTATGAAAATAACTACAATTGGCGGAGGAACAGGACAATTTATTTTACTGACTGCGCTCAAAGATATTGAAAACATTGATCTCACTTCTGTTGTTTCAATGGTGGACAGCGGTGGTAGTACCGGAAAATTGCGTGACCAATACGGAGTTTTGCCGCCGGGCGATATTTTGAAATGCTTAATTGCGCTAAGTCCGTACAAAGAAGCCAGACAAATTCTTCAGTCTCGATTTGAATCAAATGAAAAGTTAAAAAATCACAATTCAGGTAATTTACTCCTGACTTTTTTGACTCAGCGCCTGGGCGATGATTTTCCTTCTGCGGTGGAAGCGATGGGCGAGATTTTAAATATCAAAGGAAAAGTTTTTCCGGTTACGATCGATAAATCCACGCTGGTAGCTGAGCTCGAAAATGGCGAATACGTTTACAGCGAATCGGCAATCGATATCGTCCGACAAGGTCAGGGAAAAATAAGTAAAACTTTTTTAGTCCCGCATGGTGGCCGCCTTCAGGTTTACCCTCCTGTTTTGGACGCAATTGAAAACGCGGATTATATTTTTCTTGGCCCTGGTGATTTATTTACCAGCATTATTCCTAATTTTTTAGTAAGAGGGGTTCGGGAGGCTCTACAAAAAACAAATGCGAAAATAGTTTATGTTTTGAATATTATGACCAAGTTTGGTGAAACCGATGGCTTTACCGCGGAGAAATTTGTCAGTGAAATCGAAAAATATATTGAGAGACCGGTTGATATTGTCATTGCCAATAAAAAAATCCCGGATGAAGTAATCCTTGTGAAATATAATCATGAAAATTCACGCCCGGTTGTGTTTGATTTGCAAGATAATTTAATTGATAAAAATATTGTGCTGGAGGATTTGATTTTTGAAGGGGATCTGGCTCGACATGACGTGGAGAAATTAAAAAATGTGATTTTGGAGCTATTTACAAAAGAATGAAGTTTTGATATATTATAATATCTTGAGAATAAGGAAATTAGGATAAATTATTGTTTTAATTTCTTTGCTCTCACGGTGAGGCAGACTGGCGATATCGACCGGATCTCGATATGCTCTTTCAGATGGAGGTTGGTGATGACTGCAAAGATCACACCGGGCCAAAGAAAACAGATTTTGCGATTATTTGAAGATCAACTGGACAATCTGGGGTTGAAAAAGAGTGTTGCTCAACACTTAATCAGATGCGGTGGATATTTTCAAACGGAGATTGCTGAAATTATCGATGAATATAAATTGGGCGATGTTCTGCCGTATGCAGACGAGAGAGTTATCAGCAATGTCGGTTATCCTGCAGGATTTCAGCATCGTCATGTCGACGAGCAGACCGCAAGATTGTTGGAA
>JABMRF010000015.1 GCA_013202715.1 Candidatus Kuenenbacteria bacterium
GGCGACACGTCGACGTGTCGCCTTCATGTAAGGTTAATTTTTATTGTAATAAAAATACCCCCGCATTGCGGGGGCGTTTGGTTTACTTAACCAGTAGCTTTTTTGGATTGAGGAAAATGAAGTGTGCCATCAAGTGGTTCATTTTTATCAGCCAAGTCACTCCAATCTCTAGCATGGTCGCGATTAACTTCTCCCATTAGGAAATCGGAGCAGTACTTTCGAACACCTCTGAGGTATGGTGAGGATTTGGGCCAATCCTTGGCCAGTCGCCAGAGCTGAGTAATGAACAATCCAGCCTTGTTACATACTTCTTCGCTTTCTTGCAGTTGACTTACGAGCGTATCCCGAATCCCTTCAATCTCCTGAATTTTGGCAGCCTTGGAAGTATCCATTGCTTGGTCATGAACATGACCAAAAGTTTCAAAGTTAGCAACCAGTTCTGCCACTACACAAGCTTCGCTTTGTACAGCATTATTTTTGTCAGAAACAAACAATAGAATTTGACTAAAACAAGTTAAATATGACTCAAGAGTCCAGTCAGTATTTTTTGTGTTTAGAATATTCATGCGAGATTTGCGATTGGCAGAGTTGATCACAAAAATCGGAGATTCAATTTCAAAGAAGCTATTGTCAATGGTGTCTGGATAGGGATGAGTTGTTTGACCATCTTCACTTTCAAGAATTTCGCCCTTTGCTGTCCAATAATAGCTTCCATTAAAGTGAGTTGGTGCCACCAGGCGAACATGTTGATGTCCCTCTTTATCCCAGAAAAGATAAATTGGGAAACCGATGTATATTTGTTTGAAAAACAATACACAAAAACCAATCACACAACCATAAACAACAATACATAAACCCCAAAGAGAAATAGTTGTAAGCCAATTGTTGTTTTCGTATTCAATTATACTTAGACATAGATAGGGAAAGACAATCAGCACAAAAAGACCAGTGATAAAAGCTGTCCAAAAAGTAAGGCTAGACATTCTTTTTATTAAGATTTTAAAGTTTTTGTTTTCCTTCAATGGTCGTAGTCCACTTGTAAACCTCAAAAGATCACGCATTTGCATTCCTCCTTTTGCCTAGGCCAATCCCTAGCCAAAATGAAGTGTTAGCCAACCATCTCTCCTGAACCCATTTTCAGTTTGAGTATTTTGGCTAACGGTTGTCAAAGAGCAGAAAAATGCTACAATTAGGGTAGTTAATTATATTAGTAAAATTAGTAAAGTTTGTCAAGCGTGAATTCAGATATGATTTACCTAATAACAATTTACTGTTTACTGTTTTCAGTATTAAGTTGGAAGAGAATCCATTGGGCGCTGGCTTTAGTTGTTTTTGGTTTACCAACGTACTTGATTCGGTTTACTATTGGTAGTATACCATTTACCTTGCTGGAAGCCATGATTTTGGTTTTGTTTTTGGTTTGGTTAATTAAGAAGGTCAAATCAAAAGAGTCAATTCAATTTTCAAATTATAAATGGTGGGCGCTGATATTCTTGGTCTTTTCAACTTTTTCAATATTTATTTCTCCGGATCGAATTGTAGCGCTCGGAATTTGGAAAGCATACTTTATTGAGCCGATTTTATTCTTTATTGTTTTTATAAATGTTGTCAAAAAGCGAGAGCACTGGAATTTGATTGTTAACGCGCTCGGATTGTCCGCGTTACTTGTTGCAATCCCGGCCATTATTCAAAAGTTTACTGCCTGGGGGATTTCCAATCCATTTTGGGCGGACGAATCAACGCGCCGAGTGGTTTCCTGGTACGGATTTCCAAATGCAGTTGGATTATACCTCGCACCGATCGTTGTTTTGTTTGTAGGTTTGTTGGTTCGTGCATTGATTGGCGGTTTAGGTAAAAGTTCAAAGGTAAAAGGTAAAAGTAGGGGAAAAGAATTGCTTACTTTTTTGTTTTATTGCTTTGTTGTTTTTTTATCAATGGCCGCGATTGTCTTCGCCAAGTCTGAAGGAGCTCTGATTGGAATTGTTGTGGCCGTAATTTTCCTTGGAATTTTTTACCCAAACAAAAAGCTGCGCATTGCGACGGTTATTGTTTTGGTGGCAGTAGCTTTACTTGTCACAATTGTACCGCCTGTACGCACTTATGCAGTCGAAAAGGCGACCATGTCCGATCTGTCCGGTCAGATTCGCTTGCAACAATGGCGAGAAACTTGGGAGATGCTGAAAGATAATAAAGCATTTGAAGGTGCCGGGTTGTCCGGTTATCAAACTGAGGTAGAGCCTCATCATCAAGAAGGAATATTTTTCAATTTTGAAAAAGATCCAGACTTCCAGCGCAAAGTTTTTCTTTTTGATGACAAATACAAAGCGGATCACTGGCAGCCAACTGAAATCTACATGTACCCGCACAATTTCTTTCTAAATTTCTGGAGTGAGATTGGTTTGCTTGGGATGCTCGCAGTTGTGATGTTATTAATTAAATTTACATTGAACTATCTGCGTGTCAAGAAACCTGAAAATCGAGAGATGTACTTGATATTAATTGCTGTAATGGCCGCAATCGTTGTGCATGGTTTAGTTGATGTTCAATACTTTAAAAATGATTTGAGTGTGCTCTGGTGGCTGGTGTTTGGGATGAGCACTGCATTAATGAAAAATGTAAAATGCAAAACCACAATCAAAAATAAAAATTAAAAAAATTTAGTACAAAATTTCGCTATGAAATATCAAAACAAAACATTTTTCAAATTTATCATCGTCGTGGTTGTTATAATTGCAATCGGTATTGGAATTGTGATTTATAATTTACCGAAGTTTGATAAATTTTTTGAAAAGATTGTAACTGAGAGCATCACAGACGGATTTGAAGAATTTTTTTGCGATGGATACTCTGATTTGAAAATTTATGAAAATGGGGTAGACACCGGATTGTATTTGTTTACCTTTGTTTGTCCGGAAGATTATAATTCTCTGGATGTCTCAGCGCAGATAAAAAAAGATCGTGAGGATTTTAATATTTTAATTGATAATGACGAGATGTTAGCCATGCAGAAACCTGACCCGAAACTGCACCCGGAAGGCTTTCAAGAAGTCAGAGTTCGTTTTCGTCCGACTGATAACAAGGTGATAGTTTTTGTTGGTTATTTTGATAGCGAGACCGATTTTTCTCTGTATCCGACCATGCTTGAGAAGTTTAGTGAGAAAAGTAGGAATTAGAAATTTGAAATTGGGGTTATGAAATATGGGTCCTAAAACTAATATCAACCCAAGTTTCAAGTTTCTATTTTCTATTTTCCAAAATAAAAATCGCGCCTACCTGTTGGTAGAGCGCGGTTTGTTTTTTTTGGTATTTCAGTTTATTGTTCTTCCTTTGTGTTCCCCAATTGAATCAAATTTCCTGCTAAGTTCTTCCAGCTCGGCAACCATTTGTGCAGTGGTCTTTGGTGGGTTGTTTTTATTCTCAATAAACTCAGCTTTAGCTAGGAATGCTTTTACATGGCATTCTCTGAACGCCTTGATGGTTCTCCCCAACGGATCTTCGTCGTCGGGTATTTTTTCCTTTTCAGTACGAAGAGATTCGAAGTTTTGAATCATCTGTTCATACATCCGGCAAACAGAGTCAAGCCATGCTTCATTATAAAGTTCCAAGGCCGCATTTACATTATCGAGATTTTCCAGCGGAGAATTTTCCAACTGAATCAGATATTCTTCAGAAAAATAGAAGATTTCTGGATTTTGTCGAATCAAGTCCAGCTTCTCGAGAATAGCCTTTGCTATCTTGGTCGCAGATGCTTTATTGAACTGATTTATCTTTTCATAGGCATCGTCTATCTTGGCTTTGTATTCATTTTCTTCTTCGACAGAAAGCGTGCCCCCTTTCTTCTTTCTCTCCATCTCCAAGGCCAAGTCGATCCATACACTGTAGAGTTGAAATAATTCACTGTGAAAATTAAATGTTAAGTTCATCATGTCGTGCATGTTTTCTCCTCATTTTGGTTGTCAAACAACTAATTTACAACTTCAAATAATAGCATGGATTGAAAGGTTTGTCAACATCTTAGCTTAAATTAGAGAAATAAGACTGTAATTAAGTAATTAGGTAATTGATAGTAATTACAATAAATTACGCCGAAGGCAGATTACCAAATTACGCGAAGCTGATTACGATTTTACCCCCTTGACAGATCCTTAAAAATCATTATAATGGAGCATAGAGTTTGTAAGTAAATTAGTTAGTACAGTTAGTTTAATTTTCAGGATGTAGATATAAGCCCTTTTCGCTTATTTTAGGCGAATATGAGCATGCGCGATCAACATTTTTGTGAAATTTCATTCTGCTCCGAGAAAGGTCGTCTTACAGGCCCATTAAAAATTAAGAAAAAAATTACTATGGGAACCAAGTTATTTATCGGCAGTTTACCTTTTTCTACTACTGAAGAAGCTCTTAAAGAGGCTTTTTCACAAGCAGGAAGTGTTGTTTCAGCAGCAATTATTACTGATCGAATGAGTGGCCGTTCAAAAGGTTTTGGCTTTGTCGAATATGAGACAGATGCTGAAGCTCAGGCTGCTATTGAAATGTTCAATGGCAAGGAATTTGAGGGTAGAAGTATCGTTGTAAACGAAGCTCGCCCAATGAGACCTCGAGAAGAATAAGAATAAAATAATTCTTTTCGTATATCAAAATCAGGGTAGCGCAACCCTGTTTTTTGATATACGGATTTTGAAATAAAAAAGACCGCTCTGATGAGAGAGCGGTCTTGTCGTCTAATCCTTTAGTGGTGGCAGACACGGCTGGCCGCAAAAGGGGCAGGACACAATTGGTGCTTCGAAATTACTTTTCCGAGATACAGGCACAACGATCATAATTGCTTGTTTGCCTTCCCACTTAATTCTGATTGCGGGTTCCATGTTTTCCTGACTTGCGTTGGCTTGTTTTAGCCTTGCGCAGTTGTGGTAGAGTTGCTTTGACCAGAAATCCTTCAATCGTTGTTGTTCTTTCTGTAGCTTTTCGATCGCTTCCCAGTGATCAAACCCCAAGTTCTCTTCAGTAAGGGCGTCAATGTAGGGAAGGACACTTTCAAGTGCATCAGAGTCAGCGTAGCAATCAGCAACCTGTTCGGACGTGCAAAAAGCAACGAAACATTTGGAGACTCGACGGTCTTCATTTGGTTCAGTTTCACGTGGATCGCGACCAATCCTGTCAAGCCAGCACCACGCGGAGATATCATCTACGCTCAGAGTCAAATGAACCTCTTCCTCTCCTTCACGAACGGCTGCATGTCTGACACTGGGATCGGGCGGATTACGGAGCTCCGGCGGTAAAAGTTTGCATGTGCGATTGTCAGCATCCACGTGCCCGCCTGGCAAATAAAGCTTTCCGGGCTCTCCCCAATCTCGACGTTCAATTAACAAAACTCTTTCCCAATCAACAACTATCAGCAGATCAACAGCAAGAACACATTTTTTTCCGGTAAAGGTCATGTATAACTCCTCTAGGTTTAATTTTTGAATGAAACAACTAAGATCGAATAGTACATTACTTTTTTGGTCTTGTCAACCCGCCCCTCGTGAGGGGCGAGGTAAATGGTCCGAATAGTTTACAAAAAGCAAGAGAATCTATATACTTCAATTGCTTGTATTCTGGGCGGTGGGGTGGCTCGAGTTGGTTGAAGGCGCTGCTCTCGAAAAGCAGAGTCCGTTTGCGCGGACCGCGAGTTCGAATCTCGCCCCCACCGCCAAAAATATAAACAATCATAAAAAGGCGAGATGAGAAGCCTGGCCTGAGCGAGTGACGAAAGGAACGAGTCGAAGGCAATCTCGCCCCCACCGCTTTGAATACAAAAAGAGCTTAACTTTTTTTCGTTGAGCTCTTTTATAATTCAAAACTAATAATATTTCTTTATAAATGATATAATGTTGTTAATATGCTGGAAGTAATCATTTTTTTATTTATTTTTGTCGGGACATATTTAGCAATATTTTTCCGGCCTTTTAAATTGAAAGAAAGTTATTATGTTTTGACCGGAATTATATTAATGCTATTGTGGGGAATTTTGCAATTAACCGACATTGTAAATGCAATTGTTTCTTTTGACGCAGTTGAGCCGTATGCAATACTAATATTTTTTACCGCATTTGCAGTTTTGTCCGCCGGACTGGATGAGTTGGGGTTTTTTGAATACTGGTCCATTCGAGTAGTTCAGGCGGCGAAGCATGATGGATTAAAACTTTATAAATACTTGTTTGTTTTGTCAGCATTAACTTCATATATTGCGGCGAATGATATTGTAATATTAACCTTAACTCCGTTTGTTTTATATTTTGCAAAGTATACGAAAATCAAGGCGCGTGGATATTTGCTAACCATGTTTATTGTGGCCAACACCGCTTCAATCGGACAAATAACTTCAAATCCGACAAATTTTATTGTGTCCATGGTTTACAAAATCCCGTTTTTTGAAAATTTATTAATAATGTTTTTGCCAACACTTTTGGGGTTGATAGCAATTTATTTTATTTTGAAAAAAGTATTTTATCGGGAATTCAAAATTAAGTTTAACGAAAAAAAGGTTGATTTAAATAAAATTATAAAAAATAAATATCAGTGTCGGGTTTTTTATATAATGCTTTTGTTATTAATGTTACTTTTTGCAGTTGCGCCGATTTTGAAACTCCAACTTTGGGTAATTGCTGTAATTGGCACGCTTTTGGCGATTCTAATATCAGGAATTAATCCGCTCAAATTATTTAAACATTTACCGTGGAACGTTATCTTGCTGGTAACCGGTTTGTTTGTAATTGTTTATGGATTTATTGCAACCGGAATTTTTAGCTGGTTAGGTTTGTATGTGCAGGAACTAGTTTTAACTGGTTCGTATTTCACTTTTGTAAGTTTGTCGGTATTTGTTACTTTTTTTGCCGGTATTTTTAATAATATTCCGGTGACGACAATTTTAGCTTCCCTGTCTTTGTCGATAACTTCAGTTCGTCAGGAAATTGTTTCTTATGCTTTGATAATCGGGTCAAATGTGGGAGCGAATTTTACAATTCTTGGTTCATTGGCCGGAATCATGTGGTTTCATTTAATTAAAAAGAAAAAGCATCATATCAAGCTCCTTGATTTTACGAAATTTGGTTTGTTGGCTTCAATTCCTTTTATAATAATTGTAACTTTTGTCCTGTATATAGAATTTTGGTTATTTTTCTAAAAAAGTGTTATAATTAAAAATGAATTAGTATATTAGCTTTTTAGCTTTCTAGCTTTTTAGTTTATTAGCAGAAGAGGTTTTTTTGTTTTTGTATTCGACCTATCAGCTAACAACCTATCAGCTAACAGCTTTCTCATGAAAATATGTTAAAAGCACTCGACAATCTTTATCACAATGTCCGCAACACCCTTGTTTGGCTCGTTGTGTACTTTGCCTTGCAGGTGGTCCTCTGGGTCGCCCTCGCAGTTTTGATTTTAATTTATCCGCAGGCGCTATTTATCTTGTTTTCGGTTTTCTTTGTTTTACTAGCAGCGCTAAATGTGTATTTGGCTTTAATCGCCCTGAAGTATTCATTGAGATTAAAAAAATTAAAGGACAAGCTCATTTTTAAAAATAGATAGACCGAGAAACTGTTAAACTGTTATATTGTTGTATTGTTTAAACAATATAACAGTATGACAATATAATTTTTAATAATTTTCTATGAAAGTTAAGAAATTAATAATTCCGGTTGCCGGCTATGGCACCAGGTTTTTGCCAGCTACAAAGGCGCAACCAAAAGAGATGCTACCAATAGTGGACAAGCCGATCGTGCAATACGTAGTGGAGGATGCAGTGAAATCTGGAATAGAGACAATTATTTTAGTTACCGGTTCAGGGAAGAGAGCGGTCGAAGATCATTTTGGTTATAATTATGAACTGCAAGATTTTTTGAGAAAAGCGGGCAAAGAAGAAATGCGAAAGGAGATCAAAAAAATCGCAGACATGGCCAACTTTATCTATATTCGTCAAAAGGGTCCATATGGAAACGGAACTCCGGTCCTTTGTTGTAAACATTTGATTGGTGATGAACCGTTTGCGGTGATGTGGGGCGATGAATTTTTTTATACCAGCAGAAAACCACAACTTAAACAACTGATGGATGTTTACGAAAAATATGGCGATCCTGTTTTGACAGGTTATGAAGTTTCAAAAGAAGATACCAATAAATATGGAATAATTGACGGAATTGAAGTGGAAAAAGATGTTGTTCAGGTAAAAACAATTGTTGAAAAACCAGGTCCCAAGAAAGCCCCATCTCTTCTAGCATCCCTCGGTGGATTTGTTCTAACTCCTGATATTTTCAAGGAATTGGAAAATACAAAGATAGGTAAAGGCGGAGAGCTCTGGCTCGTTGATGCTATTTTTAGACTTTCCAAAAAAAGACCTATTTACGCCAAGAAAATTGACGGCACTTATTATGATACCGGCTCAAAGCTTGGCTATCTTCGGGCAAACATTGAACTGGCCTTGAAACGACCGGATTTGAAAAAAGAATTTCGAAAGTATTTAAAAAACTTGAAAATATAGTTTTATGTTAAAGCAAAAACTAAAAGTAATAATTGTTTTTTCAGTTGCCTGCTTGTTGGTTTTTTCCAGTACAGCATGCACAAAGGGAAGTAGCAGTACTGCTCTAAAGGCATATAAGCCGGTCACTTTGGTTTGGTGGCGGGTGTGGGATGATGGCGATGCCTTTGATGAGTTGATCACTGCCTATCGGAAACAACATCCAAATGTTAACGTTGAATACAAAAAACTGCGCTATGATGAATATGAGCGCGAACTGATAGACGCTCTGGCAGAAGATCGAGGCCCGGATATTTTTTCGATTCACAATACCTGGACCCAGCGCTACAAAGCAAAATTATTACCATTGCCGACGAAAACGACCTTGCCGATTAAATATTTGAAAGGAACTGTAAAAAAAGAAGAGGTTGTTGAGTTGATTTCAAAAAAAGCTTTAACACCGGCCCAAATCAGAAAAAAGTTTTTAGATCCTGTGGCTGAAGATGTGGTCATGCTCGATAATGTTGGCACTGAAGACAAACCCAAGTATCAGGAAAAAGTCTGGGCCTTGCCGGTCAGCCTTGATACATTAGCTTTGTATTATAATAAAGACATTTTAAGTAATGCGGGCGTGATAGAGCCGCCACAAACTTGGACAGAATTTCAAGAGCAAGTAAAGGAAATTACAAAAATTGACGAAACAACTGGAAATATTCAGATTGCTGGTGCGGCTATTGGAACGGCTGACAATGTAGTTCGTAATTTTGATATTTTATCACTTCTCATGATGCAAAACATGACTCCGATGATTGATGATAAGGGGGATGTTGTTTTTAATAAAATACCAACGGGTTTAGCAGACTTGGAATATCCGCCTGGCCAGGGAGCATTAGAATATTATACCCAGTTTGCTTCCCCTCTATATGAAGGGTATACCTGGAATGATAAAATGCCAGATTCTTTGACCGCGTTTATCCAGGGCAAGGTCGGTTATTTCTTTGGCTATCCATATCACCGCGAGACAATTGTGGCTCAAGCGCCCAAATTGAATTTTGACGTTGCCGGTATGCCGCAAGTCGGTGAAAATCAAAAGGTAAATTATGCGAATTATTGGGTTGAGGGCGTTTCCAAGAAAACAAAAGTTAAAGATTATGCTTGGGACTTTGTTCAGTTTATTACCGATGAAGCAAATGTAGAGATGTATTTGAATTATACCAAAAAACCAACTGCACTTCGTTCAACCAAGATTATCAATAATCAGCTTGCTAATGAGGAGCTAACCGTTTTTGCAGATCAGTTGCTAACAGCCAAGAGTTGGTATCATGGCTACAATTCCACTGCAGCGGAGGAAGCTTTTGCAGAAATGATCAATGCAGTTTTGAGCGGAGAAGTTATTTCTCGAAAAGCGCTCATGCAGGCAGTTGAAAAGGTTAATTATTCGATTTATAAGTAATTGGGCTTCGGGTAATTTACTCGCTACGCTCGTGTAATTTATGGTAATTTGCCTTTGGCGTAATTTAGTAATTTAGTAACTCGGTCCCAACAATTACCCAATTACTATTAATTACCTAATTACTACCAATTACCAAGAATCTATGAAAAAAATAATTATATTCACACTAACATTGATGTTTGTATTCACAATAGCAACGCCGGCTCTTGCTTTTCCGTCTCTTGTTCCTGTTGCATGTCGGGGCGAGGCAAAGATTACTGAATCAGAAGGATGTAAGAAATGTGTAAATGCCGACGATAGTGCGGACTGTTGTTGTGATTTAAATGCAATTGAGCGGGTCGCCGTAAACATTATTCAGATTATTCTCGGTATTACCGGCTCTCTGGCTTTACTGATGTTTATAATCGGCGGGACTATGTATTTGATTTCTGGCGGTAGCGCAAAAATGTTGACCAAAGCGCGCAGTACTTTGAGTTATGCGGTGATCGGACTTGCTATTGTTTTGTTTGCCGGTGCTTTGATCAAGTTGTTGTTAAGTGTTTTAGCTGGTTAAAAAGGTATTCTAAAATAATTTATATGAAAAAAATAGTAATGATTTTAGTCGTAGTTTTTTTGATGGCAATTGCTGTTCCTCAAGTTTGTTTTGCTATTGATGCAGGTGTTACTGCCGCGATTGATAAAATTGGTACAATAACAGACGCGGGTGATGAAAGTAAATCAATGCAACAGATCGGTACAGGTTCTGACCTTTCCGTAATAGTTGGAACAGCGATAAGTAATATTCTGGGGATAATCGGCGCTGTAACTTTGGTAGTCTTCATAATAAGTGGTATAATGTGGATGACATCTTCCGGCAACGCAAAGAAGGTTGAAAGCGCACAAAAATCAATGATTTGGGCAGGACTGGGCCTGTTTGTAATTTTTATTAGTTACATCTTGGTCAAATATATTATTCAGGGTTTAGATTTCTAAAACAAGCAAATAAATATATATAATTAATAATTAATTTAAACGCACATGTTTCACATTCAAAAAATTAAAACGATTGCACAAATTTGTTTAATTGTGTTCGTTCTGATGTCAGTAGTTGTTCCAGTAATGGCCGCTGACGACGATATGTTCGGCGTCAAAGTAGTTGGTGGTACAACCGGGCTAGGCGGAGAAGGAAAAGATCTCCGATCAGTAATTGGAAAATTAATTAATGTTGCCCTTGGCTTTTTGGGAGTAATAGCAGTAATTATTGTTTTGATCGGTGGATTCAAGTATATGACTGCCGGTGGAAGTGAAGAAAAAGCCGGTGATGCTCGAAAGTATATTATTTCTGGAATAATTGGTCTCGCCATTATATTGGCGGCATACGCGATTACGACATTTGTAATTAGCCAGTTGATGAACGCAACTACTGCTGACGATGTAGCAGATCTATAAGAAAATCAAGCGGGGTCGGATCTCAAGTTCGGCCCTGCTCTTCTGGATTTTTTGACAATAGACAATAGATTTAGAATTGATTTGATTCTAAGCTTGCTGTTTAATGTTTACTAATGAATATGAAGATTTTTAGTGTTTTTGTAATTTCCTTTTGTTTAATATTTTTGATTTTTCCGTTGGTTACTTTAGCTGCCCCTACTCCAACTACTCCCTCAGTTTCCGGTGGTACTCCCGAGCCTTCTAAGGTTGGGTTGAAAAAAGGATTAGCAGAAGCAGCAGGTGTGGCAGGATTCACTGATGATGGTGGGGCCGACCCGGGAATTGCGGTTGCTCAGCTTGTAGGTAGATACGTTGGCATTGGTTTTAAATTTGTTGGCGTTATATTTTTAATAATGATCGTGTATGGTGGCTTAACTTGGATGTTGGCTGCCGGTAAACCGGAAAACGTTAGCAAAGCCAGAGACATTATGGTTCAGGCAGCCATTGGGCTTGGAGTTACTTTATTAGCGTATCAGGTTGCCGGTTTTGCGATAAGAAAGATCAGCACTGCTGCTGATGAAGGTGCTATCCCCACAGCAACTGCTCCTGCGGAAACAACGCCTGAAACTCCACCTGTTGTTGAGCCGTAAAAAAGTTAATTGGTTGACTAGTTGATTTGTTGATTGGGAGAGTTAATTTTTAATCAACCAATAAACCAATAAACCAATAAACTAATCTATGAAAAAAGTTATCCTAACATTATTTTTGGTCAGCTTGATAGTTTTTAATTTTGCAATTGTTACGAATATTGTTTTTGCCAGTGCAGCCGCAACTAATGCGATCAGTGGATTGGATAGCGCAGCCGGACAGGCCGGATTCCCAGAAACTGATGATCCTAATCCTGCTAAATCAATTGGCGCGGCCCTAAAAGTTTTAACCAGTGTCTTGGGAATAATCTTTTTGATTGTTGTTGTTTACGGTGGAATCACCTGGATGACTGCAGCCGGAAGTCCAGAAAACGTAACCAAGGGCAGAAATATGCTTATTGAAGGCGTAATTGGTCTGGCAATAAGTTTATCCGCCTATGCAATTACTGAGTACGTAGTTAGGAGAATAACAGTAGCTCTTGGTACTTAATACTATAAAAAATAAATGAATTTATGAAACATTTTATTTACAAACATCATTCAATTTTAACAATCCTTTTTGTCCTTGTTGTTAGTTTTGTTTTACTTTTCCCAACGAGTGCTACTTTTGCCAAAGATGATACAATGGAAAGTTTTTTAACTGATACCGGAACGCAAATGGGAGATTATGGTACCAAGAAAACTTTGCCAGTGATTATTGGCGGAGTTATAAAGACAATTTTCGGAATTTTAGGAGTGGTCCTATTAATAATTGTTATATATGCAGGGATTATGTGGATGACTGCCGGTGGTGAAGTTGAAAAAGTACAAAAAGCGCAACGCATGTTAAGTCAAGCTATTATTGGACTGTTTATTTGTTTTGCTGGATATGCAATATCGGCCTTTGTAGTCGGCAAACTAGCAGTTGCTACTGGAGGCATAAGTACGCCTGCACCGTAAAGATAGCAATTAACTAATCAACTAATTTTCTATGAAGTATTTTATTTATCGTAACCAGTCAATTTTAAGGATCATTTTAATTTCTGTAATGTGTTTTTCTTTTGCATTTGCTTTTTCTCCGGCTTTGGCAGCAGATCCTCCAGCAGGTGATACTGTACTTGGGGTTTTAGATAGCGCTGGTCAGGGAATGGGAGAGACAGCAGGAGCAAAAAAGGATTTACCGGGAATGATCGGTAAAGTTATTAAAGTTGTTTTAAGTATTTTAGGTATAGTATTCTTAATTATTCTGATTTATGCGGGAATAATGTGGATGACCGCCTCTGGTGACGTTGAAAAAGTGCAAAAGGCGCAACGTATGATAACTCAGGCAATAATCGGATTATTTATTACTCTAGCAGCTTACAGTATATCCAGCTTTGTTGTTGAAAAAATGTCAGCGGCGACTAAGTAACTCAAATTCAAATCAAGCAATTAACAATTTATATATATTAATAATTAATAAAAGTTAAAAAAAGATTTATGAAAAATATTCTTTTACTTAGTTTGGTGGCTCTAGTTTCTTTCGGATTTATTTTTGGTGTTTACCTTGTTCCGATTTCCCAGGCGGCACCAATGACAGAGGCCGATTACTTCACGGACTTGAATACAACTGGTGAGGAATTTGGACAGGATGCAACCGGTCCTACTTTACCGGAAATGATTGGGCGAATTATCAGAATTGTCCTTGGTCTTCTGGGTGTAGTAATGGTGGTGCTCGTAATTTATGCAGGGTTTATGTGGATGACAGCAGGTGGCACACCGGAGAAAGTTGAAAAAGCACAAAAGATAATTGTTCAAGCTGTAATCGGTCTAGCAATAATCTTGGCAGCATATGCGATCACTGATTTTGTCCTTGGTAAGTTGATTGATACAGTTGGTGTAAACTAGGATACAAAATACAGATATTTAAAAGCTCCCCTTCAAGCATGGAATAGGGGAGCTTTTTTTATTCAAAAGAGATGTTCCTCTCTTTTATTTTATTTGGTATATGGGATTGGTTTTGCGTGCGATTAAGTTTATAGGTAAAAAGTCAAAGTTAAAAGTATTTAAATACTATCAACTTTTACGTTTTACCTTTTACCTACCCTTTCATTTTTTTCTTAAATTCTTCCACCATATCAACCGGAGTTGGGTCAACTTCGTTGAGAAGCGCAAGATAATACGCGGTCCAGGCACCCAGCATGAGCGTATTGGTTAATTTGTAGAAAACACTACCGCTATTCATTTCAATTATTTCAACGTTGAGTTTATCTCCCAGGATTTGCTCGAAAATATCCATTCTTTTTTGAATTCTTGGATGCTCGTCTGTATCCTTTAGAACAATGACTTTGTAATCGCCAACCAAATTTGTATAGCCAACCATTTCGTTGTGATTTAATTCTGGAAAAGCGTTCCAAAAACTTTGTGTTTTTGCGTTTTCATTAAAATTAATTTTCCAGACCATGGCGACGTACTTCCAGACGTTTGAAGTGTAAACGACCGGAATTTTTCCTTTGATTGTGTCAGCCAGTTTGTGAGCCTGTTCTTGCGTTTGAGCAGAAGCAGTTAAACATTTTTCGATATCTGAATTTAATTCGTCAAAGTTGAGTTTTAATAATCCTGAATTTGCAAACACTTTTAGCATTGCGCCAATTACATATCCAAAGCCCATTCTGGGCTGACTTGTGTCCGGGATTCGAATGAACAGGTAGCCTTTTTCTTTCGCAATCTCCTCAAGCTTTCCCGTATGGGCCAGGATTACGATTTGCTTCAATCCCTTGTCCTCGGCCTGTTTTAGGGCTTCTAGGGTCTCCTCAGTGTTGCCGGAGTAAGAATCAAAAAAACCGCACCAGCTAGAATCCACATTGTGTGGCAAGTTGTAGTCGCGGTTTATTTTAATAGGAATATTAAAAGCAGATTTGGAGACTGATAAAAAAGTTTTCAGCAAGTTTGCCGGTAGCGCCGATCCACCCATCCCGCAAAATAATATTTTTGAGGTATCAGGATTTATTTTAATTTCAACTTCACCAAAAGCCTCGGTAAACTGTTTTGGGATATTTGAAATAACTTCGTAAAGATTGGATTTATCAAATTGTTCACGAAGGGCTTGCATAACTTTTGTTTTTATTTTGTAATATGTTTCGCTTATTTCTAACTTACCAAATCGATTGAGTTTGTGCAATCAAGTTATGCACAGAAGGAGGTAAAAGTTGAAATGTAAAAGGTAAAAGTAAGAGAAAATCCCGGAAAATGAAGAAGGGAGTTTTTCTTTTAAGGGTACCGTAAGGGTTCAAAATTTTGAACCCTTACGGTAGTTCTCCCTTGATTTATTTACTTAAATTTGATATGCTCAAATTACGAAATTATATTAATTTTAGAACCAAAAAGAGTCTTGAGTTAACGTATATTTATTCAAGGCTTTTAACTTTTTCCGCTAGAGGCGGATCCGCCTTTGGAGGAGGCTTTTGTGTTTTATAACAGAGGGAGTTAATTTTATAATTTAATATTTTTACCCTATGTCAGGACATTCCAAATGGGACAAAATTCACCGTCAAAAAGGCGTGACTGATGCCAAGCGTGGTAATTTATTTACAAAACTTTCCCGGAATATCACTTTGGCTGCAAGAAAAGGTGGTGATCCGGAAATGAACTTTTCCCTGAAATTGGCAGTTGATAAAGCCAAGGCCTCAAACATGCCAAAGGACGGTATTGAGAAAGCAATCAAACGCGGAACCGGCGAGCTTGGCGGAGAGGTCATTGAGGAATTAATGTACGAAGCTTTTGGACCGAGTGGCGTCGCTCTCTTGATCGAGGGAGCAACTGATAATAAGAATAGAACTACGCCGGAGGTCAAGGCTATCTTGGCTAGAAACGGCGGGACACTTGGAGCTCAAAATTCAGTTAAATGGATGTTTGAACACAAGGGCGTGATTCGAATCAACTTGGCGGGAATTGAAGACAAAGATTCTTTAATGCTCGATATTATTGATTTTGGCGCAGATGATGTGCATGAAGAAGAGGGTGGCTTTACTGTAACCACAACTTTTTCCGGTTTTGAAAAAGTAAGAAAAAATTTGGAAAATAAAAATACCAAAATTGAGTATGCAGAAATGGAGTGGGTAGCAAAAGACAAACAAGAGATTGATGAATCAATAGCTGAAAAGATTGATCGGATCGTTGAATGGCTGGAAGAGCACGATGATGTGAATTCGGTTTATACGAATATTAGTTAAATCCAATGGTAAAAAAACAAGAAAACAAAAAAACAAAAAATCAAAGGATCATTTTGGGAATAGATCCAGGGTATGGATTGACAGGATATGGAGTAATTAAGGTCCAGGGTTCTAAATTTGAATGTCTTGATTATGGCGTAATAAAAACTCACGCTGGTGAAGAATTTTCTCAGAGGTTAAAAGATTTACACGAAGATTTAACAAAAATAATTAAAAAATATAACCCTTGTTTGGTGGCCATCGAAGATCTTTTCTTTGCAAAAAATGTCAAGACGGCCATGAAAGTCGGCCATGCTCGCGGAGTAATAATGTTGACCGCAATACAGGCCGGAAAGAAGATTGTCGAATTTACTCCTCTGCAAGTCAAGCAGGCAATTACAAGCTATGGTCGGGCGGAAAAAGGGCAGGTCCAGCAGATGGTAAAAATGTTTTTGAATCTAAAAGAAATCCCACGGCCGGACGATGCGGCGGATGCTCTTGCGGTCGCGATCTGCGCCGCGAATTCGGTTCATGTGAGCTAAATGGATAATTACGTGATCTACTGATAGCTACATGATGCTACTGATTACTGATTGATTATCATGTTGATCAGTAGTTATAAATAATCATTCGACTATCAATTAATATGAAAATGAAAGCTACAATTATATTCTGTGTTTCAATAATGCTGTTCTCACCGCTAACAGCACTTTTTGCGCAGGAAGAAGTTGTGATTGAGCCTGTTGTTAGAGCCGTGGCAGGAGAAGATCGCAATCTTGTCGTGGGAAGTCAGGCCGTTTTTTCTGCAATCGGGTCCGTTGTTGATAATGTTTCCGATGAAAGCTATGTTTGGAATTTTGGTGATGGAAATTCATCAACAGGAAAGAATGTTACTTATATTTATCGGAATTCAGGCGTTTACAGAGTTAATTTGACCATTACCGCCCAGTCTGAAGGGCAGGCATTAGAAGCTACTGATGAAATTATTGTTAATGTTGATAAAGATGTGGCAATTTTGATTACCGATAAAAATGTTGATCTAGAAAAATTCAAAATGGTGCAAAGTATTTCAAGTTCACAGGGAATTTTACTGGTAAATATTCAAGAAACTGAAGCTAACGTTGATTATGCGATTGAAAAGGAATTAGCACAGAAAATTTTAAAAAACAAAGACAATATTCGACAGGCCGGATCAATTATTATCTGGACTGAAAAGAATATCGGCTTAAACGCTTTATTAGAGGCAGCTCAGAATTTAACAAAGAGTTCTGAAGAAAACGGCAGTAGCCTGGATACGTTCGGGTTTGGTTCAAAATATTTTGTAGTGATTACCGATCAAAATTTCTCAGCTACCGGAAAAGTAGCGCAGAGTTTATACAATCTTTTAACACCGCAGTTTATCGTTCTCACTCGAAAGGAAGCGAGTACCGATATTTTTACAAGTACTGCGTTCAGTCCTTTGTTAGAAAAATTAAAAAATAGTTTTGTTGATTATCGCTTGATTGGTTTGCATACGCAAAGAGATGCCAGCCAGCTTCGTCCATGGAATTTTGTGTCTTATCTTGTGAATTACATGGTGGACAAGGGATTGCCACTCAATACAATTTATCTAATTTTAATTCTACCGGTTATTGCGACTATCATGGCTTTTGCCCGTCAGGTGATCGGAATTAAAGCGTTGGGTATTTATACTCCGTCAATTGTGGCGGTTGCTTTCCTAGTTACCGGATTGAAATACGGACTACTTATTTTTATAATTACCTTGCTGGTCGGCACGATTAGTCGCCTTGGCGCGCGAAAAATTCGTTTGTCGTATTTGCCGAGAATGGCAATCGTTCTTAGTTTGGTCAGCTTTTCAATATTTGGTATATTTTTGGTCGGTGCCTGGTCCGGAAAGGTAGGACTTTTGGAAATTTCAATTTTCCCGATTTTGGTGATGGTACTCCTGACTGAGAAATTCATTTCCGCTCAAATTGAGCGCGGTAATAAAAACGCAGTAGTCCTGATTTTGGAAACTTTATTTTTATCAATTATTTGTTATTGGCTGGCCAGCTGGCAAGTACTTCGAACACTCATTATCGGTTATCCGGAGTATGTCTTGCTGACTTTAATTATAAATATTTTAATCGGTAAATGGACGGGTCTCCGTCTGATTGAATATTATCGTTTTAGAAAGGTGATTAAAAATGTTGAGTTGGCTGAAAAAAAGTAATCAGGTTCTGGGCATGAACGCCCGAAATTTGAAATTTATTCGTCCCGGCGCAACTAAAAACAAGATTGCTCTGGTTGATGATAAATTGAGAACAAAAAAACTTTTGGAAAAGCACGAACTTCCTGTTCCGCGTATTATTACTGTAATTAGAAATCGGAAAGAGTTTTACCGTTTTGACTGGACCAGTCTGCCAAAAAGTTTTGTTTTGAAACCAAATCGTGGCCTTGGTGGCGAGGGAATTGTTGTTACGTTTGGCAGGAAAAAAAACGGAAAATGGGTTTTGCCATTAAATAAAGAAGCCAGTGTTCAGGACATTATGCTTAGGGTCTCCAATATTTTGGATGGAGATTATTCCAAGACAAATGTACCGGACGCTGCTTTTTTTGAAGAACGATTAAAAATTCATCCAACTTTTAAATTGTACAGCTACAAAGGAATTCCGGATGTGCGGGTTATTGTTTATAATAAAGTTCCAGTAATGGCAATGCTTCGTTTGCCAACAAAAAATTCTAAAGGAAAAGCAAATCTTCATCAGGGCGGGGTTTGTGTTGGTATTGATATTGCAACCGGAATTACAACCAATGCGATTCAGTTCGACCGCTTGATTGAAAACTTACCGGATTTAAAATTACCACTTCGGGGTATTAAAATTCCAATGTGGGATGATATTTTGGAGTTGTCTATCAAAGCAGCAATTGCCTGTGGTTTAAATTATACCGGAGTGGATATTGCTATTGATCGAGAAAAAGGACCGGTTATTTTGGAATTAAATGCGCATCCCGGCCTTTCCATTCAGATTGCCAATGAAGCGCCACTAAAAGATCGCCTCCTGCGTGTGCGTGGTTTGAAAATTCAGACAGTTAAGCGTGGAATCAAGATGGCCAAAGAGCTTTTTGGTGGTGAAATTGAAACTGAAGTGGAGGGTATTACCGGAAAAAAGATTTTGGGCATTGTTAATAAAATAAAAATTAAAGATAAAAAAAATAATTGGCATGAAATAGAAGCTAAAATGGATACCGGTGCTGGGATAACATCAATTGATGAAGAATTTGCCAAAAAGATTGGTTTTTCTGATGCGATTAGTTACTATCTTGGTTTTGGAATCAAAAGGTTGTTAACAAAGGAAGAAGTGGAAGAATTGAGTAAAAAACAAGTTTGGAAAGAATTAGAAAAACACAAAGATATTGTGGCGGTAGCCAAGATTTACAGCAGTCATGGTATTTCCTATCGAATGGAAGTCCCGCTAAAACTTCAGTTGGGCGGAGTAGAAATTAGTTCAAATGCGACCGTCATAATTAGGGAAAACATGAAATATCCTGTTATAATAGGAAGGCGGGATTTGAAAAAGTTCTTGATTGACCCCACTAAATAGGGTGATGGGTAAGAAAACAAGAAATCAAAAAAACAAGAAATCAAGAAAACAAGAAATCAGGAAAACAAGAAGATATGAATGATTATCAAAAAAGGCTAAAAAAACTTATGGATGAATATGTCCATTTTGTATATAGAGTTACTAAAAATTTTCCCAAAGAAGAGCTTTATGGATTAGTCTCCCAGTTTCGTAGAGCAGCAATGTCGATAATATTAAATTACATTGAGGGGTATGCTCGCAAACGAACCCTTGTAAGGTTTACCCATTTAGAAATATCATATGGATCTTTTCAGGAGTCAAAGTATATTTTGATATTTGCCCTGACTGAAAAATATATTGCAAAGGACGATTATATAGAAGGAAGCAAGCTCGAACAAGAAATAGGGGCAATGCTTTGGACGGAATTAACTAATTTAGAAAAAAGTATAAAACTAAAGTGATTTTTTGATTTATTGATTTCTTGTTTTTTTACTAATCATCTCGATTATAAATTAGTAAAGTAATAGTAATTTTAGGTAAAACTGTCGTTTTTGTGTTGACACTTTTCAAATAGTATACTATACTAAAATGTTATTGAATAATATAGTTTGATCTTTTTTCCCGCGTTGATCATAAAATTTCGCAAGAGGCGAAACCAATATGATTGGCGTAAACATGGAGGTGTGTCATGAGTAAGCCTGTAGGAAGGGATCAATCTCATGCAATAATGGGAATTTTGGCTCAAAATGTTGATTGGGACGCGTTGGATGGCGATGCTTTGCAAGAGCATATTTTCAAGCGTCCAAAAGAGGTTGGCGCGCAATTTACTCTGTTTTTGAAAAATGGCGGCAATGTGATCATTACCGGTTCAAAACTTCTCATCGATCGCACCAAGCCGTTTGACCCCGAGTTTATAAACAAAAACTGGAAGATTGACGAGCAGGATGAACGTTCACTCCAGCTGACGGAAATTGATCTGAGCGCAGTGCGCATGGAGGACATGCTTCGGCCTGAAGATAACGGGTCAATTCAGGGCGAAGAAAAGCTGAAGCGACTCAAAAAAGCCGGACATATTCGGCTGGATGCGGCTGTGTTCAAAGCGCTGTGGGACAATCAGCATCTGATTCCGGAA
>JABMRF010000001.1 GCA_013202715.1 Candidatus Kuenenbacteria bacterium
TCACATAACACGGCATATCTGGTTACGGTTCGCCTCCGGCGAGCCTCCACCCATATTTTACTTCGCTTCGCTCCGTAAAACATCAGATATGCCGAAACGTTGTACGACATACTACCCAACCAACACCAGATTTATATATAAGAATGATTTTATTTTTTCTATTATGAACAATATGACAAAGAAAAGAATATTATGTTTTGGCGACTCATATACTTGGGGATACATTCCAGACACCAACCATGAAAGATTTCCTGATGATATCAGATTTCCAAAAGTTCTACAAAAATTACTGGGAGAAAATTTTGAAATTATTGAAGAAGGACTCAATAGTAGAACTTTGGTAAATAAAGATACAAGACCTGGAAAAGAAGGTAGGAATGGAAGTCAATATTTAATTCCTTGTTTGGACTCCCATGATCCATTAGATCTTGTAATTATCATGCTTGGAACGAATGAACTTAAACATAAATTTAAAAATTCTCCGGAAGAAATTGGAAATCTTTTAGAAAAACACTTTATACAAGTCATTCTTAAAAGAAAATCTCAGTTTCGAAATACATCTCCCCAAGTAATAATAGTTTCACTTCCTCTCATCAATGAACAAACAGAATATGCTTTACAGAGATATGTCGGAGGAACTGAGAAATCTAAAAAACTAAAGAATATTTATTCGAAAATCGCCAAAAAAAACAAATGTCATTTTGTTAGTGCAAGCGAATTAAAAGTTGGTAGTGACGGAGTTCATCTTACAAAAGAAAGCCACAAAGCACTTGCTAATAAACTGAACGAAAAAATAGAATCTTACTTCAAAAACTTTCAATACTAAATATTATACTACTATGGGCAGTTTCATAGAAACAAACGATACATTGCAAATCACGACCGAGCAAGGATTTCCAAAAGAATTAGATTATGATCTGCACAAAGCTACACCTTTCAAGGCTGAAGACTTTGCTGATCAAATCTTTGAATTCAAGGATAAACCGAAAATCCGTATTTATCAACTACCGCCAGTTCGCAACTTCCTTGTTCAAAACATCGACGGCAAGTGGCTTTATTGGGGATTGATACATGTCATTGAGATTACTCATGACAATGTTCAGCAAATAACTTCGGGAAAGTTCAAAATTATTTATATTTACACCCCTGAAGAAATGAAGAAAGCTCATGAGCTAATCGACAGAAATAAAGACACGGAGTATTTAGAATAATTTTTTTAATTCACTAAAATGCAATTAATATGAATTATGTAATTACCCATCAGTTCATCAAAGAAGGTATAACTGAGGAAATGATGAAACCACATGTTAGTTATTTAAAGAAACTGTTTGATGAGGGGAAGCTAGTAATAACTGGACCGTTTATTGATGAGAGAAGAGGTGGAATGTTCATATTGGAAGTTGCCAATGAGGAGGAGTTAGATGATATTGTAAAAAACGATCCAGCTATAATTTCTGGACTGGCCAAAAGTGAAGTAAGGCCATATAAAATAGTTTTTAAAAAATAAATCATAAAATAAAAAAAGATGGCCGTGTGCCATCTTTTGGTTTTGATATCGATCAATTAAAAGCTTACAAGTTAAGGCCTTCGACATTAGCTGGATCAAGCTGAGTGTCGCCCCTGGGGAAAATGACAATCGGTCCCATTGTTGGTACTGTGGCTCTAATACGGCCCCCATTATCCTGAGGCTTGCACATGTTACCATTGATGGAACTGGATGTCCTGTTCCACTTTCGCCACTTACCACGCCATCCTTTCATCACGGCCATCCAATCACATTCAAAGTGAACAATTCCGTTTTCATCAAGCCGGATACTTTTCAAAGGACCTCGATAAACATCACCACTTTCTTGGGTCTCGATGTCACCACCAATGATGTCATCTCTCGCTATTACTTCTTGCCATTCCATACTCAACTCCTCATCAGATGTTATTCATTACCAATATACCTAACCACGGGTCTTTTCCATTCCGGCATCTGGCCTAATTTTTTTTTCGCCCAATTGATCAGACCAATCCGTACGCCATTCTTCTCTAATGTCAAAAGAACGAGTACACTGAAAACAAGTCACCACCTTGTGGGCCAAATGCTTTCTAGTAATCGTTACCTTATGGCCACAGGGCATTTCAACCTTGATTAATAACTTCATGACTTTTCCTCCTTATTATACAATCTACTTATATCTTTACAAAAAAAAGGTCTTTTGTCAATACAAAAAAAACACATTTTGCTGGGCTCTTTTTTATATATAATTTTGTCTTTTAATTTTTTATTTTGTATTAGTCCCCTTCCGCTTCTTCCAAATAATATAAACAAACAAAAGGAGCAACGCCGAATAATTCCCTATCATAAACCAACCATTACCCCAACTAATTCCCGGAAACTTCCAATCAGACACTGGCCAGAGAAATGGAGTTGGCAAAAAGTCTCGAGAATGAGTAAACAAATCAAAGATAATTGCAATCGGCCAACTGAGCATGTAAAGCGGGAATTTTCTAAGGATCAAGTAGACAATTAAAATGCACGCTCCTGCCACAAACAAGCTGTGACTAATATCATAAAGAGTAAATGTCCAGTCAGGAATATTATTTAAATCCGGCTCACCCAATCGGCGGTCCACAATCAATTTGTATATTGCAAAAATTAACCAAGACATTGAATCCGGCAATAGGCCAAAGAGTACGGCCAACTTTACATTTTTCAATTTGTGAAATAATCCGTAACTCCACAAACCGTGCGCGAGGTAATCCATATCAAAGAAGTAATAAAGAATGAAGAATTAAAAATTAAGAATTGGGCTTGCCCGGCGGATGCCGGAAATTAAGCTAGATCATGAATATTATATCACACTTATAATTTTAACCTAGATTTAAGTCAGCAAAACTTATCCTGTCTAATTATTAAATAAAAAGAAAAAGCCCGCGCAATGTGAAGCGCGGACTCTTTGACGAATGTTTGATCAGCTTTTTGATTGACAACAGTACTGCCTATAAAGAAGGGTAATCAACAAAAACGCCAGGCTGAACACAAGAATCATTTCCAGGTTATACCTCAGAGTGACAGAGAAGCCATGCCCCAGCAACTCTTCGAGAACATACACCACAAATCCTGTTTCGTATGTCTCGACACCTGCTAACCTTCGCAAATGTTTTTCTAACAAAGTCAGCGGACAACCATACGTAAGAAAACCAACTACTGCGATTACCGTAGAAACAACGCTAGTGATCTTATACCACCGTGGCGCTTTACTAAAAACAAATAGGGTCGCGATCATTACTGAAATCAGAACATGAAAAACCAAGACCACATCAGCCAATATCAAATACATGAAATCCATTTTCGATCTCCTTTTTAAAATTCATTTAACTATATCATGCTTTTTTAGTCTTGTCAATAAAGCCTTGGCTGTATAATAAAAAATGGCTAAATTTAGATTAATAATTCCTGCACTTCAGTTTTCCCCACAATTCCCCTTGACACATTTATACTTTGTACTATAATAGGGATATACGGGCCAAAGGGCCTTTTTAAGATAGCGCGGATTATGCGGATCTAACGCGGATTATACGGATTTATAACTACAATTCTTAATCTGTATTATCTGTAAAGAATCTGTACATCTGTACCAATATGGATATAAAAGAAAACAAACTGGTCAAATACTTAATTGAATCAAAAAAGGAATTAAAAAAAGTAACTTGGCCAACAAAAAAAGAAACAACCAAACACACATTAATTGTGATTGGACTAAGTCTTTTCGTGGCTGCATTTCTAGGTGTCCTGGACTACATCTTTTCAGAAGTCCTGGCGATTTTCTTATAGCAACGAGTTGGACGTGGAGAGATTAAGCGAATTAAGTTAATTAAGTTAACTAAAAGATTTCGAAGCTCAAAATTAACTCAATTCACTCAATTCACTTAATTCACTTTTTATATATGGCAAAACAAATCGAGCGTGGGAAACGCTGGTACATTATTCATACTTATTCTGGGTATGAGGAAAATGTATCTGAAAATTTAAAACAAAGAATCGAATCCATGGACATGGAGGAGAAAATTTTCAACATTTTGATTCCCACCGAGAAAAAAATAAAAATCAAAGCCGGAAAAAGAAAAATCGTTACCGAGAAGATTTTTCCAGGTTATGTTTTCGTGGAAATGCTTGTAACTGACGCATCATGGTATGTTGTTCGAAATACACCAAACGTAACCGGATTTATCGGTACCGGAACTATTCCAACCCCTGTCTCTGACAAAGAGATGAAAGAGCTACAAAAACGAATGGGCGTGGAAGAACCAAAATACACAATCGACGTTACAATTGATACACCGGTCAAAATTATTGACGGGCCATTTAAAAACTTTGAAGGAAAAATCGCGGCAGTTGACGAAGAGCGCGGTAAGGTTAAAGTCTTGGTCTCAATGTTTGGACGAGAAACTCCGATTGAGCTAGATTATTTGCAAGTAAACAAACTATAGATTTTATAATAAAAATAACCAAGTTGCTTGGATTCAAGTGTTACAAATGTCACACCTGATACCTAAGCTCTTAGAACAGTATGGCAAAAAAAGAAATCGCCCAGATCAAATTACAGATCCAGGCAGGAAAAGCAACCCCAGCGCCACCGGTAGGGCCAGCACTAGGTCAACACGGTGTAGCTATTCAAGATTTTTGTAATCAGTTCAATGAAGCCACCAAAGATAAAGGTGGCGACATTATTCCGGTAATCATTACAGTTTACGAAGATCGAACATTTACTTTTGTAATGAAGACCCCTCCAGCTTCTAGATTGATTCTAAAGGCGGCAGGGATCAAAAAAGGTGCAGCGAATTCGCTAACTACAAAAGCCGGAAAAATAACAAAACAGCAACTACGCGAAATCGCTGAAGTTAAACTTCCCGATCTAAACACTGACGATGTTGAGCAAGCTATGAAAATCGTAGCTGGTACAGCAAGACAAATGGGAGTTGAAGTTAAATAGTCTTAAGTCTAGAGTTGACAAAAATAACAAAATCGAATAATATAAAAATTGTTGTGGAAGTTCTTCGCTCGAAGGACGCTACTACCACGATCCGAAAGAAAGTTAATTGAAGTTTCAGCCAAAGGCTGATCCGCCTATGGCGGAAATTAAAGGTAATTGTAGTTAATTATCAAAGCTTCAACTATTTCATACTAGGGGTCGTGGTAAAACACGATTCTTTTGTTTATAAATTTACAGAGCATTATTCATAGATCATTGCTCATAAATCATTATTCATGGATCATAGAACAACTAGCTAAGAGTTGTTCCATGTTATATGTTCCATGTTATATGTTTTATGTTCCACGCTCCATGTTTCATGTTCCATGTTCGCTAATCTATGGCTATCAAAAAACGAGTACAAGATCTTTATGCAGCCTTTGACAGAGAAAAAGCATACCCTCTGGAAGAAGCTCTTGAGATTGTAAAAAAATCAGCTACTGCAAAATTCGACGAAACTGTGGAAGTTCACTTACGGCTGGGTATTGACCCAAAAAAGGGAGATCAGCAAATCCGGAGCACAGTATCACTACCACACGGATTTGGTGAAGCAAAAAAAGTTGCAGTCTTTGTTCCCAATGAAAAAGAAAAAGAAGCAAAAGAGGCTGGCGCTGACTTTGTCTATTCAGAACAGGATATTGATAAATTGAAGAAAACGGGCAAAATCGAATTTGATATCGCAGTTGCAGTTCCAGATATCATGAAGAGCCTATCCCCTCTTGCTAGAATTCTTGGCCCAAAGGGATTGATGCCTTCACCAAAGAATGAAACTATTACAACGAATCTAAAAAAGACAATTGGTGAATTGAAAAAAGGTAAAATCGCTTTCAAAAATGACGACTCTTCCAACGTTCATCAGGCTATTGGAAAAGTCAGCACTGATGACAAAGCATTATTGGCAAATTACAATGCTTTTCTAGATGCATTGAAGAAAACAAAACCAGAATCCACAAAAGGCATCTTTGTGAGAGCAATTACTCTTTGCTCAAGTATGGGACCTGGTGTAAAAGTTCAAATGTAAAAGGCTTGCCCTGCACTTAACGACGTAGGAGTTATAGTGCGGGGTAAAAGTTCAAAGTATTATAAAAATCACAGGCAGGCCCCTTTTAGGGGCCTTTGTGGAAACTAGCCTGGCCGTTTTACGGCCAGGCGGGAATGAAGCCCAAAAGCCCACTCCACGACTTTTAAGATCCTAAAACAAGTTCAGGATGACAAAAGTCGTTTAATAAAAAGACCGCTCGATGTTACGAGCGGTTTTTTGTTCCAGTTAACTATTCAAAGTACGGGGTGTTCTTTTTTCCAAAGCTGCTCTCTCTCTCAAAATTGCACAAGCCGCAATTGACCTTTGAGCAATAATGGTCCCCGCATTGAGGCTTTGTTGAAGTTGCTCTTCAGCAAACTCCAACAATTCCTTATCAGTCATGTCTTTGATCTCTTTCTCCTTTTCGTCAACCATGATCCCTTCTTTTTTGTGAGTTGAGTTTTGTCAAAGAAGACCCCTTAGCCTCCTTCGTCATGAGCTCTCTCGATCTGCTCTTCTCAGGTAAGTGGCGCTACTTTGGATTTCCCAAGTGCCTGCCGCACCAAAACAATCTGACAAGCTGCGATTGCTCGCATACTGCCAGTTCGCGAAATAGCATTCTTACTATCTTGAGATGGAATCGTATCGCCAACGTTTGCAAATTCCCGTTCTGCAATCGCCAACAGTTCTTCGTCAGTCATGTCTTTGATCTCTTTCTTCTTTTTGTCAGCCATGAGCCCTTCTTTTTTGTGAGTTGAGTTTTGTCAAAGAAGACCCCTTAGCCTCCTTCGTCATGAGCTCTTTCGATCTGCTCTTCTTTAGTCAGCGGTTTTTTTGTTGTTCAAGGCAGGGAGCTCTTGTCCTTATTCTTGATTAACTTTTTAATCTGACCTTGATCAATAAACGGTGGCGATGGAGAATCAGGACCAAACACAGTTCCCACTCTCACATCTTTGAAACTTTTAGGGGCCACTATCGGTGCCCTTTTTTCTTCAAACTTCAAACCCGCAATTTCAATTGCAAGGTACAATTCTACAACATGCTCTGGGCCACGACCAGTTTCTTTTCCTTTCTGAACAAGAAAATCATGCTGTTCTTCGTCAACCTCGATGGTCATCTTCACCTTTGCCATGTCAGCCTCCGCACCTAATCCGCAGCCGTATAACGGCTACCGAACTTGCCATCGACAACTATTTCATAGCAGTCAAAACAAAGAGCGCTTTCACTTCTCAGCTGTTCGATTACGAATTCAAAAGCTTTGGCACGAAGTGGACTGTCAGCTCGAAGATAGTTTTTTGCTTTTCTGACGTTTTCCAGACTGAAGCTTCTTTTGCACCCTCGATCTTCATTTCCACATTCATCACACTGCAAGCCACCGGATTCTTCTGATACATGCAAGAAAACCGTAAGTCCGTTCAATGCTTTTTCTGAAGCGCCGCGAATCCTTACTCTTACCATTCTTCCTCCTATAGAATAAATGCCCCAAAACAATTCCCACTGAGCAAACTCAGATAAAACCAACTCACACTGGCATATGACATCAGGTTGCCCTCTGCTGGCTGATGAATGATTCCACTTACCATGAGTAATGTAAACAAACCCACGGAAACAAGTGAGACCAGAAAGCCAAAAGATTTGCCAAAGTAGTTCTGAGAAATCATTCCGCAAAAAAATACGATCAAGCAGAACATTTCCACAATGAATCTCACTGGAGTATCAGAGACAAGACCACTGATCAGTAGATTTACAATCTTTAGAACGAAAATCATACTGACCGCGATAAGAAAATAATCCATTTTGGTCAAGGTCTGACGAACCTCAGTCATTATTACCTCCAAATAAAAAGAACCAATTATTGACCTATATTAACACATCAATTATCCTCTGTCAAGGCCAAAGTTATACACTTTGCGTTGACGTGTTTTATTTGGTAAAATGGGAAAGAACAAAGAAGATAAAAGAAGGCTAAAAAGGGCAATAGAAGATTGGAATTAAACTGTTCTTCTCTATCTACTTTATCCCCTTTAACCCCTTTTATGCCTTATTATCCTGTTCCGCCCTGTTCTCTTGTACAGCCATATTTAGCCCTATTACAATGACTCAATTTGACGAACAATACAAGGATGCAGTTCTAAAAATCATGAACCAGGGATTTGATGAATTCAATGAAAGAACCGGCCACACCTGCAAAGTTCTACCGGGTGTGACTTTTGAATTGGACCAGGGCTTTCCGCTTCTAACTCTTCGAAAAATTCCCATAAAACTTTTTGTTGCTGAACAAATATGGTACATTATGGGTAGTAAAAATCCGGAAGACTATGTCAATAAATTCACCAAGATATGGCAAGACTTCACAGAAGAGGACGGAACGATTCCGGCTGCCTACGGGCATCGCTGGCGGCACGCTTTTGGGCGTGATCAACTCGGACTGCTGGTAAAACATTTGACTGAAAATCCAGGATCACGGCACGGTGTTGTTATCACCTGGGATCCGCGAGAAGACGGGCTTGGTAATCCAAATTCAAAAAAGAATGTGCCCTGCCCATATACCTGGACCGCAAATATTCTTGGCAATAAACTGCACATTCATTCTGTAGTTCGATCCAACGACATGATGCTCGGCTGTCCACATGATGTTGGCGGATTTGCGCTCTTGCTGGCAATCCTGGCTGGGAAACTTGGCGTCAAACCTGGCAAGCTAACTCATACAATTTCAAATGCCCATATTTATGATATTCATTTTCAACAAGCCTGGGAATTGGTCGAGAGAACAAATGATCACCCACCTGTTTCTTTTGAGGCTCAACATGATTTTTTCGATCGATCAGAAGCTGGGGACGAGTCTCTGGTCGCAGAAATCACAGACCAGTTGACGAAACAGTATACTCCGCTGGGGCCGATAAAAGGGATGAAAATTGTACTTTAAAATGTAAAAATAAAAATGCAAAACCACATACCTAATAGATAAATTAAAAAAAAATTTCTATTTTAAATTTTGACTGTGGTTTTACATTTTTCATTTTGCATTATGCTGAAAATCACCCTCATGATGGTAATCACAACCGACGGCTTTATAGCAAAAAACGCAGGCCAGCCGTCAATCGAATGGACGTCAAACGCGGACAAGCAGATTTTTGTTGAAAAAACCAAAATGGCCGGCGTGATAATCATGGGCAATTCAACTTTCAAAACAATCAATCGCCCACTGCCGGGTCGACTCATCAAAGTTTTGACCAGAACACCAGAAAACTTCGAAAACATTGAAGGCCAAGTGGAATATACGAATAACCAGCCAGAAGAACTTTTAAAAGAACTTGAAGACAAAGGATTTTCAGAAGCAGTCCTCGCCGGCGGAACAGAAGTCAATTCCCTATTTCTAAATCAAGGACTTGTGGACGAACTACTCATTACCATTGAACCAATTTTGTTCGGCGGTGGTTTAACTTTGTTTAAGGATTTGGATTTGGATATTAAACTTGAACTTATGGAATATAAAGACCTTGGCAATAGTGTTATCAATTTGAAATATAAAGTAATTTCTACCCCACTTTAGTGGGCTCTCCCATACTGGGTATTGAGCTGACTACCGCCTTCATGTAAAATTACGGCGGTCACAGAAAGTCAGATAGAAATAAAAAACGACCCGCATTGCAAGTCGTTAAATCTGCTCTAAATATCAAAAAAATCAATTAATTTCCCAAATGCGAAAACCAACACGGAAAAAATGGCGCCAGCTGACATGATCGCGACGCACGCTTCTCCACCCATTGCCTCCCCCTGCGTAACCACTGCAACAGTACACCCTGTCATAATAGAGACAGCTGCCAAACCTTTTCCAATGTATTCCATGCTTTCCTCCATTCAATGAACTAACACAATACACCGACTCAAGTTTCTTGATTTCAGGTTCAATTATCTAATAGTAATATAAAATAAATAATTTGTCAATACTATGTCTATTTTAACGAAAAAGGAGATTTTGCACAGAATCAAGGAGGGACAGATTAAATTTTCACCGGAGCTGGACGAATACCAGCTATCACCAAATTCGATCGACCTCAGAGTCGGCTGGAGCTTTTATGTTCCTCACAGCTGGAAAATGAATGAAAAAGGAAGAGTGGCAGTCAACGCGGATTATTTGAATTATCAAAACACGGAAGAATATTTAAAACTAATTAAGTTAAGTCCTGGCCAATACTTCGAAATCTTACCCAAAGAATTTATTTTAATTTCTACATTGGAAAAAATAACCTTAAACTGTGGTGATATTGCCGGAACATTGTTGCCAAGAAGCTCCGCGCTGAGAAGAGGCCTGCAAATCGAAACCGGTATGATTGATTGTCGCTACAACGGACAACTAACAATTCCGGTTGTAAATAATTCTCACCACATAATAAAAATATATCCGGGCGAGAGAATCTGTCAGATGCAGATTTGCAAACTTGAATCCGACCTCAGTGAAGATGAGGCAAAAAAACATGGCAAGCAGGAAGCAAAATATGTTGGCTCAACTCCATATTCGCTGGAATCAAAATTTGATTCAAACGAGGAGATTGATTTATTGCAACAAGGAAAACTTATTGAACTAAAAGATCAATATAGAATAAAAACATCTCAAGAAGTAGAACCAAGTTCTACTCCGGATCAAGAAGGACAAACACATGATCAGCAGTTATAAATCTCCAAAACCCTATCCGTTCATGCCGAATGACGGAAAAATCCTTTATGTTGGCGCAGGCAATCAATTCATCCAAGCGGCAAAAAAAATTGCTGAAGATTCAGGTTGCGTAAAGCAGTCCACGGGAGCAGTTATTGTTATTGAAAACGAAATCGTGGCTACAGGAAGCAACGCCGGCCTCAGAGTTGAGATCTGTCCCCGAATAACTGAGAAATGCGCAACCGGAACTGGCTATCATCATTGCCAGGAAACATGCAAACAAGAAGGTCACGCCGAAAAAGTTGCATCCAAGGCATTTCTTAATCAACTAATTAACCAATCAACCCCGCACCAGTCGCTTCGCTCCGATGCAGGGCAAGCCAATCAACTTTCCCCTTCCCTTTACCTCTGGGGACACTGGTGGTGTTGTGAACCATGCTGGGATGCGATGCGCGAAGCTGGAATTAATACAGTTTATTTGATCGAAAATGCAACTGAACTGTTCGACCTTGATGCCTCAAAACAAAAAGAATAAACGATTTTAGAATCAACCTGTAAGGGTTCAAAATTTTGAACCCTTACAGGAAAACAAACTACTCTATGAACAAATTAATCCTCGGTTTTGTCGGTGAAATTGCCAGTGGCAAAGGCGAAGCCTGCGACTACATTATAAAAAAACACAATACCGGCTATTTTCGTTTTTCTTCAATTATTCGAGATGTACTCAAACGACTTCATCTGGATGAATCTCGAGAAACAATGCAAAAAATCTCTCTTGTTCTCCGAGAAAATTTCGGTCAGGACCTATTTGCAAAGGTCATAGCCAAAGATGCAGAAAATGATTCACATAACATTGTTTGTATTGATGGAATACGACGAATTCCGGATATCAAATATTTGCAAGAACTTCCTAATTTTCATTTGATTAATATCGATGCTGATGAAAAATTTCGCTTCGAGAGAATTATTAAACGCACTGAAAATCCGGACGATAAAAACAAAACATTTGAGGAATTTCAAAAAGACCAACAAGGAGAAACTGAACTTACCATTCGCGAAGTTGCTCAGCAAGCCACTATCAAAATTGATAACAACGGAACCATCGAAGATCTCAAAAAACAGATTGACGACTTAATTACAAAACTAAATAACTAATTTTTGCGCCTTTGCTTCTTTTGCGCTTTTGCGTTTACAAATGCAAGTTGACATAAAACTGATCGACAAAACACTCCCCCTTCCTGAATACAAAACTCCCGGCGCGGTTTGTTTTGATCTTTATTCCAGAACTGACGTGACCATACCGCCAAAAAGCTTGATTTTGATCCCTCTCAATGTAATTATAAAAATCCCCAAAGGATATTTTTTACTAATGGCAGCCCGAAGCTCTCTGCCGGTCAAGAAAGGCCTCATGGCTGCCAACTCGATTGGAATTTTTGATGAAGATTTTTGTGGCGAAAATGATGAATGGCGCTTTGAAGCATACAACTTTACTGAATCGCTAGTCGAAGTAAAACGTGGTGAGAGAATTGCTCAGGCTACGCTGATTAAATTTGATCGAGCGAACTTCAACCACGTTGAGAGGATGAGCGATCCTTCACGTGGAGGGATTGGCTCAACAGGATAAAACTATGAACTGGCACACCTCCACTTACCCCGCGTCTTTCCTGTCCGCCGTAGCTCAACAGAGCGAAGGCGGAAGACCGGGTGTAAAGCTACAGTCATTTCAATCAACTTACCTTATGAACTGCGAAATTCAAAAAATTAATTCTGAAATCAGCCTAGTAAAACTTGAAAGTATTTCCTTTCTGGCTTTTATTAATATAATCACAAAGTTCAAAACAATTCATTACGATTTTCAAAAAACTGATCAATATTTTTATAATGAAGAACTAAAACAAGACAATGAATACAAGACTTTGCTAAACAGTATCAAAGAACTTCAAGAAAAAACCCAATTGGAAAACTTAATGGTCTTTGGGCTGATAGTAAACACACAAATTCAGATCAAGGCTGAACAAATTCACTCTTTTGTTAATTTTCTACTTGGACAAAAACTATCAGAACTAAAAGACTGTGCCAAAATTCTCGGCGACAAGATTAATTTTCCAATCGCGGAAGAAAAACTGAAACGATCAACTATTCTCCACTGTACTGCAAACGTGAAGCAGACCGCGGGAATCAGTATCATTGATGCTGACAAATCATTTACAAATAAAGTTCTCTTTTATTATCTTTTTCCAAATAGCTGCAACCCTTTGAGCGAAGTCCTGGATAAAACTGAACTAATGACCATGGAAAGACAAGAAAAATATTTTGAAGATATTTTTCAATCCGGCGTAACGGCAACTTTGCCGGAAATAATCCACCAGGCTCCATTTTGTTCCATGCAAATCATTGACCAGGCTCTGAACATTTTCAAGCTGATTCAAACTGTGAAGCCAAGTATTTCCCTGCAACCGATTTCTATTATCTATCACTTTCCAATTCCAGAAAAAGTTGTAAAATCTGGAAACCAGGAAGAATATTTAACATTGATGAATAAAATCAAAAAATATTTTACAGAAAAAAATAATCCAAACATCATCCCGATGATTGTCAATCAATGCGCTGTAGTTAATTTCAATCTTTGCCAATTTGAAATACTCAAACAGCAAGAGTTCCCACTTGCCAAACAAATAATTAAAAACATACAAGAACATTTTTCATTTCTAAATTAAAAATCTATCTTATGCAAAATTATCCAGGCAAATTTATTGTGTTCGAAGGTGGCGAAGGCACAGGAAAAACTACTCAAATTAAATTATTAGAAAAAAAACTACAAGAAAACGGATTTCATGTTTTTCTGACCAGAGAGCCCGGAGGGACCAATGTTCCGCTGGCTGAAAAAATCCGCATTATGCTAAAGGATCCGGAAAATAAAAATATGTGTCCGGAAACTGAACTTTTTTTATTCTTGGCATCACGCGCTCAGCATGTGCAACGAGGTATTGTCCCTCATCTGGAACGCGGAGACGTCGTTATCTCTGATCGCTTTTTTGGCTCAACTCTGGCTTATCAACATTTCGGACGCGGACTTTTTAATATAGAAGAAGTAAAAAAAATAAATGACTTTGCAACAGGTGGCCTTTCCCCTGCTTTGACACTCTTGCTAGATATACCACCGGAAAAAGGACTGGAAAGAATCAAAGAAAATATTCACAAAGATCGACTGGACAGCGAAGCGCTTCCATTTCACCAAAAAGTTCGACAAGGATATTTAACTTTAG
Source organism: Candidatus Kuenenbacteria bacterium (assembly GCA_013202715.1). Classification (GTDB taxonomy): domain Bacteria; phylum Patescibacteriota; class Patescibacteriia; order UBA11705; family JABHMO01; genus JABMRF01. Next base: position 13,966 of record JABMRF010000001.1, read on the forward strand.
CAAAAACAAGATCGAACTGGGCAGTAATTCCTGCGGACAATACAATTGAAACCGTTTTTAATCAAATATGGGACAAAGTCAGAGAAACCGTGAATCTTAATTAGGAGTAACTATGGAACATAATCCTATCATAAGGAACGGATGGATTGAAGTAATTACCGGCTGTGTTTTTTCCGGAAAAAGCGACGAAGGCTCCAAGAGAATCACTAAAGAATGCTATGCAAAAGGGAGAAATGTTTTAATTCTCACTCCAAATACTGGAAGACGAAAAATCACAATTTGTCACAGTGGAGAAGAGGTCGACACCAAAGATCAATTTGTCAGTCGCGCGGGAAAAAGCCACCCTGCTTTTGAAATCCCGCATGACAATCCGGAAAAAGTTTTTGAACTTCTAAAGGAAGGTACTACCACAGTAGTATTTGAAGAAGCTCAATTTTTCAACAAAACACTGATTGACGTCTGTCACTGTTTAGCTACTAAATACAAATTACGAGTAATTGTCATCGGGCTGGACAAGGACCTTTTCAATCGCGGATTTGGATCCATGCCAGAATTGATGATCGCTGCAGAAAGTGTCAAAAAAGAATTGGCGACCTGTCTTCATTGCGGAAGCCAAAACGCAAACAGCAGTTGGTTGCCTCCAAAGTACTGGAAGGAACTAAAGGAAGGTAATATCTTGCCAGGTGATGCTTTTGAGCCAGCTTGTCGTAGTTGTTATTCTGATTTAAAGGAAGAACATGGCTTACCACAATTATAGATCAAGAGGCAGCACCGCAATGCGTGGCTGCTCTTTATTTTCCCTCCAAAACATGATAGAATAATACTATATGAAATTACAAACCATAATTGGATTAGAATTCCACGTGCAGTTAAAAACCAAAACCAAAATGTTTTGCGCGTGTTCTAATGAATCGGAAAAATCTAAACCAAACGATAACATTTGCCCGATCTGTCTCGGACATCCGGGAGTTTTGCCAACAATAAATGACCAAGCTATGGCAATGGGCGTCAAAGCGGCCCTGGCTTTGAATTTTAAAATAGCTGACTTTACAAAATTCGACCGAAAAAACTATTTTTATCCAGATCTTCCGAAAGGTTATCAAATCTCGCAATATGACAAGCCTCTTGCTGAAGATGGCTGGTTAGCTATAAACAATGTGGCTAAGGACGGCTTGACTGGCCGGCTTGATGATGAGAAACAGTTGAAGCGAATCGGTCTAATTCGCCTGCACATGGAGGAAGATTCGGCCAAGTCAACTCATTCAAAAGATTCAACTTTGGTTGATTACAATCGTGGTGGAACGCCACTAATTGAAATTGTAACTACGCCTCAATTTTCAACCCCACAAGAAGCAAAAACTTTTGCTCAGGAACTCCGGTTAATTATGCGCTATCTGGATATTTCTTTCGCTGATATGGAAAAAGGTCAGCTTCGCTGTGATGCTAATATTTCAATGCGGCCGGAAGGCGAGACAAAACTGTATCCAAAAGCTGAGATCAAGAACATTAATTCTTTTCGAGCTCTTGAGAGAGCGCTTGCTTATGAAATCGAAAGACAAACCATTCTTTGGAAAGAAAACAAACCGCCGGACATTCAGGAAACTCGTGGCTGGGACGAAGGCAAACAAATTACGGTCTCGCAAAGAGTGAAAGAAGCAGAACATGACTACCGCTATTTTCCAGAACCGGACTTACCGCCATTAACTTTTACAAAAGAACAAGTTGAGGAAATAAAAAGATTATCGCACGAACTTCCGCAAGCAAAGAGAAGACGATTTATGGAAATGTACAGTTTTACCGGCGAGCAAGCAAAAATTTTAACTGAAACAAGACAGCTTGCTAATTATACTGAACAAATTATTTCCGAACTAAAAGATTGGCTGCATACCGTCGAAGGCATTGATGGTACCGAGGAAGAAATTTGGGAAAACAATAAAAAGAAATTGGTTAAACAGGTTTCGAACTGGATGGTCAATAAATTTTTGCCGTTATTATCTGAACAAAAAATTTCACTTTCAAAAAATAAGGTAACTGCGGAAAATTTTGCAGAATTTATCACGCTGGTTTATCAAGGAAAAATTAACAGCGCCGCCGCCCAGCTAATTCTTCAAGAAATGATCAAAACAGGAGCAGACCCTTCACATGTTCTAGATGACAAGGATCTTGGACAGATGAGCTCTGAAACAGACTTAACTGAAATTATTCAAAAGATCATCCAAAACAACCCTGATTTGGTTAAACAATACAAAGATGGAAAGGAAACGGTCATCAAATATTTTGTTGGCTTGGTCATGAAACAAACCAAGGGAAAGGCTGACCCGCAAAAGGCTGAGGAACTCTTGAAACTACATTTAGTTAAATAATTTAAAAAGAAAAAGCTCTGCCGATATAGAGAAAAGGCAGAGCTTTTGTTTTGGGGTTTCAACTGGCTAGTCGTAGTAGTAGCAGTAGCCGTCGTCAGCGCAGTACGTGTCGCTCGGGCAATCGCTGTCGTACCAGCAGCCATCGTCGTAGGCTTCTTCGTAGCAGTAGCCATCCGACTCGCAGTACGTGCCACTCGGACAATCACTGTCGTACCAACAGCCGTCGTCGTAATAGACGTCTTCGTAGCAATAGCCGTCGGTTTCGCAATAGTAGCCATTGCCACATTCATAGTCACTGGAACAACCATCGTCGTAGTACTCGACGGCCTCCTCGTAACAGTAACCGTCCGTCCCGCACCAATAGCCGTAGGCGCAGTCCGAATCATACCAGCAACCGGTTGTCTCGAAAGGCGGTTCGCAAAAACCGTCGTACGAGCAGTACTCACCACTCCAGCACTCGTAGTCGCTGTAGCAATCCGGCACGTAGCATGATCCCGAGTACGTGTCACAGTACTCGTAATCGTAGCAGTCATTGTCGCTGTAGCAACCGTAACTGCCGGTGTCGACCGTGTTGACCACCACTGCACCTGACGAATACCCACCAGTAGCGATGCAATAGCCATCGTAACTGCAGTACTCATCACTCCAGCAGTCATGGTCGTCGTAGCATTCGCCAATTCCGAAACATCCGTTCAGGCAGACGGCCAGCAACAGCATCAAAAAGTTCCTCATGACAACCTCCAGTTTTGAGTTATTTCCAAGAAAGGTTAAAGAACATAATATAGAATTATAGCATACATTTCAAAAAAAGTCAAGCCCAAAAGGCCTTATTTATACCAATTTTACACAATGAAATCACTAAATTAACTTACTTTGCCAGTACTATTATCTTATCTTTGACAAAGCAATATTTAACAGATATAATCTAGTTGCTGAAAAACTTCAGTTAAGATACTTCGGCCTTCTTATATTCTCCATCATAGAAGGCCCCCTCGTTGTCATCTCATCTGGAATTTACTCAGCTATGAGTCTTCACCTTGTTGAAGACTCTTCTTTTTTTAATACCCTTGACAAAAAATAAAAAACAGTTACAATGTAGCTGCTGAGAGATTTCAGTTAAGATGTTTTTGCCTTCTAACGTCCTCCTTCCGATTAGGCCGGTTGTCATCTCATCTGAAATTGTATCAGTTGTGAGTCTTCACCTTGTGAAGACTCCTTTTTATTTAGTACACTTGACGAAAGCGAAAAAAAAAGTTAGTATTATATTGCTGATTAGTTTTGATAATGGATTAATATTTACTCCGGGGTGGGGTCGACGTTATTTTCACGTCAAAATCTATATCAGCAGGAACCTTCACCAAGTGAAGGTTCTTTTTCATTTCAAGAAATTACTTACTGCGCTCTGGCCTTCAGCAAAATCCTTTACCCATCGAATTGTTTTATCTCTCTTGAACCAGGTCAACTGGCGCTTGGCATATCGCCGAGTGTCTCGTTTTATAAGCCGAACTGATTCTTCGCCAGAAATTTCATTATTAAGAAATTGACAAACCTGACGATAACCAATTCCACTCATGGCTTTTGATGAGCAATCATATCCTTTGGCTATTAAAGTTTTTACTTCCTCGATCAGGCCCAGCTCAATCATCTGATCAACCCGAGTATCTATTTTGTCATAAAGCTTTTCGCGGGGCAAACTGATTCCGATCTGTAAAAATTCGAATTCACTTTCTCCTGTTTCTTTTTGTAAAGGCTTCTTTGTTTGCAAAAGGATTTCCGCTGTTCGAATTACTCGACGCGGATTTGTAATATCAATTTTTGATTCAATATCTGGATCAATTTTTTTTATTTTTTTTATTAAGGCCGGCACGCCCTTTTTCTCAACCAACTTTTCAAGCTTTGCTCTGAGCGTCTCATCCAATCCAGCTTGAAACTGATAATCATTGACTAAAGCTGAAATATATAAACCGGTTCCGCCAACAATGATTGGCTGACGATCTGGATTGTACTTTATAATTTCCTTCACCTGTTTCAACCAATCGTCCAAGCTGAATTCCTGGTCCGGGTCGATTATATCTACCATGTATTCTTGAATAGATTGATGCGAATTAGCCTTTATGCGAATGCCGCGAATATGCGAATTTTTATTCCTTAACCCTTGTTCTTTACCCCTTCCTTGACCGTTGCTCTTTGCCACTTGCCCCTCACTAACAAGATAAAACTTTCCATCATCCCAATAACCATGATCCTTGTTTGTGCCTATGTCCATCTGCTTGTAAACTTGACGAGAATCTGCGGAAATCAAAAAACCATTAAACTCTTTGGCAAGCTTAAGGGCAACACTTGATTTTCCACTGGCTGTTGGGCCGAGGACGATGATTACTTTTCGTTTACTCATAAAACAGTTCCACCATAGCAATAAAAACAGGAATGGTCAATATTGACAAACGCATTGAATACACTATATACTAATTTATCAAGAAGTTCTTTTACTCAAACGGAGGTAAACATGACAACAAAAAAAGAAGCTGGAGCCAACCATCCGGAAAGATACAGCAACTATCAAGGCTGGTCTGAAATAGAAATAAAATACCTACTCCCAACGGCTAGCCAAAGATTGATATCACTTGTTTGTGAAAATCATATTCATCCTTATGCTATCGGACCTGGAAATGACCCCGTGAACGAGATTTTGCTTGACCTGGCAAAGATTCTACCCGAATGTACCACAACGGCCATCGACAGAGACAAAAAACAGCTAAGCCTGGCAGGGACATTGGGCTTTGATCAATTGATACTAGGTAACCTTCTGCAAACAAAATCTCCATTTATTCCATCCACATTTCATCGGGCAGATATTGTCACAGCCATCATGGTTCTGCACAACTTGCCAACTGGGTCGCTCCATGATGCGATTGCCAATATTGCATCTATTTGCCGCAGAGGGACAATAGTCTATTGCATAGATCCAATCATGGATGCTTTCATCACTCCGGAAACAAGCGAAGAGAGAAAAATAAAACTGGGAACATTTGCTCAGGTTGTTGATAAAATGACTCGCCAAATCGTTAGGGGAAGGAATATCATGACCTTCCCAAATGATTGTGAAGTTGAGATGGTCCCAGACTATCATAACCCAGAAAAATGCACCACAATAAGTTGCGGATATCATCCCCTTCACGAATATCTTGACGCTTTCAGAAAACATGAATTTGCAACGCATCATGTCCTGATTGAAAAAGAAGGAGAAGAAGAAATGGTTCCCGCATGGCAGATAATCACTGCCATAAAGCTATAATACAAAAAACGCCCCTCACATCCGGGGGCGATTTTTCATTTCAGCTAATCAATCTTAAAAATCTTTTTTAATATAACTTTATTCTCACAAAGAGTACAGTCAATACGCTTTGTCAATTTACCACTTGAATTAAAATTATAAACCAGTAAAAGTCGGTCCTTTAATGAATTTTTGTTTTTCATATTTATCTCATTTATATTCATTATTATATTTTTGAAGGGAAAAAATGAGGACAAACGTATTGACGTTTGCCCTCAATCTGTAGGGCTACGAAACTAGCAGCGCATCAGCTAACCCTCCGGGCTGCTGGGGCAACCACAACGGTTCCGGGGGACGCTGCAAAATCCGCAAATCGGTTCTTCATACTTTACCGTTTTAGTAGGATGATCACGCTCATACTCCTGGCGATCTCGTTTTCTGGCCGCCATAACCTCATCAATGCATTTATCGCACATCGAGTTAAATTCCGGATAGAGCCGATCGTGTCGGGAACATCTTGAATAGCCACCCATTTTCAGACCTCCGTTGTGATGAAACTGGATCAAAACTCCAGCGAAAACCAAATACCATTGTTTAGATTTACTTACGTAAAAACTTATATTTTTATTTATCCATAAAACACCCACTCTCTCGCTTTTTTGACTTCAACTTCCACAATATCCCCTATCTGAGCGCCTGAATTTTTAATTTGTACACGTTTCATTTCTCTAGAATTTCCTTCAACGTAATCATCTTCAACAGTATCAATCAAAACAGAAACTTTCTGGCCAACATATTTCTGATTATTCAGAAGGACAATCTTTTTCATCTGATCTTGGAACTGATGCCAGCGACGTCTCTTCTCTTCCTGCGAAACATCGTCCTCCAGTTTGTCAGCAGTGGTCCCGCTTCTTGGCGAATACATAGCGTGATATGCAATATCAAATTGGATTCGATCAAATGCTTTCAGAGTATTTTCAAACTGCTGAACAGTTTCCCCAGGGAAACCAACAATAATATCTGTCCCAATCGCAATATCAGGGCGTACTTGGCGCAGTTTACTAATTAATTTTTCATAATCTTCAATTGTATACTTGCGATTCATTTTTTCCAAAACTTGATTGTCACCTGACTGCAAAGCTAAATGCAAATAGTTTGACATTTTTGGTAATGAAAAAGCTTGAATAATATCATCGTGCAAATCCTTCGGGTGACTGGAAAGAAATCCGATGCGATCAATATTATCAATCTGATTTACTTCCCACAGTAATTTGGCAAAAGGCTGATGAAAAGGATTTGCTTTTGAAAAACTTTCCAGGTCTGCGGGCGCATATGAATTTACATTTTGCCCAAGTAGCGTGACCTCCTTTGCCCCATTAGCAACTAAATGATTTGCTTCAGATAAAACCTCTTTCACCGATCGACTTTCCTCGCGCCCTCGAACATATGGAACCGCGCAATAGCTGCAATAATTATTGCAACCGGTCATAATCGGCACAAAGGCCTTGTATTTGGAACTTGATTTTGGTAGGACAGAAAAATAATTTTCATCTGTATATAGTTGTTGTTCAGTGCCATCTCCAGTCAGGCGCGACGCCGGCGTCGCACCTGACTGGGTTAAATATTTTTCAAGCAGATTTAGCTCTTTTATGTCAAAAACAAAATCATATCGCTTTTCAAATTTGATTTTGTCCTCTGGCAAAATGCAGCCAGTAAGGATGACGGAGATTTCTCTTTTTAGCTTAATTTCATCAAAAATCTTCAACAATCCCCAAACTCTATCTATCGGAGCCTGTCGAACACTGCAGGAATTTACAACTACAACATCTGCTTCTTCGGGCGCGTCTACGCTTGAACAATTTAGGTGTTCAAAAACAGCAACAATTCTTTCTGAATCGCTCTTATTCATCTGACAGCCAAATGTTATTATGTGATACTTTTTCATAGTCATAAGGTAACATAATTAGACCGATTTTTCAACCTTGACAACTCTCTTCAAATAAGGCAAAATCTATGCTACAATACAATCGAATTAAATATTCGCATTATTCGCGATTCGCATCATTCGCATCACTATATGCTAATTCATTTCTACCAATTCATCAATAAACTGCGATCCACTCCAGCCAGAAAAAATAAACTGATTATTATCAGCTCTGTTATTGCATTGGTCATAAACCTACTGATTTGGGCTTTAATTTATTTCAAATTTTATCCAGCAGTTTACAATTTGCCTGAAGAGCAATCATTTATTCCCTTGCATTACAATATTTATCTTGGCGTTGATTTATTTGGGCGATGGCAAAATGTATTTATCCTTCCTGGAGCAGGGCTATTTATTTTTATTCTAAATACAATCCTGGCACTAATCGCATACAATAAAAAAGAAATTGTCAGCTATTTTCTAACGATAAGTTCAGTTCTTTGTCAGATATTTTTTCTAATCGCGACAATCCTAACTATTTTAATAAACATCTAAATATATTGTTATATTGTTGTATTGCTATATTGTTTAAGCAGTTTAACAGTATAACAATATATCAGTTTACTTTCTATGGAAACCGCCCTTATATTTAAAATTGGAATCTTAAGTGTCGCATCATTTTTAATCGCGTTTTTTTCAGCTCCCCTCTTGACTCACTTTTTGTACAAATATAAAATGGGGAAACAAATTCGTGATTCCAAATCAGCGCCAATCTTCGCTGCACTTCACAAGGGAAAATCCGGCACACCCACTATGGGCGGACTTTTAATCTGGGTGCCGGTTTTATTTTTAGCTTTGTTATTTTCAATCCTGGAAATATTTTTACCTAGTGGATTTATCAGCAATCTAAATTTTTTGACCCGAGAACAAACTCTTTTACCTCTCGGTATCATGGTTTTTGCAGCTATCATCGGATTGATTGACGACTACTTGGGAGTCAGAAAAATCGGGCCCAAAGGCGGAGGCTTGAGTGTTTTATATCGACTTGGCCTTTACACTTTTGTATCCCTGATCGGAGGGCTCTGGTTTTATTTCAAACTGGATTGGGATGTTTTTCATGTTCCATTTGTTGGGAATTTTGAAATCGGCCTTTGGTACATACCACTATTTGTATTTATTCTGGTCGCCACCGCTTTCTCCGTTAACGAAGCTGACGGTCTGGATGGTTTAGCGGGCGGTGCACTGGCCACAACCTTTGCTGCCCTTGGAGCAATTTGCTTTGCCCAAGGAAAATTTGAACTGGCCGCATTATGTGGTGTGATCATGGGAGCGCTGGTTGCTTTTCTTTGGTTTAATATCAATCCGGCCAGATTCTTCATGGGCGACACCGGCGCCATGAGTCTTGGAATCACAGTCGGAGTAATTGCAATGTTAACTAATACTGCTCTATTTTTATTAATTATCGGTTTTATTTTTGTTGTCGATACCCTATCCGTAATAATTCAGGTTTCGTCAAAAAAAATTCGCAAGAAAAAAGTATTTTTGTCAGCACCAATTCACCATCACTTTCAAGCTATCGGGTGGCCTGAACCAAAAATCGTAATGCGTTTCTGGCTGATCTCGTCAATCGCGGCGGTGGTTGGAGTGATCTTGTTTCTGCTAGACAGTGGATGGTATTAACCCAATGAAAAATGCAAAACCACAATTAAAAGCCAAAATTAAAAATATTCCTAACTACAAAAACAAGAAAATCTTAATCCTCGGATTAGGATTGCTTGGTCGCGGTTTAAAAGACGCGATATTTTTTGCTGAGCGCGAGGCAAAAGTGACGGTAACCGATTTAAAAACTGAAGACCAGCTTAAAACTTCAGTTGATAAACTTAAAAAATACCCGAACATTAAATTCTCCCTTGGCGGTCACAAAAAACAGGATATTTTAAAAGCTGATTTAATTATTCGGAATGCAGGAGTACCAATTGACTCAGAATGGCTTAAATTTGCCAGAAAGCATAAAAAGAAAATCGACATGGATGAATCACTTTTTGCAGAGTACTGCCCATGCCCTATTATTGGGATAACGGGAACTCGAGGAAAAAGTACAACCACAACCTTGCTTGGGCAAATCCTAAAGGATGTCTGGGAAACTACTTCGCGCAGGGTCTATATTGCGGGGAATCTACAGGGCGAGGCTACTCTGCCTTTGATTGATAAGGTTACAAAAAATGATTTAGTCGTACTGGAACTTTCCAGTTGGCAATTGCAAGGTTTCGGCTGGAAAAAAATCAGTCCGCACATTGCTGTTTTCACAAATATTTTTCCAGATCATTTGAACTATTACAAATCAATGCGTAGTTATATCAACGACAAAAAATTAATTTTCAAATTTCAAAAGAAAAATGATTACTGCATTATTAATAATGAAAATAATTATACAAAAAAGATCCAAACTGAAATTAAATCAAAAATGGTTCCTTTTTTCAAGGGACAAGTACCGACCAGCTGGAAATTGAATGTTCAGGGAGATCACAATCTTGAAAATATTGCCGCAGCTTTAAATGTCTGCAAGGCGCTGAAAATTTCAAAGAAAAAAGCCAGAAAATCAATTGAATCTTTTTCAGGTGTTGAACACAGAATGGAAATCATTAAAAAAATCAACAATATCACTTTTGTAAATGACACCACCAGCACAACCCCAACTTCGACTGAAGCTGCGCTGGAATCAATAGACAGCCCGGTAGTTTTGATAGCCGGCGGGGCCAGTAAAAGCATAAACTTAAGTCCCCTGGCAAAAACCATTACCAAAAACGTCAAAGTAGTTATTCTGCTCGAAGGATCAGCAACTGATGAGCTTGAACAAAAAATTATTCGTAACAAAGGAGAGAACGTTATTGCTGGGCGTTTTGATAACTTTGCAAAAGCGGTTGAACGCGCTTATTCTCTGAGTCTCCCTGGTGACACAGTACTTCTGTCTCCCGGCTGTGCCAGTTTTGGAATGTTTATCAACGAATTTGATCGCGGAGACCAATTCAAAAAAATCGTCAACCAACTCCACTAGTCTTGAGTCTTGAGTCAAAAGTCTAGAATTCGTTAGACAACTTTTGACTTTTGACTTTTGACTTTTGACTTTATGAGATCCCAATCCAAATACCATGCTCCTGATTTTGTTCTACTCGGCGCCTTTGGTGCTCTTCTTTTGCTTGGTCTCGTCGTTTTGAGCTCTGCGGGAACCGCAATTGGCTATCAAAAATTCAATGACAGTTATTATTTTATTAAGCATCAACTCTTATACGGCCTGCTCCCTGGGCTATTTTTGTTATTCCTTTTTACAAAAATCAATTATCAAGTTTGGAAAAAATTTATTGTGCCCTTGCTTTTTGCCTCTATTGCTCTACTTGTCATCGTTTTTATTCCAGGAATCGGAGCGCAGTACGGTACGGCAAAAAGTTGGATCAACCTTGGCCCCCTTTCATTTCAGCCAGCAGAATTAGTTAAGCTGACATTTTTGCTCTACTTGGCAACCTGGATGGAAAAACGAGGAACATACGGAGTCAAGGATTTTTACTCCGGATTTTTGCCCTTTTTATTTTTAATTGGAATAATTTCAGCCTTGATGCTCATGCAGCCAGATATGGGCTCGCTTTCAATTATTATTTTCATGTCCATTGCCGTATTCTTTGCATCTGGCGCAAAAATGAAACACGTAATTGCCATGATGGCTGCTGGCGCGACAGCAATTTACCTTTTGATAATAAAATCACCTTATCGTGCGGCGCGTCTGACAACTTTCTTGCATCCTGAACTTGATCCGCAGGGAATTGGCTACCACATCAATCAAGCTTTTCTGGCCATCGGCTCCGGTGGATTTTGGGGACGAGGATTTGGTCATTCGAGGCAAAAATTTCAATACTTACCTGAAGCGACCGGTGATTCTATTTTTGCAATCTACGCTGAAGAGCTTGGGCTATTAATGTGTGTGGTTTTGATTGGACTTTTTATATTGTTAATGTACCGCGGCCTAAAAATTGCCAAAGCCTCGCCTGACCAGTTTGGCCGTCTCGTTGCCGCCGGCATCATTGCCTGGATAATTTTTCAAGCTTTTTTCAATATCTCCTCAATGGTCGGCCTTTTGCCAATGACTGGAATTCCCCTTCCGTTTATAAGTTACGGTGGAACGGCACTGGCGGTTACAATGGGTGCGATGGGGATCCTTATAAATATTTCTAGGCAAACTAAAGCATAGGTAAATGTAAAATGAAAAATGTAAAACCACAGTTAAAATTCAAAATAAAAAATATATCAAAAAATCCTGTCGCAGGTTCGCGATAGGACTTTATCCCGCTGTAGGCGGGATTTATTTTTTGCTAAACACGAATCCGTTCGTTTCTAAAAACAAGGCGAGATTCGTTTAGCAATCACACTTTTCAATTCCGGACAGTCGCACGATCGTTTTCAGTGAAAACACTAGCCTCATCGTCCGGTCAATTACAACTTTTGATTTAACACACCTCCTTGCGTTCTTTATAGAACAAACCCATGACAGTTAAATCATTTCAAAAGCCTGACAGTACCCAATTCGTTTAACAAAACAACGGGGAAGTCGTCAAGCCATTTCACAATCAAACATCCCTGATATCGTTTTATTAAACAGACCATGAATCGTCTGATTATCATACTTCGACTTTTCAAAACAGAACATTGGCATCCTCGTCAAGAAACAAGTAGTCATGTGTTCTGCTTTTGAATTTTTCACCTGACAATCGCCAAATCGTTCCAAGGAACATTGACCTGCTCGTCAGGATTAAAATTTAGGTCAGTTTGACCATGCAACATTTCAAGAGCCGGACACTGCAACATTCGTATTTAAAAACACATTATATAGTTCGTCTGGCTGACGAAATTTTCAATTTGACATTCTAAATGCTTGACATCTACAAAGTCGCTCATGTGAACATGTCGACGTTCGTCAAGTCATTTTCTATGAACAAACTTCATATTCTAACTTAGCAAATATAATCATACTTGTCAATATAAAAAAATTCTGCCCGGCTTCAGCCGTTTCAATCAGCTGAAGGGATTGAAACCACTACCGTCTTCACATGAAGTTACGACGGTCAAGAAAGTGGGGCAGAAATTATTATTACGGAGCCATTTTTCTTAACTTTTCAATTGTGGTCTTCAAGGCCGTTATAAACGGCTCAACTTCAGCTTCAGAATTGAATCGGCCAAGGGAAATTCGAATACATCCGTGTGACCACTGCGGTTTGATTCCCATGGCGGTCAAAACGTGAGACGGTTCCAGAGAGCCGGAGGAGCAGGCGCTGCCGGTGGAAATCGCAATACCCTCCATATCAAGCATCATAAGGATACTCTCCCCTTCTGCGTTCAAAAAGCTGATGTTAATTATATTTGGCAATTGATTTTCCAAATCACCATTGAATTTTATATCTGAAATGTTTTTTAATTCTGCAACTAACTTTTCTTTGAGCTTTGATGGTCCCTTTTCCTTTGCCACTAATTCGATCGCCACACCGAGGCCAACAATTCCTGGTACGTTAAGTGTTCCTGTCCGAATGTTGTATTCTTGGTGTCCACCGAAAACAATTGGAGCAAGTTTGACGCCCTTGCGAACGTAAAGTGCGCCGATCCCCTTCGGACCGTAAATTTTATGACCAGATAAACTCAACAAGTCAGCGCCAAGCATATCGACATTGCAATCCAAATGATTTACAGCTTGTACTGCGTCAACGTGAAAGTAAAGTGGCAGTCCCTTTTCACCTCTATCATTCTGAACTTGTTTCAGAATCTTTTTCACACTCTCGATGGGCTGAACTGAACCAACCTCATTATTTGCATACATGATAGAAACCAAAACTGTGTTCTCTTTGATTTTCTTTTCCAGCTGGTCAAGCTTGATCACTCCATTTTCATCAACTTCAACATAATCAGTCTCGACCAAATTATTTTTTTCCAAATATTTAAAAACTTCCAGAACGGCCGGATGCTCTATTTTCGAAGTAATAATGTGAACCTTTTGTCCGCCTTTGATAGCATTATCAACAACCCCACGAATGGCCAGGTTGTTACTCTCAGTTGCGCCTGATGTAAAGATAATCTCCTGCGCTTCTGAACCAAAAAAATTGGCGACTTTATCTCTGGCCTCATCCACTGCGGCCAATGCTCTTTGTCCAAACGAATGAACTGAACCTGAATTACCAAATTCATTTTCTAAATATGGCAACATGGCCTTCAAAACCTTTGGATCAACCTTGGTTGTAGCTGAATTGTCGTAGTAAATATTTTGCATAATTCTTAATTCATTATTCATAATTCAAATTAAACCGCAATGACTTCCTTAACTTCCGGCACTTCTTTTTTGATAGCTGCCTCAACACCCTGCTTGAGTGTAATCTGCGACATCGGGCAATGAGCACATGCGCCCTGAAGCCGAATTTTGACAATACCGTCGTCCGTAACTTCGACTAATTCAATGTCACCGCCATCCATTTGCAATGATGGTCGCACTTTTTCAATTACTTTTTCGATTTTTTCTTTCATATTTTTAATAATAGAACAACTGGATAAGAATTGTTCCATGTTTTATGCTCTATATTTTATGAGTTACGTGTTTTATAACTAGCAATCGCCTTTTTCAGCGCATCTTGCGCCAAAACTGAGCAATGATGTTTAATTGGCGGTACGCCTCCCAGCGCTTTTACAATATCATCTTTGGAAATATTTAACGCTTCGTCAAATGTTTTTCCTTTTGCGAGATCTGTTAACATTGAAGTAGCTCCAATTGCGGCCGCGCAGCCAAGAGTTTCAAACTTAATATCCTTAATTATATCGTCACCTTTTTTGTTTTTCCCTACTTTAAGATACAGCTTCATAATATCCCCACATTTAATATTCCCAACTTCGCCAACTCCATCGGCGTTTTTTATTTTCCCCTGGTTGTGAGGACTTTGAAAATGTTCCAAAAGTTTTTTTGTGTATTTCATATTACATTATTGAACTGAGTGTCATTGAATTAAGTGTTTTCTTAACTTGTTTGTATAATTTTTCCCAAACCGGATGAACCTTGCACGCGCATTCACAGCAAATCTTCTTGCCGTCAACACAATCGTATGGAGCAACTGATCCCTCTAGCGCCTCGATTATTTCCAAAACCTTGATCTTACTGGCTGATTTTGCTAGCAAATATCCGCCGTTAACTCCTTTTTCGGCTTTGACCAGTCCAGCTTTTTTTAGCTTGGCAAATAAACGTTCTAAATATCCGAGAGACAATCCTTCTTCTTTTGCAATCAAAGCCAAGGAAACTGGTTTTTTACCAGTTTTATCCAAGTGAACAATTGCCCTCAGGCCATACTCTGCTTTTGTGCTAAATTTCATAGTTTTAATAACCTACCAATTTGGTTGGTTTTATTATAGCATGCCCTTAAAAGCTGTCAAGGACCTCGAGCTTGCCGAGAGGTGGATAAAAAAAAGCCCAACCCTGTTAGGTTGAGCATACTTTCTATTTAAGTTTACTACGCAGCTCTTTCAATCCAGCATGAAGACCATCTCTGTACTCTTCCAAATCTCCATCATCGTGCAAGATAGCAATTGCATCAGCAAAATATTTTGACACAGGAAGAACGTGCAGTTTTGTCAAGATTCGCCGTTTTTCCGCAGAAATCGGAATCGTATCCGCGCATACAATCTGAGAAATGTTCGGATCATCCTGCAACTTATGAAGGCCTTCCATTGAACTGAAAACCGGATGGGTTGGCGCTGGCAAGACAGATTTTACTCCCTCTTGCACACTATATTCCGCGCCACTATTAACAGTTCCGCCACTGGCAACTTCATCGTCCATCATGATACCATCTCTACCTCGAACGTCTTCCTTGCCAATCAGATGGACTTGCTTGGTTTTTTCATTATCATCAACTCGCCTTTTGTCAATAATTGCAATTGGCAGACCGAGTAATGTTGCTATCGGTCCACTGTGCTTGGACTCACTTACATCCGGTGCAATAACTGCATAATTTTCCAAATCCAGGTTTTCCAAAAAATACCTGGCAAAAATTGCCTTTGCTTCCAAAACATCAAGAGTCATGTCTCTCTGCCGACAAAATCCATGAATCTGCTCAAAATGTGGATCCATGAGCAAAATTCCGTCTGTACCTGCTTCCCTGATCAGGTCAAGCAACAGCCTCGCGCCAATACAGACTCGGGAATGATCCTTTTTGTCACTTCGAATGTACGGCATATACGGCATCACCACCGTAACTTTTGCCGCGCCGGCGCTCTTCAATCCGTCAACCAGGAGAAGTAACTCCATGATCATATCGCTCACGCGAAGATCTTCACCAAATTTTTCTACACCATTATCATCTTTGCCTATCAAAGCTCGACCCGGTGCCTGCGTTTGAATTACAAAACAATGACGGCCACGTACATTGACCTTGATATCAACCATGCAATTTTGGTTGGAAAACCATTTGATCTGCTGGCCTCTTCCAATTGCTAAATCCGGTTCATGCAATCTAGTGTCCAAATGACGAGCAACTTCACGGGCGAACTCCAAGTGTGAATTACCGGCAAATAGCATCAACCCTTTTGACATAGTGGCCCTCCCAATGTTGAGTTGGTGTGAATAATCTGATCCGTATTGCATATGTATTTAAATAAAGGCATTTAGAGTTTAGCTGATTTTAAAAGATTTGTCAAAACAAAAAAGCTACTCATAGTGAATAGCTTTGGAATAATTTCATTAACAAGCGCAAGCTCGCCAAGAGCGCCGCTGCTTGGCGCGGCTATGACGATACTTTCTTCGGAATGGTTTATCGAATTTCTTATAGCAAGTGATAATCGTTACCACTCGCCTAGTAAGGTTCACCCGAACGATAAAACGCCAATCGAAGTAATGCAATTTGTAGAATTGCTCTCCGTTTATTTCATGCATAAAGAACGCAATGGACTCTTGTACGTAATTATAGATCATCATCTCAGGTATGTGCGGAGCCCCGCATCCCCTGACTCTTTTGTTCATCCGACGAGTAACATGATCAGTAATGTTCAATAACAAACCATGTTTCTCAATTAACTGAAAAAAATAAAAGGACTGAATCTTTTGTGGAACCATGTCACACCTCCTGTAATTCCACCTAAAAAGATAACTGTTTATAGTATGCTATTATTAAAGATTTGTCAACCCCCTGACGATCAACATCCTAGACTTGCCCTGCAACATCTTCTCTGCCTTCACTTCATCCTCAAGATCCTCATCATACGGCCGAAAAACGGTCCCGTCATCCTTGAACGGTAAATCGTGAACCGCATTTATCAAAACATCAAACTTATATTTGTACTCTTCCCCTCTTCGAGTCCCAACATCATTGGTTATTAAATATTTTGAAGTGTAGCCTCGAATTACCAAAAAGTGATAAATCGGGCCGGGTTGTTTGTAATATGGATTGCCAAGTTCACGCCCGGCAGTTGGGACCAAGACAAGATTCCCCTCAGCCAACTGCTTTTTTATATTTTCAACTGTAACATCTTCGCTTATTTCAACATCCAGGCCAAAATAATCCGTGGCCATTTCTTTTACTTCCTCTAAATTGGTATCTGAATACAAACCAAATCGCTCTTTCTCCCATTCAACAACTTTCAATATCTCCTCATCCATTATTTCCTTGGTTAAATCCTGCTCTGAAAAATATTTTGTAGCCTGAATTAGAGCTGCTTCTTCGCACGCTTCCTGATATGGCAATTCCCAATTTGAATCAGGAGCTTGTGATTGAAAAATGACATTTAAGTTAACTTTTTTAACTAATTCCTCCTCGTCCTCTTGCTCGCTTTTTTCTTCCACTTTTTCTTCTATTTCTTTTACTTTCTTCTGAATTTCAGCTTCCACTTTCTGACTTTCTTCCTGATATTTTTCAGTAACCTCAACCAGTGACGGAGCTGTACAGCCCGTAGTCATTAAACTAACAAAAATAATTAAAATAAAATAGAAAATTTTCATATCTAACTCCATTTTACATCAAATATGGATTTATTTCAACTTTTGACAAAAGGGAAAGCATGGTTGTATTTGACATGCTGACAGTAACCCTGTTTTTCAAGTGTGGCCGCTGGTATCACAGACTCTTGTCGACTTTTGTCTAAGGCAAAGGTAACCAGCTTCTGTCTGACAGCGACTGGTTTTTATGTAAATTTGGTGTTAATAACCTACCTTGACAAAATCATTCTAATAATATAGAATAGTATCAGTTATCGAGTTTATACTTTTAACTTTTACCTATTAACTTTTAGCTTCATATGGCACATAAAAAAGCCGGAGGTAGTACTTCGCTCGGGCGTGATTCAAACGCTCAAAGATTAGGTGTAAAAAAATACGGAGGACAAAAAGTCCGCGCTGGTAATATTTTGGTTCGACAAAGAGGAACAAGAATCCATCCAGGAGAAAATGTTATGAAAGGAAAAGATGACACTCTTTTCACAACAAAAGATGGTATTGCGACTTATACAAAAAAGAAAGTCAAAAAATTTACCGGAAAACTTACACTTAGAAAATTTGTTCACGTTTTGCCAGCAAAGACAGAACCTGCAAAAAAATAATCTTGAACAATCTTAGATAAATAAAAAGGGATGGAGATGTTACTCCATCCTTTTTTTGTTTTTTAATCCGCGTTTGATCCGCGTAAATCCGCGCGTTTAATCAAAACAACCAAAATCCGTAAACCACACTTCCCCTTCACCGGCTGGGTCAACCACGCCGGGAGTTTTTATTTCAAATTCATGATTGCATTCAATCTGCGCGAGCGCAGGATCAAAGCAGGCCCAAATGTCGGGCAAAGTGCAGGCGCAATTGAAATCAATCCACGGCATACCGCGCGTACAAATCTGACCAATCGTGGTGCTCATTGTTGCGAACGGTTTACCTTTTTCTTCATCAAAAGATGAAAACCAGATAAAGGCCTTCATAGTTCCAGGACATGTCACTGTGCATTCAACAGTTGTGTCAATTTCAGGCTCTTCAATAGGATCAGGTTCTTCAATCGGATCCGGCTCTTCAATAGGATCTGGCTCCTCAATTGGATCAGGCTCTTCAATTGGATCCGGCTCTTCGATCGGGTCCGGCTCTTCAATAGGATCCGGCTCCTCAATTGGATAAGGCTCATCAA
>JABMRF010000016.1 GCA_013202715.1 Candidatus Kuenenbacteria bacterium
ATTGACCACTCATTCTATACGTGCTATAATACTACATAAATCAGTGGTTGTCAAATCGCTGGTTTTTGTTTTGTTCATTATAATTAAACAAATATAGGAGAGAAAAATGGAAATGCTTATTGTACATGGATTAGTTATTTCTTTGGTTGCTTTTATTGTTTTATTGGTAAAAATTCGTTCGCAAAAGAAAAGGGAAGACTTGGGTGATATTGTTTGCGACATAATAGATAAAATGCAGCTCATAAGTCGTTACAAGATTCATGGAGCAATTCCGCGGATAATTAAAGAGGAAGAGGAAAAACTGGAGGAATTGAAGAAAAAGCTTGTGGAGCGATTGAAGTGTGGTTAACAACAGGACAAAGGAGAAAAAAATGAACATGAGTGAACGAGAAATTGGTATTGATGATTTGGCAAAGTGGTTTGTCAATTATGTGAAACGGTTGAAGCTTGCCAATGAGCTTGGCTGTAGCGGACCCAGGAATCTTGAATGGGCATGTTGTCTTCCACATCATCATTTTAAAGAGGAAGTCCGTGTTATTGAGCAAATTGCGCGACGGCTTAACCCTTTGCAAGAAAAGGGTCTGGTTCTATCGGAAAACTGGTGGAGGGAAGTTGGTCAGGATGAAGCGGCCGACATGGAAAAAGTGTAGTTTGAGCAAAAAAGTCAGGCGGGCTCTCTCGACATCGCTCGAGATCCCGCCTGACATTCAATTCCTTAATTACTTTGAACTGTGAAATGTATTTACGTTTCATGATTTAAATTAATTAATTAAGAAAAGGATTCGTGTTTTGTTTTTTTGTAGGGGTTCAAGATTTTGAACCCCTACAAAAAAACAAAACACGAACCTCACTGTTATATGACTTTCATATCATCATCAACCGGCTATTTATTCCTATCAATTTTCGGCTTAGCCATGCTGGTAATCACCTATGTGTTTGCCAAGTCTCAAAAAGACAATTCAAAAGAAGGTTTTTTAGTAGCCAATCGAAAAGTTGGCTGGGTTATTGGCGGATCAAGTATTGCTGCCTCATGGATTTGGGCTCCGGCATTATTTGTCTCAGTTCAGATGGCCTACGAAAAAGGTTTACCCGGAATTTTCTGGTTTACTTTTCCAAATGTAATTGCTTTGGCTCTGTTCTCTTTCCTAGCGCCAAAGATTCGAGAGCGCTTGCCAGAGGGCTATACTTTACCGCAATATATTAGATGTAAATTGCAAAGTGAAAGGGTTCACAAGATTTACTTGTTTCCGTATTTCCTTTATCAGCTCATGGCAGTGACAGTTCAGCTTTTTGCGGGTGGAAGTTTAGTTTCAATGCTAACCGGAATTCCGCTGACAACTGTAATGCCGATATTGGCTGTGATTGCGTTGGTTTACACTTTGGTCTCCGGACTTAAAGCTTCAATTATCACTGATTTTGTCCAGTTAATTATGATTTTTACAATTGGTGCTGTAATCCTTCCCTGGGTTTGGTCAGCTGCCGGTGGATTTGGTGCGATTAGTGCCGGCTTTGGCGGTTTAGCTGGAATAAAAAACATTCTCGATCCGGGTGTAGCTTTTTCATTCGGAATTGTAACTTCAATTGGGTTAATTGCTGGTGCGATCTCCGATCAACAGTATTGGCAAAGAGCATTTGCGATTAGAAAAAAGCAACTTGTAAAATCATTTGTTTTTGGTGCGATATTATTTGGAATTGTTCCAATTGCTCTATCAACGCTAGGTTTTCTTGCCGCTAACCCTGCCCTCGGAGTTAGTTTGCCTGCGGGAGTTGACGCTTCAATGGTCGGTGTGCAGACTGTGGCCAGCTTACTTCCGGCCGGAGCTGTATTCCTGTTTGTGATCATGCTTTTGTCCGGTTTGAGCTCAACCCTGGATTCAGGATTATCAGCGGCCAGCTCGCTCTGGGTAACAGATGTTATTAAAAATACATCTGAAGCACAATCAATTAGATCAGCTCGCCTGGCAATGGTTGGCATTACGGCCCTTGGTTTATTGGTTGCTATTGGAGCCTTGTATATTCCCGGATTTGGATTGAAGCATTTGTGGTGGGTATTTAACACAATTGCCGCTTGTATCATGGTTCCAACAGTTTTAAGTCTGTATTGGGATAGGTTGAGTGAAAAGGGCGTTTTTTGGGGAGTGTTAGTAGCCTTCGTGGTTGGAATTCCGTTGTTTGTTTATGGAAATATTATTGACAAACCGATATGGATCGTCGGCTCAACGCTATTTATTGTGGCGATTAGTACAGGCTTTTGTTTGTTAATGCCGAAGAAGACTTTGATGGAAAAATTTTATTATCACTTGAAATAAATTTGGTAATTGAGAAAAGCGCCTTCGTAGAGAGGGCGTTTTTTTGTTCAAAAGAGTCTTGCTTTCACCTGAAATAAAGTTTATAGTACAAACGTATTATATAATAGTATGGATACTGCTAAGAACAGCTATTCTAATTTAACTGA
>JABMRF010000017.1 GCA_013202715.1 Candidatus Kuenenbacteria bacterium
ATTTCTCCCAGGAGAAAAACCGGAGTGGAAAGGTTCTGTTTCGGTGATGATTTTGCGCGACTCCCAGGAGGCGCGTCTTCAGATGGTTTCATGGAGGATTTTATGAAACAGCGAATGCCTGAAGGAGTAGCGGTTGTGAGTGAGAGTGAACAGTACGAACGACTTTTGCAAATGTTGATCGGACAAAAAGTGTTCGGCCGTATGCGGGGGAGATTCGTCATTTCGCCGGCTGACCTCATTGGTGAATTGAGTAAGGACGTCGTGGGAAAGAGCTCTCCAACAAGTATTTTGAGAATGTACGACAAGCATTTTGCCGACGCGCGGGTGATGACCAACATGCTCGCCAAGCTGAAGCGCGATGGTCTTGACCACGCGGGTGAAGCATTGCTCAATGCTCTCTCCGACAGAGAGTATGTTTTGCCAGGCGAGACTGTGCTAATTGAGGAAACTGAAACTTATACGTTGGTAATGTTTGAACCGAAAAAAACTTTTGCTTTTCTTCGTCTTGTTGCCGGTGGCCAAGTCTTTCTGGAGTATTTGAAAACCGGTTCTTGGCTCAAAGTAGCAATTGAAATCAACAGGCGAGCGGGCAGACTCATTGCCGAAGAGCATTGGGATGCCACCGCGTGGAGCAGAGCTGTTAATGAGTTTTTTAAAAGTTTTCCTGGTTCATGGGACCTAATCAATAGACATTGCAACAATGATCAGGAATCAGTTTTTGAATGGGTGACTCGTGTTTTTCAGGACGGAGTGAGTTTGACCAACAAAAGCGAGCCATTGCTTAAAGCTGGAATAAACTTTTACTTTTTTTTCTTGGCTACTAAACTTGGTTATTGTGATGTTGGTATTCAGAGCGATATGTCCGTGCCTTGTATGGTCTTGGTTTCAGGCGGACAAAAAGATGTTTTGCGTTGTTACTCTCGAGAACAACAAGAGAATATGGCCACTTGGCAGTTGCATATTCCCAAGATTTTTGGTCGGCGGCCGGATTCAATAATTCATATTGGTTTGCATCCTGAAAGCGAGCATGAAATGTGGCGCAAGCGCGCCCCGGCTCTGACCAGTAGGCATTGTAATCACGGTTGTGGCGTTTATTTTGGAAATTGCAAGAATTCACCTGAATATTTTGACGGCAAGGCGGTCTTCGACGGCCGTGGACGGATGTTCTTTTCCTAGTCGTTTTGTGAAATTAAATCCCGGACTTAAGACAGTTCGGGCTTTTTTTTATTTTCAAAAAGAAAAAGCTGATCCGAGGATCAGCTATTGATTAATGTTGTTTTCTGCTTTGTCGTCGCTTCCGGAATTGAATCTTCCAGTCATTTATCTTTATGGTGTCATCGGCCGAAATGTCGATGAATGTAGCGTTAGGTTTTGGGTCACCGTAGTCGTCTTCGTCCCAACAGGCAATAACCTTTAGCATGTCACCGTTATCTTCAATGACTCTGCCCTCTGTCTTGTCTCCCTTGTAGGAAAACAGGCTACGAAACATATCTCCCTTTTGCGGACGTTGCCGCTCGGGAAAATTTCCAATCTGGAATGTTAGTGCGCCGTTTTTTTTGTCGACCGATATGTCAATATCATCACCTGAAAATTCTCCGGCAGTTCTTGCAGTGACGATATCATTACGCATAGAGTTCAGAAGATTGGTCTTCAGATCACACGCAAAAGATTCTTCTATCTTGGTTACACCATTGATTTCGGCGTTGATAAAGACCCAATATGCACCATAACCGTTACCGGCTCCGCTTTCTTCCATGTACATATTTGAGAACTTCTTGAAACGTATTGCATCTTCCGCTGTGGCAAAACAAAGTACTTTACGCTGGCCATCTTCTAATGTTTGCAAAGAGTAACCAGCAATTGTTTCGTTAACCTTAGTTTGATTCATTTTCCCTCCCTATGTTTTATCCAACCAACTCAAAGGAGTTTAAATCAATTTAACATAACATATCTTTTGTGTCAATAGCTTATTTAAAATTGTAAAACGTCAAGCCATTCATGTTATATTTGGAATAAAAATACCCCCGTCTCGAGTGTGTCGAGAGGCGGGGGATTCTTGATTTGATTTAGATAGAGATGGCGTAGTACGGCATCCCGCCCGGCAACGCGCTCCATGATGCGCGAGGCATAAGGCACTTTGCCTTTTTGATTCCAATGCCAAGCTGGAACAACTCTTCCATGCGCTTGTGCATGCCGGTCCACTGATTGCCATTCCGGTCATAGCAGGCATTCATGAATGACATACCACCACCGCCTGATTCCTTGAACTCGTCAGGCAGTTCAGCCAGCATAGCTTCAATTTCTTCCCGATGGCCTTCCAGTCGTTCCGGATGAAAGCCGACGTTTTGGGTAATTCCTTCTGCTTTGACATGGTTGCTGGTGTCTTCGCCTTCTTTGAATAGACAGTCCTTGAAAATCGTTTCAACACGGTTCGGATCAAGTATTTTGATTCCTCCTTTGCTTGGTTCTCTGAACGAAAATACTCTTTTGAATATTAGATCATTGTAGCAAAAAATAATTATATTGTCAAGGTCGGGGTGTGTGTGTTGACAGAATTGATTTTATAGTATAATATAATATAGTATTATAAGTTCATTGAAAATCGTTTCGCAAGAGGCGTTTCTTCTTATTAAGGAAGGTAAGGAGAATTGAACCATGGTTTTCGCAAGAGAATCATATTTCGGATGAGCGTTTCTCAGGAGGTTGGAATGAACGCGACAGAAAAGCCCGAAATAACGGAGCAGGAAGTGCAAAAACAGTTTGATGAATTACTATTGAAGCTAGCCGGTAATCAGTCGTTTGCCCGAATTCGTGGTAAGTTGATGGAAGCTGAAAAGGGGCTTAGTGCTATGATTGATGCTGGTGCTTCTCCCAGTGAGTTTCGGCGTAATTGGGATCAGTATTCAAAAGATGTTCGAGTGATTGGGAATTTGTTGGCAAAGTTTAGAAAAAATGGAAAAGAGCATGCAGCTGAAGAATTGACCAAGGCATTGCGTTCTCCGGGTTATACTTTGCCAGGTGAAGATTATCCTTTTGATGACAATATTACCTTTACTGTAGTTATTTTTGAAATGGAACGGGTTATGACCCTGGTAAAATATTTGGTATTGGATCATACTGGCGTGACGGAGATTGGTTCGAGTTTGGATGGAGTTCCTGCGGATTTAGTCGAAGCTTTTCCGTTTTTTGAAGGATATAAACGCGACAGCAGTAATCCTGATTATATTTACGGGGATTTTCGTCAAGCCTTGAGTGATATGAATTGGCCATTGGCAGAGAAATTGCCGGAAAGAAGTATTAAGTTACGGTTATCAATGTCTGTTTGTGATAGTAGGCGTTGGGACGATTTGTCAATGGAAGGTTCAGGAATAGATTTTTGTGGTTATATTGTTAGACAAACTGAAACTAGTGAAATTATGAAACGTTTTCCTCGTGACGTTCAAGATCGTTTAGGCTTGTGGCGGTTCGAAATACCTCGAGTCCTTTATGATCGATGGAAAGAAAATCAAAGAATGTTTTCCTTATGTTTTGCATCACCAAAAGTAAGACTCTTTGATAAATCAAGAGGAGGAATACTTAAGTCCACAAGTTCTTCTTTTGGATATGATGTTGCTATCGTTCATCGGGATTTTCCAAGTTTTGATTACGATACATTTAATGGAATTGATGGATTGTCTGCCATGCGGTTCTATCCTCAAGCGGGTTGGTGGTTTCGTATTGCTGATGAGTTTTAAATAACGTAAATACAAATCCCGAACAATGTTCGGGGTTTTTTTGATTTGCCTTTACATTCCCAAAATTCCATGTTAGAATTATTTATCAGTACACTTTTACAATTCAGAGGAGTATCCCATGGAATTCAGAACTGAGTACAAAGATTGGACCTTGATTATTGAACAAATCAAACCTGAAGAGTCTAAAGTCTTTTCATTTGCAAGGGATCGACCCGAAATCAAAAAAAAGTTTTTGGACGTAATGAAATATGGCGGAAAAAACAAGGTGAACTTTGAGAAACGAGAAATTAGAATAATCGTCGGCTTTGATTCTTTCTTGTTGTACTTTTACATGGTTTGCTGTCATGAGATTGGCCATGTTGCGGACAAACTGAGCAATCATCGACTTCAATTGCAGGGCATTTACGGAGAAATGTTACTGCCATGCTTGAGAGGCGAGTATGTGGCTGCTGAATTTGGCCGTAGACTTTTTTCTCAACTTTTACCAGCATATCTTGGTGTATATGATCATTTCAGTAAAAATGATTTTGGATTCAAGTTTAGAATGGCTCTCGGTCCTCTTGATCGAGCAAAGTTTGATGAGCTCCTGGAATATTCTGCTAAAAGTTTTGCTCAGCTTGAGAAAGATTTTGCTGAGCATACCAAGATTCGGTTGGATGGCTTGAAGCCGGCTGAATATGAACGGGTGATTGATGTGGTGTTCGGTTTTTTGCGTCAAACAATTGATCAGTTTTGAAAGTGACAGTCCTGCTATTCGTAAATAGCGGGATTTTTTTGTTTAATTCTGCCAAAATTCTTAATTCTTTATTCTTAATTTATACCCATATAACGCGAGCGCGCCTTGACTAAAAGTTATTTCTTTTGTAAGATGTTTTAATCATTGTTCATCGAAAAAGCCCTTCTTCGCTTTGCTACTCAAAGCTACGAAGGGCGCAGGAGGTAATCATGCATCTTCTTGGTGGAGCTGAGAAAAGCGGAAAGGTAGTTGATATCCATCGATTTTTGGCAGATAATTTTGCAGAAGTTGGTTTTGGTGTTTTGTCGGTTGACATGGTTTTTGTTCAATTGGAGAGATGTGAAGTACAAGATTACGTTGTTAGTCCCGATGGCAAAGAGCCAATACCGAGTTGTGCGTTTGATGCCGGATGTAATGATACTCTTGCTGACGGAACCAAAAGGCCCTGGTGCTTTATTATTAATAATAAAGACGGTGCTATGGCAAAGCTCGCTGAGCGTTACTCTGAATTCGGAATACTTTACTTTTGGTATGTGATTTTTCACGAGGTTCGTCATGCTATCCAGCGCTTTATTTTTTGTGACAAGACTCGTCAGATGTTCAAGGCGAAAGATTTAAATCATGATCCCCAGATGGTGGCATGGTATGCGTTTTACCAAAAGTTATCATGGCGGGAGAGAGTTTTTGAATCTGACGCAATATTTGTTGCGAATTTGGCAAGACTGGTGGTGCAAAGGACGTGGGATGGAGAGAATTTTGATTTTGAAATGGTAAAAAGGATTTTACTGATGACCCCGGATGATCGGCCGGCTATTCTTCTTGAAACAATAGATCAGCCCTTGGTCCCAATTCCCAATCTTGAGGAGTTGAAAATTGATTTTTCAACGGATGAGCAAGAAACGGCGCTGACTTACTAGTTCGTATTTGGTTTTGATGAGAATTTTGCCTCGGACCCATTGTGGTTCGGGTTTACCCTGAAGTCATGCGATGACTGCCAAAGGCAGACAAGCATGTACTTCAGGGCTTTTTTATTGATTTTTCTCGCAAATTTTAGTAAGATAACCATATGACAACATTAAATAAGCCGCTGAGAGAGAGGGCGGCAACAATAATTATCAAAGACAAAAAAATATTACTGATGCATCGAATTCGTGATGGCAAGGAGTATTATGTTGTTCCTGGTGGGATAGTTGAGGACGGTGAAACGGTTGAAGAGACAGCGGTGCGTGAGGCTCAGGAAGAAACAGGGCTAGAGGTGGTCCTTGGCGCGAAGCTTTTCGAATTTGAAAATAAAATAACTAACTTGATCGAACATTTTTTCTTGGTTGATGATTTTTCTGGGAAGGTTGCGCTCGGTGGAGAGGAGGCGGAGGGAAATTCGGCCAGTAATTCTTATGAGCTGGTTTGGTTGGATTCGGATGAGTTGATTCAAGTGCAATTTTTTCCTGAAGAAGTAGAAGGTATGATTTTGGATAGATTGGGTTAAATAAACACAAAACTTGCCTGCGGTAGGCAGACGCCTCGCATGAGGGGCGTATACCCAGTACCAAATGGTGCTGATTTTTTTTGATTGACTTGATGTGGTGGATTTGATAGAATAAAAACAAGAAGCAAATAAAACAAGATTTAAAAATAATTAAAATATAAAATAAAAATATGGTTGATGAAAATAAAAACAAAAAAGCAATTGTGCTTTTCGAGGATTTTCCTGTCCGTAGAAAATGGGTAGAAAAAGATGATAAATGGTATTTTTCAGTGATTGATATCATTTCAATTTTAACTGGACAAAAAGATTATAAAAAAGCCCAAAGTTATTGGACTACACTTAAAGGGCGTTTAAAAAGAGAGGGGAGCGAGATTGTCACAAACTGTGACAAACTGAAATTATTAGCTAAAGATGGCAAAAAATATTTGACTGACGTAGCTAATGTACAAACAATTTTTCGTTTAATTCAATCTATTCCTTCTAAAAAAGCAGAACCTTTTAAGGTGTGGTTAGCCAAAGTTGGTTATGAAAGATTACAGGAAATTGCTAATCCAGAGTTAGCAGTTAATAGAGCTAGAACAACCTGGCAAAAAATGGGCGCGCCGGAAAAGTGGATTGAACAAAGAATGCGTGGCCAAGAGATTCGTAATAAATTAACAGATTATTGGGATGGGAGCGGAGTGAATTCAGGTATGGAATATGCGAAATTAACAAATATAATTCATCAAGAGTGGAGTGGTTTAACAACAAAACAGCATAAGAAATTGAAAAAACTTGATAAAGAAAATTTGCGTGACGCGATGAATGAAGCAGAATTGGTTTTTACCGCTTTAGCCGAGCTTTCAACTACTCGTATTGCCAAAAAAGACCAATCACAGGGCTATGATGAAAACGCGGTTTCTGCTCAAAAGGGTGGCGGTATTGCTCGAGGCGCGCGAGAACAACTGGAGCAGGCAACAGGGGAAAGCGTTGTTAGTGATGAGAATTATTTATCTTCCGGAGAAGATTATAAAAAAATTGAACAAGAAAGTAAAAATGATAAATAATTATAAAATTATAATTAAAATATTTGGAAATTGACATTGAATAGCAACACAAGCCCTGCCTTCGGCAGGTTTACATGCCGAAGGCATGCAGGCGTCTTGCGTGAGGGGTGTTTACCTGGTGCTAAATGGTACCGGTTTTTTTTATTATAAAGCATTAAAAAAAAGCCTGCCTTTGGCAGGCAGGCGCTCCGGGTGGTTGAGCTCGGAGCTGTTTATGTGTTTCCGTTTCAGCGGTTATTGGTAGAGCGGTCTGATTTTTTTCAGCCATTTTTCGTGATCGGGCTCAAATAAGCCAAGGAGTGTCTTTTGTTCCACTTCGGACTGTCTCCAGCGCAAGACTATCTGTTGGCCGTCCTGCTGGATACCAACAATGGCTGTATGAGACCAATCGCGCAACGCACAGGAAAGGGCCTGCCGGCCAGGATATCGCCGTTATTTTTGAAGATGAGGATATCAGCTGATCCTGAAATCTCAAATGAGTCAGCAGTTTCGGAAAAAATAAGTTTTTGTGCGGTCATAGCGACTCCTTCCGTAGGTCTCGAGCAGGGCCGAGAGATAGTTTGCAACAGTTTTTCGAATGATCATGTATCAAGTAATTGTACAGACAAAGTATGATAATGTCAATAGTTGATGGGTGGGATAGCGTAATTGTTTTTTGGAGGATTGTTTGAGGGGGCGGTTTTTTTGTTCCATATTCCATAATACATAATCCATTATACATTATTCTTTGGTGTAAAATTAGGGGAAGGAGGTTGATTGTCGGCATTTAGTATGGTAAAATGGAGGTGGCTGAATTAAGTTTCATTAAATAAAATCACCAAAAACAATCATGGCAAACAAAAGAGTTTCAGCTATTATTATCGAGTCGGAAAAGATTCTATTGATGCACAGGATAAAACCTGATGAAGACTATTTTGTTTTGCCTGGTGGAAGCGTCGAAGAAAATGAAAACAACATTAGCGCGTTGATTCGGGAGATTGAGGAAGAGACAAGTTTGGAAATTGAGGTAGGTAAATTGTTATGGCAAGTCAATAGTGAGTTCGACGAACGTACTCAATACATATATTTGGTATCAAAACACTCTGGCGATCTGAAATTGGGAAGTCCTGAAAAAGAAAGACAATCGGAAGATAACAGGTACATTCTAGGGTGGCACGATATCAAAGATTTAAAAACTGTGAAATTTTTTCCGAGTGAAATAAAAACGAAGATAATTGAAAGATTTTTGGGTGATATCGCCAGTAGGGATTATCAGGCCAGGTTTCAAGCCCAGACTGATGATCAGCTTATTGAATCCTTCAATCGAGAAGTTGGTAGCTCGGGCTGGACAACTTCGCGCAGTGCCTACCTTACCGCTCTTCGTGAAGAGTTTGATGCGCGTGGTTTTGATTATTCTGCGGTTGGAAATAAAAAAGGTCTTTCCTACAAAGAAAAGATTGAGTTGGTTGGTGGTGAGGTGAGGATAGTGGAAAAGGGGGGATAGTGGTGTTTGTGGGGTTAGTTATAGTGAAGGACATCTTAAGGGGAGGGTGTTTTTTTTATTGAAATTTAGATAAAACTTATCCACAGTTTAAATTTAATATTCGAAGTAATATTTCACGACACCATTTTTTTTACTAAAATTGAATAAAACAAATCGAATTTATCTTGTTTTTGGAATATGGAACTATTATTGTAAAATGGTAGTATGGACTTGAGTTTATCTTAGGGTTCAGTTTAACGAGAATGGCAAGTTAGTCGTGCTGTGGAGTTAAAAGCTTACAAATGACGTAGAATTATGCAAAATAAGATTATTGATGCGATGAAAGAGCATATTGGCATCAGAGGTGGCGTATATTCAGATTGGTATTTCGGGATTGCTAGAGACCCACGCAAAAGGCTTTTTGGCGATCATCAAGTTAGGGAGCAGGAGGATCATTGGATTTTCATGAATGCCGAGTCAGAAATTATTGCACGATCAGTTGAGCTGCATTTTATTGAAGTATTGGGAGTTGACGGTGGATCCGGCGGAGGAGATTCGACAACTGTCTATGTGTATGTTTATAAAAAAGCATCACACACAGTTGAATAAAACCCATATCTAGAGTTTAATGTTTGGCACCAATCTGGCAACTCACCTCAAGAATGGCACAATCCTTGATTCGGTCAATGAGGAGCAAGTACAGGAATTGAGAGGTTAAGCTAAAGATTGCCAGTGTTGTATCTCATGAATTTTAAGTTTATGAATTTTTAGCCGTAGCTGCATAGCTACGGCTTTTTTTTGAAATTGACTTGATCCTGTAAATTTGCTATATTAGAGTCATAATAATCTAAATAAATTACTATGTTCGAACAATCATTAAAAAATATTGACAACATTCTTCGAGCGGATAACGCTGGAGGCGCGCTTGATTATATTGAGCAAACTTCTTGGATTCTTTTTTTGAAATACCTCGATGATTTAGAGGAAACAAAAAAGACCGAAGCTGCGCTTGCTGGTAAAAAATATAGTTATATTCTTGAACCACAATACAGATGGGGTTCGTGGGCATGTCCGAAAGACATTGTTGGTAAATTGGATCATCATAAAGCATTGGATGGCGATGATTTGAGAGATTTTGTGAATATTAAACTATTTCCTTATCTTAAGAAATTTAAAATTTCAGCGGAAAATTCTGATACTGTTGAATATAAAATTGGAGAAATTTTTAGTGAATTAAAAAACAAAATTCAAAGTGGGTATTCATTACGCAATATTTTGGATATTATTGATAATTTGCATTTTCGTACTGAAGAAGAAAAGCATGAATGGTCGCATCTGTATGAAAGTAAAATTAGAGGTATGGGTAATGCAGGTCAAGACGGCGGGCAATATTATACGCCTCGACCACTTATCAAAACTATCGTCAAAATCGTGGCTCCAAAAATTGGCGATACAATTTATGATGGTGCATGTGGATCAGCAGGATTTTTAGTAGAGGCCTTCAATTATTTAAGTGGAAATAGAGAGGAATTGTCTACTAAGGATTGGAATATTCTTCAACATAAAACATTTTATGGAAAGGAGAAAATTTCACTTCCGTACATTATTGGAATTATGAACATGATATTACATGGGATTGAAGCTCCAAATATTAAACGTACAAACACGTTATCAGAAAATTTGACTGATATTCAAGAAAAAGATCGTTATAGTATCATTCTCGCGAATCCGCCTTTTGGCGGAAAAGAACGAAAAGAAGTTCAACAAAATTTTCCTATCAAAACCGGTGAAACCGCTTTTCTTTTTCTTCAACATTTTATAAAAATCCTCAAAGCTGAAGGTCGTGCCGGTATTGTTATAAAAAACACATTCCTTTCAAATACAGATAATGCGAGTGTTTCACTTCGCAAACTTCTGCTTGAAAATTGTAATCTGCACACAGTTTTGGATTTACCGGGTGGCGCTTTCCAAGGAGCTGGAGTAAAAACCGTAGTTTTATTTTTTGAAAAAGGAGCGCCAACAAAAAAGGTTTGGTTTTATCAGCTTAATCTTGATCGCAATCTTGGTAAGGGCAATCCTCTAAATGAAAATGATTTGGCGGAGTTTGTGGAATTACAAAAGACCAAAAAGGATAGTGAAAATTCATGGTCGCTTGATGTGAAAGATGTTGAGCAAAAAACTTTTGATTTGTCGGTGAAGAATCCAATTAAGAGTGATGAGGTTGTTTTGCGTGAACCGAAGGAGATTTTGGCGGAACTAAAAGAATTGGAGGGAGAGGGAGCTGAAATTATAAGAGAAATTAGTAAATATTTATAAAATGAATGTTGCACGCAGTAATCCATATGCCCTTTATGTTCATTGTGATGGCGCTATGGATTACGACTCAAAAAATAGTGGAGGCATAGGTTATGAAATAGTGTTTCCAGAAGAAGTAGCGTTAGAAAGGATCACTAAATCTATAGGAAAATACGAGGGATCTAATATCGAGCGGCTAGAACTGGAAGCCATTTTGCAAGGGATGTATGAGCTATTAAGATTATTTGAGGAGCATGGGAATGATTTAAGAAATGTACAAACTATTATAATCACAACTGATAGATTTAGCTTAAATGATCAAGAAAAGACCAGTCCGTACAAGATAAGAGAGTGGCGAAAGAATAAATGGTATAATTATGAAGGCAAAGCTATAAAAAATCGTTTTCTTTTGGATAAGATTGATAAAACAAGAAAAAAAATATCAGATAAAACTTATTGTTCGGTAGAAATCAAATATTTGAGAAGAAAATTTAATAAAGTGGCAGATAAGCTAGCAAAAGAAGGAAAAAAGCGATACTTGAAAAAGCCAGACATTGTTATTCATGGCTTGAAATTATGTAAGCGAAAGTATGATGGTCTGGAGGTTGATTATAAGTTATTAGAAGATAAGAAAAAATATTTAGTTCGTATCTTTAGAAAAGAACCAGTTTTAGATCAGTGGGAGATATGGGGTGAACTTTGTGACGGGGAACATTTGGGGAAAAAGATCAAGGTATATTCTGATCGTATAATGGAATTAAGGTTACATAGACACCACGGATATTAT
The DNA here is from genome assembly GCA_013202715.1 of Candidatus Kuenenbacteria bacterium. Taxonomy (GTDB): domain Bacteria; phylum Patescibacteriota; class Patescibacteriia; order UBA11705; family JABHMO01; genus JABMRF01. The sequence continues at coordinate 11,547 of JABMRF010000017.1, forward strand.
ATTAGGATAAAAAAGAAATTTTCTCATCACGTAAGTATTTTTAAAACTATAAAAGAAAAAAAGATAAATGGAAATAAATAAAGAAACAATGAAAGTCGAGGAAATTAACCTCATTAAAGATTTTAAAATTGCGTTAAAGGATATGGAGCCTTATGTTAAAGATCCCAACTTTTTAATAAAGGGTAAGCCATTTGTAAATTTTTCTTTGAGACCAAGAGAGGCATGGGCAAATTGGTTGCTGTGTGTTGTTTTAAGACAATTGAACGGTGAGAGAATAACGTTTGCAGAAGATCCATATGGTGATGGCTTTATTGTAGATAAAAATACTGGAAGAATAATTCAGACGGAGCATGTTTCTGCATTAGAAAATTTATTTGATGAGTTACCAAAAGGAGAAGCTCGAATAATTAAAAGGATAAATTTAAAGATTGAAAAAGGTAACGAATATGCAAAAAATAAATGGTTGGTTGTATTTTTTGATGGTGCAGGCATTGTTTATCGCAATAAAATAAGGGAGAACATTAAGGGAAGACATAATTTTGAAGTGGTTTACTGTATTGGATTATTAACTTCTGATAAAAGTGGTTACTCTTATGCAATAACAGAATTTAAAGACTCACATGGAGATAAATCAATTTCTTTCAAAGTAGAAATTAATAATGATTTTACTGACTGGGAAGTTTCTCAAATAATTGAATAATTATGAAAACTAATTGGCAAACAAAAAAACTTGGTGAAGTTTGCATGGTAGTAGGTGGTGGTACTCCAAAAACTCAAGTTTTAGAATACTGGAAAAATGAAATTGCTTGGATAACTCCAAAAGATCTTGGGAAAATTCAGGACGGTAAAATTGATGAATCCGCGAAAATGATTTCTCAGGAAGGTTTGGAAAAGTCATCAGCAAAATTACTACCAATTGGGTCAGTTGTATTGTCTTCTCGTGCTCCAATTGGCTATGTTGCAATATCTGAAGTTGAGATTGCTACTAATCAAGGATGTAGAAGTTTTATTTGTGGAAAAGATGTTTATAATAAGTATTTATATTATTTTTTAAAATTTAATACGGAATTGCTAAATAAACTTGGAGGAGGGGCAACATTTAGGGAGATTTCAGGATCAACATTGAAACAAATCCCAATCCCTCTCCCACCCCTCCCCGAACAACACCGCATCGTAAAAATTTTGGATGAGGTTTTTGCAGATGTTGCGAAGGCGAAAGAAAATGCGGAAAAAAATCTTCAAAATGCTAAAGAACTTTTTGAATCGTATTTGCAGAGTGTTTTTGCAAATCCGGGTAAGGACTGGGAGGAAAAAAGAATTGGTGAGGTTCTCCAGAAGACTGAAACAATTGATCCAACAAAAAAACCAAATGAAGAATTTATTTATCTTGATGTGTCGAGTGTCAACAAGGATACTAAACAAATTGAAAATGCAACTTTGTTAGTGGGAAAAAATGCTCCAAGTCGAGCAAGGAAATTAGTTAAAACAAACGATGTGATTTTTGCCACTGTCAGACCAACGCATAGTAGGGTTGCATTAATATCAGAAGAATATAATAATCAAGTTTGTAGTACGGGATATTTTGTTTTACGAGCAAAAGATTTTTTGAATAATAATTTGATATACTATTTTCTTTTAACTCATGGATTTAATAAGCAAATGGAAAAAATGCAAAAGGGCGCAAGTTACCCCGCTGTAAATGACGGTGAAGTAAAAAATATATTTATTACATTTCCAAAATCTCTCACCGAACAAAAAGCTATCGTTACAAAACTTGACATCCTATCTGCTAAAACACAAAAACTAGAAACAATTTATAAACAAAAATTATCAGATTTGGAGGAGCTGAAGAAAGCGGTTTTGAAGAAGGCGTTTAAGGGGGAGTTGTAATATGTCGCAATGGTGCAAATAAAATGTCGCAATGAAATGGCTTAAATAGTAGGTTATTCGCAAATTTAAGAATATAATGTCGCAAATAGACTTGAAAAATGTCGCAATTAATGATATAGTTTAAATATGAATAAAAAACAAGAAAGACAAGCTAAAATAACTTCTTTTGTAGAAGACAAGATAGAAGTATCAGTATCTGATATTTTGTCTTTTTTAAGTGTGGATATTGATAGAAAGACCTTGCAAAGAGATTTAAAAGAATTAGAAGAAAAACTTTTGATATTAAAAAAAGGTATGGGGAAAAGCACAATCTATTCTTTATCTACAGCTCATGAAATTTTGAAGGAGGTTGATGTTGAAAAATATTTTTCTATTCCATATGTTAAAAGAGAAATAAAAGAAAGTTTTAATTTTGAAATTTTTAAGATTTTGGAAGGTGATATTTTTAATAAAGAAGAAAAAAAGAAATTAGAAAATTTGCATAATGAGTTTATAAGGAATTTTTCAAAATATAATAGTCAGACTCTTATTAATAAAGAATTCGAGAGAATTATGATTGAGTTTTCTTGGAAATCTTCAGAAATAGAAGGAAATACTTATTCTCTTTTAAGTACAGAAGCTTTAATAAGAGACAATATAAAAGAAGAGGGTAAAACTAAAGAGGAAACACAAATGATTCTTAATCATAAAGATGCTTTTAATGAGGCTATTCAGAACAAGCAAAGATTTTTAGAGTTAGACTATTCTGATATTGAGTATATTCACGGAGTTTTAACTAAAGATCTTGGTATTTCTAGAAATATTAGAAATGGAATTGTTGGTATTGTAGGTACAAAATATAAACCCTTAGAAAATAGTTTTCAGCTCAAAGAGGTTTTGCAAGAAATGACTAATTTAATAAATAAAAAGAATTCTTTTTTTGAAAAGGTCTTCTTGTCTTTAATTTTAATTTCATATATTCAAGCTTTTGAGGATGGAAATAAGCGAACAGCAAGAATGATGTCTAATGCTATACTTTTGGCAAATAATTCTATCCCGCTTTCTTACAGAATAGTTGATGTAAAAGAGTATAAAAAAGCGAGTCTATTATTTTATGAAATAAATAATATTTCTTATTTTAAACAGATATTTATTGAACAATTTGAAGATGCTGTAAATAACTATTTCAACTAATAAAATATATGAACGAAGCAGAAACAAGAGCCGAATACATAGACCCAAAATTAATACAAGCTGGTTGGGGCGAAGGAGAATCAAAAATTCTGCGCGAATTTCGCATTACCGACGGCAAAATCCAAACCGGCGGGAAAAGAAGTAGGCCGGAGATCGCCGACTATATTTTGGTGTATAAAAATAAAAAAATTGGAGTAATTGAAGCAAAAAAAGATGAGCTGGAAGTCGGAGAAGGCGTAGCACAATCAAAAGCTTATGCTGAAAAACTTAATATTGACTATACCTACTCATCAAATGGAAAAGAAATTTATGAAATTTCAATGAAAACAGGGAAAGAGGTGGAAATTGATAAATTCCCAACGCCTGATGAATTATGGAATAAAACTTTTTCTCGTCAAAATGAATGGAAAGATATATTTGCAAATCAACCATTTGAAGACATAGGTGGAACAAAAAGACCGAGATATTATCAAGAAATTGCAGTTAATAAAACACTTGATGCCATAGCGGAGAACAAAAATAGAATTTTACTTACGCTTGCTACAGGAACAGGAAAAACCTTTATAGCTTTTCAAGTTGCGTGGAAGATTTTTCAGACTAGATGGAGCCTGAATCCAGATGGTGGACAGCGACCAAGAATTCTGTTTTTGGCCGATAGAAATATATTAGCAGATCAGGCTTTTAATTCATTTTCGTCTTTTGATGAAGATGCTCTTGTTCGAATTAATCCACTAGATATCCGTAAAAAAGGTGGCGTTCCAAAAAGTGGGAGCGTTTTTTTTACGATTTTTCAAACATTTATGAGTGGTCCGGACGGTACTCCATATTTTGGCGATTATCCATCTGATTTTTTTGATTTTATTATTATCGATGAGTGTCATCGGGGCGGAGCGAATGACGAGGGTAATTGGCGTGGAATTATGGAACATTTTTCTCCGGCGGTTCAACTTGGTTTAACTGCTACGCCCAAAAGAAAAGATAATGTGGATACATACAAATATTTTGGTGAGCCAGTTTATACTTACTCACTAAAAGAAGGTGTGAATGATGGATTTTTGACGCCTTTCAAGGTGAAAAGAATTCAAACAACCCTTGATGAATATGTTTATACTTCTGATGATCAAATTGTCGAAGGAGAAGTAGAAGAAGGGAAAATTTATGAAGAGCCTGACTTTAATAGGATTATTACAATAAAAGAACGTGAGGCAAAAAGGGTTCAAGTATTAATGGATGAAATAAACCAAAATGAAAAAACAATAATTTTTTGCGCTACCCAAGATCATGCAATGGCAGTGAGAGAGCTTGTTAATCAGAAAAAAGAAAGTAAGGATCCAAATTATTGCGTTCGAGTAACGGCAAATGATGGAGCACGTGGAGAACAATTTTTACGTGAGTTCCAGGATAATGAAAAGACAATTCCAACAGTTCTAACTACTTCGCAAAAACTTTCAACTGGCGTAGATGCACGAAATATCAGAAACATTGTTCTTATGCGACCAGTAAATTCAATGATTGAGTTTAAACAAATTGTTGGTAGGGGTACGCGTCTTTTTGATGGTAAAGAGTATTTTACAATTTATGACTTTGTGGATGCTTATAAACATTTTTCTGATCCGGAATGGGATGGCGACCCGATAGATGAAACTACTGAAAAAGAATCAACAAAGAAAAAGGAAAGAGAATCAAAAAAGATGGTTGAAAAAATGGAAGAAACTGAAGAGCCAAAGAAAAAGTTAAAAATAAAATTACGTGATGGAAAAGAACGGGAAATCCAACATATGATTACAACTTCGTTTTGGAGTGCTGATGGGAAGCCAATTTCAGTTAAGGATTTTATGAACAATATGTTTGATGCTATGCCAGAATTTTTTAAGAGTGAATCGGAATTGAGAAAGATTTGGTCAAATCCAACAACACGAAAAGTTTTTTTGGAGAAAATAGCTGAGGTCGGTTATGGAAGGGAAGAATTAGAAATATTAAGAAAAATGATTGATGCAGAAAAAAGTGACTTATTTGATGTGTTAAATTACATCTCCTTCTTGAATCAGCCAATTTCAAGGGTGGAGAGAGTTGAACAATCAAGAAATAAAATATTCAAAGGATTAGATAAAAAGCAAAAAGAGTTTTTAGGTTTTGTTTTGTCAAAATATGAAGAAAAGGGCGTTGAAGAGCTTGATGAAGAGAAATTGCCAATTTTGTTAAACTTGAAATATCACGCTATTGCCAATGCGGAACAATCTTTGGGTAGCGTAGATGATATTCGAACAATTTTTTTCGCTTTTCAGAAGAATTTGTATGCTAAAGTTGCGAAAAAGTAATATATAAAACAACCCTACTACGTAACAAAACAATATGAAAAGAGACGTATCCCTCATCTTATTGTTTGATAAAGAAAAACGCATTCTTCTTCAACACCGATCAAGCGACGCAAAAAGCCTGCCAGATTTTTGGGCCTTTTTTGGTGGCGGAATAGAGAAAGGGGAGACACCGGAGCAGGCATTGGCAAGAGAATCAAAAGAAGAACTTGATTATACGCCGCAAAATCCGAATTTGATTATGACCCAGGAATTTAAATATGAAAATGTTAAATCCAAAAAGTACGTTTACATGGAGGAATATAATGATTCGATCAAACTAACACAGGGCGAAGGTCAAGCAATGGATTGGTTTGATATTGAAGATATGGGAAAATTGAAAATGGTAGACCACGACCGTGAAGTTATTGCGTTTATTAGAGATAAATATTGAGTAGTTACACAGCATTTTAATAAAAAAAGAGACCCGACAATAAGACTGTCGGGTCTTTGAGTTGATTGAGGGATCAGGCGCACATCGCCTTGGTTGACCAGTAGATGATCGCGCGAGCGAACTCCTCAGCCGTGTACTCGGTCTTGGTTCCGCCGGGCAAATCCAGGAAGTTCCTGGCCATGCTGACCGGGTTCTGAGGTTCCGGCTCTTCGGTCGCTCGTGCGTTTATCGAGACGATCTCCCAGTCTGCGATGGACGAATTTTCATTGTTTTCCGCCAAGACATCGCGGTGATAAAGAACGATCTCCACCGCCTTGGCCGGCAACTTATTTCGGCTCATCGCGAGCACCTTGATGTACGGATCTTCGTCTTTGCTTCGAGCCTGAAAAAGTACTCCCAGTTTAGTGTCTCGGGTCACATCTACGATACCGGTGAAGAACCCTTCCGGCGGTACCGGAACCAGGACCACACCGTCTCTGTTGCCGGGCTTGGCCAGGTGAAAGTTTTCCTTGACCAGGTCGACCAGCAGTTTTTCTTCTTCATAGTGTGAGAAACACGAATCGGCGCTTTGTCGACGAATAAGGTTGTTGCATGTAATGGTTTCTTTCATTGTTGTATCCTCCTTGGATTGAAAAGATCTGATTCGTGTAATTATATAACACTGTTATTGTTTTGTCAATAGTGCTAAATTTTGCTATATTTGCTATAATTTATATGCTGATCTAAAGTTATTGAAAAATAATATGAGTGTTAACAAAAAAGAAATAAATAATTTAGCTTTTGTTGATGGACAAAATTTATATTTGGGCACTAATTCGGACGAGCCGGCTTGGCAAGTAGACTTGGTAAAGTTTCGAGAATACTTGTTACAAAAATACTATGTAAAAAAAGCATACTATTTTTTAGGTTTTGTTGACGAGAAGTATCAGGATTTGTATGAAGAAATCCAAAACGCAGGGTTTATTC
>JABMRF010000018.1 GCA_013202715.1 Candidatus Kuenenbacteria bacterium
AAATAGTATAATATATGCTGTTGATCGTTTACAATAATATCTATGGTAAAAATCACTCAAAATGGAGAAAAAACATGCCTAAAATAAGGAAACCAGAGTTATCAATATATGCAAAGAAAAAACTAAATAACTTGAACTCCGATACTATATGGTACTTTATTCTTAGTACATTCCTATTCACTGTTGTTGTTATGGTCTTGTTTGTACTATTAGACGAATTTTTAATTCCAATACCTAACAACGTTTTTCTTTTTGGGTTCACTATCAGTGTTTTCGGATTAGTTATATCTGGTTGGTTTCTTCTTTTTCAACCATGGATTCAGAGAGCGAAAAACAAAATTTTGACCAACAACGCCCTTGACTATGAGCAGTCACAGGGAATCATCACTTTATTGCAAAAGATGGAAAATGTCTCAGTGGCAGACTTTCCCGTTCTAGAAGAGGAGCTTGTCCCTGAACAGGCCTGGCGACCATATCGGATTGAGCATTTTGTTGCCGAGAGCGGTCGATCAAGTTATTCCGGAACATTCAGCGGAGTTGGTCTATTTAGCTTTTCAGGAACCTCAAAGGGCAATTCAATCGGTAAAAGTGTACCGAATATTCTTGAGTCCAGCTCTATTGTTTTTCTGACTGATGGAGAGCAAACTCTGCGTGTACTTATTCCCAGTCCCGAAGCAATGAAAGAGCTAATCACGCGCCATCTGGAAGCATGTGTGGAGGACAAACCCGACGGCACTTTTGTAAAGGGCATGGTTCAGCGATATGCATTCAATGACGCTAAGCTACGTATGGGACTGACAAACCCCAGTGCGATTGACAAGCTGGATGTATCATTGGAATCCCCTATGGATGCACGACCGACGGTCAGGGTTTGCGGACAGCTACTTCAGCCGGGAGTTGTTCTCGGTACACAACTACAAATCAGTGACAAGAAGATGTTGCTCTTGCCTTCCGGGTTTTTGAGAGAATTCAGCGAAACAACTCAAGGCCTGCTGGAAACCAAAAAAGCACCTATCCTGCTACCAGAAGCAATTGGTGCATAAAGAATCAAATCGTTTCCTATCATGGAGACGATTTTTTGATATTTTTAATTAGCATAATAAAAAATCCGCCCCACCGCACTGCGGGGGACGGAATTACTTGTTGTTAAGCCTTTGGCTGTTTCTTCCGCATCACGCCAAGGCCTCTCAATCCTGCGCCAATACCCACCAGCACCACCTCAGTAATAACCCAGTTCCCAAATGACATGCTCGAACCGGAACCGGAGACAAAAGTGGAGACATAAGTGATCAGGCCGATCAAGGCGGCGATGAAGAACAACATGGAAATACGGTTACAGACTTCAGTTTTGTTTGAGTTATGCATTGGATTCCTCCATTTCAGCCAAATTGATAAACCCTACTAACAATCTATATTAACAAACAATAATAGTTTTGTCAAGATCTCGAGTTTATCGAGAGGTCAAGGCTTACAAACTTGACCGTTTCGAAACAATTTGTTATTATCACAGCACAATTCACTGGCCAAAATAACGAATTTAGACAAATAGATTACGGCCCCATCGTCTAACGGTTAGGACATCAGGTTTTTGCGGCGAAGCCGCATCCGGCTACGCCGGACATCCAGGTAAATTATTATGTATGTTTCATGTTTACGTTTTACAAAGTGAGAAAGATAAAACTCTTTATATAGGAATGACTGAAGATATATCCAAAAGACTTTCTGGGCATAATAGAGGAAAGACAAAATCTACAAAAGCGAGAGTTCCTTATAAGTTAATTTATTCCGAAATTTACCAGACTAAAACTGACGCGTTAAGAAGGGAACGGCAAATCAAAAAGTCAGGTAAAGTTCGAAGTGAGTTAAAAGCTGGAATATATTCCGGCCCCATCGTCTAACGGTTAGGACATCAGGTTTTCATCCTGAAAATCGGGGTTCGATTCCCCGTGGGGTCACCAGAAGAGCAGGATTTAAATCCTGTTTTTCTGATAACAAAATATTTACAAAACCGCCGAAAAATGCAATGATTGTATTATAAATATGAAAATACTGGCAATTGAAACATCTTGCGATGAAACTGCCGCCTCTGTTGTTGAAAACAGCAAAGGTGCTTTTGAAATCCTATCAAACGCTATTTCTTCCCAAGAAAAGGTTCATGCTAAATATGGCGGAATTGTACCGGAAGTGGCAGCACGACTTCACGTAGAAAAAATTCTGCCAATAATTGAAAGCGCACTCAAAACCGCAAAATGCAATTGGAAGAAAATTGATTATATTGCTGTAACGGCCGGCCCGGGACTTGTCAGCTCTCTAATGATCGGCGTTGAAACCGCAAAGGCCTTGGCTTACGCCTTCAACAAACCTTTACTTAAAGTTAATCACATCGAAGGCCATTTGATTTCAGCACTCACCACTTACCACTCACCACTCACTTTTCCAGCAGTTGCCTTAGTGGTTTCAGGTGGACATACACAAATTATTTTAGTTAAAGATTATTTGAAATACAAATTGATTGGAGAAACAAGGGACGACGCGGCCGGTGAAGCTTTTGACAAAGCGGCAAAGATCTTAGGATTGGGATATCCGGGTGGTCCAGCAATTTCTCGCGAAGCGGATAAGGTAAAAGGTAAAAGTTCAAAGTTAAAAGTTAAGCTACCAAGACCAATGATTAAATCAAATGACTTTGACATGAGTTTTTCAGGACTAAAGACCGCTGTACTTTACGCCTGGCGTGACACAAAGAAAAAATCTGACGAGGCACGAGCCGAAATGGCCAGAGAATTTCAGCAAGCGGTGATTGACGTGCTTATTTCAAAAACAATCAAAGCTGCAAAAGAATATAATGCTAAAACCTTAATTCTCGGCGGTGGAGTCGCTGCGAATTCTGCACTTCGTGATGCATTAACAGATTCTGCAAAGAAGGAAAGCCTAGAATTACTAATTCCTGATATAAAACTAACCGGAGACAACGCAGCCATGATCGGAATGGCAGCTTATTATCATATAAAAAATAAAAATTTTACAGAGCCGTTCAATTTAAGGGCTGACCCGCAGTGGGAGCTTGTTTAGGTAAAAGGTAAAAGGTAATAGTATGAATACCGTCACAAAGAATGAAAAGGAAACAATTCAGTTTGGAAAAAAATTCGCCAAAACCCTGAAAGGTGGCGAAGTTGTACTTTTGATTGGAGATCTTGGCGCCGGTAAAACTACTTTTGTGAAAGGCGCGGCGAAAGGATTTGGAATTAAAAAAAATATTACCAGTCCGACGTTTGTACTATTAAAAGTTTATAAAGTTGAAAGTTCAAAGTTAAAAGTTAAAGAATTAATTCATATTGATACTTACAGAGGATTAGGTTTAGCGGATCTGGAAAACATTGGAGCCCTGGAATATTTTGGCAGAGAAGATACAGTTTGTTTTGTAGAATGGGGATTGGGCTTGGAAAAATATCTTAAAAATGCTAAAATAAGGATATACAAAATTGAGATTAAAAATTTAGATATAGATAAAAGACAAATAACATTTTAAATTTATGGCACATGATACAACTGGCGGACTGTATGAAGCCAGATTATTGGGACAAATAAGTAGCAAAAATTCTAAGTACTATAGAACTTTGTCTATGACCAAAGGACGTGGTCAGCAGATAATGCCACACAAAAATAGACCAGATGCAATGAAGGAAATAAAACAAATGCAACCGTGGGAAGATATTCGAGAGTATGACTCTCCAGATGGCAAAGATTTATATTTTCCAAAAGAGTTATTAATCGCAATTGAGGATGGACTTGGGATTGATCCTGAGGACCCTAATTTTGAATTGAAATATTATACAGCCGTTGCAGATGACAGATTGAAAACCCATTTAGATATTTATCATGGAGTGGATGCTTTTGTTGAATATAAAGATAAAACAGGAACAATTAGGGTAGTGACAATTGATGCAACGCTGAATACACGCAAAGCAAGAGAAGGGGCTAAAGCAGATTTTATTGTAACGCCTGAAGAAGAGGACGATGAAAGACTTCGTGGAATTGATGGAAATGTTGTATATTTACCTGATCCTGGAGCAAAAAACGCTAAAGGCGAAATTGAAATAAATGATGAATTTTTAGAGATTATAGAGAGACTTGGTGTTATGATTGCCAAGAGGCTTGGTGATCCACATGAGCCTGGTCGTGAAACACTTCCATTACTTAGATAAATAGATAAAAAAGTGCCCAAATGGGCATTTTTTATTTGGGCTTGACAACTTATTCCTTTTAATGTAATATTTATGGTCGGGTACGTTGCTTGCCGAGGAGATGGTTATGTGCCAAATTTGTAAAATGGTAGAGGGGGTTGTAAGAGAGCTTGATTTTTCTTCCGGTGTACTAATTGTTTGTGACAAGTACGCAACTGGAATAACCAGAATCTGTAAAAGGTGTCTTTCAGAAGTCAAACTCACTGACGAAGAGGAGCAAAGTGTTTTAGAGGAGCTTTCGTTAGACAAATCAATTGCCTATATTTTCATGATTGATTCTTGTGTAAACTGTGATTCCGATGAATTGATTCCGCAGGGCGGAGAATACTTTGGAATTACCGAAAAGCAAGCTGTAAACCGACAGTCAATATAAAAGAGCGTCAACAATTGGCGCTCTTCTTTTTTTATTAAAAATTTACTCACTAACTCTAAATACTTCTTTCACCGAAGTTATTCCTTTCAGGGCCTTGATCAGTCCATCCTGAACCATTGTAATCATGCCGTTTTTGACCGCTATTTCCAGCATGTCATACTCAGAAACCTTTCCGCCCAGAATCACCGTCTCAATTTCCTTGGTCATGGCCATTATTTCATAAATACCGATTCGGCCTTTGTATCCAATACCGTTACAAGCGTCGCATCCTTTTCCTGAATAAAAAACCATCTTTGTTAAATCGGGCCGGTCTTCATGCCCTTCAGGAATTTTTTCGAGAATTTCTTTTACCCTTTCCATATTTTCCGGTTTGAGCTTGACTTCGTATTTACATTTTTCACAAATTTTTCTAACCAACCTTTGTCCCATTATTGCATTCAAGGCCGGTGCCAGCAAAAATGGTTTAACGTTCATTGCCAAAAATCTTGGGATTGCTCCAGCAGCACTATTGGTATGAATTGTAGATACAACCAAGTGACCGGTTAGGGCAGCATTGATTGAAACATCCGCAGTTTCCAAGTCACGCAACTCGCCAACCATCACAATATCTGGATCCTGACGTAAAATTGATTTCAAACCGTCCGCAAAAGAATATCCTTTGCTGTGATCGATCTGACTCTGGTTAATTCCTTCCAATTTATATTCGACCGGATCTTCCAAGGTAATAATTTTCACTCCTTCAGTATTTAATTTATTCAAAATGGCATACAAGGTTGTTGTTTTACCGGAACCGGTAGGGCCAGTTGTAATGATCATACCGTTTGGCCTCTCAACCTGAGACTTCAAGTCTTTGCCCGCCTTGCCCATTACACCCAAATCTGCAAAACCAAGACTGGTAGAAGTAGATTTCAGCAAACGCATTACCACACTTTCACCCCAAGTTGTCGGCAAACATGAAACACGGACATCAATTTTTTCTTTTGCCAAATTAATCGTAAACCGTCCATCCTGAGGCTTGCTTGTAATATTAATTTTTAAGCCTGACAATAATTTAATTCTAGCAATCACTTTTGGCCATTTTTCTTTTTCAATAGTGGCAGCTTCATGCAATATCCCGTCAACCCGAAACCTAATTTTTACATCTTTGTCTTCAGCCTCAACATGAATATCTGATGATCCAGATTGAATTGAAGCCGCTATAATCAAGGTAACAAACTCAGTCATATCAACTTTTTGAACATGCTCATTAAGAGCCTTGATATCTTTTGCAATTGTTTTAAATTTTTCCAATTCCTCCTCTGAAATTGATACGCCTCTTTCCACTTTTTTATATTTTGGAAGTTTAGCATAATTTTCAAGCTGTTTATCCAGGTTTCTTTTTGAAATTAAATATATTTCCACTTGCGCCCGATTTGCTTCAGCTAAACTATTTTTAATCTCTTCCAATTTTGGGTTTTTAGGATTTGGTGAAGCAAGTCTAATTTGTTCACTGGTATTTACAAAACATACCACTTGCTGTTCTGCACAAACATTTTCCGGAATGGTTTGCAAAGATTCTGCGCTAACCGGAAAAGCAGTGAGATCGATATATGGAACCCCCAATCCTTCTGCCTCTGCAGCCACAGCGGCTTCCTCTTCTACAATTTTTATTTTTGATAATTTGCTCTCCAGTTTTTCTGCGGAAGTAACCTCATCATCAGATTTAATCTTTTTCTTGCTCTTGCTTTTTGTAGAGGATGCTCGATCTGAATCATCATCTTGCGGTACTGCTTGTTTTCCGGTCAACTTTGTTTTCGAGCTTCCGGATAATAAATCTTCAATTGAATCACCGATGTTAGACATATTTTTTCTTACTTAATAATAATCTCATAAACATTATAGCTTTTTACAGAAATTATAGCAATTTGAGCATAATCCGAGCTGTGAATACTCAATTTGCCAAAATTTTTATATGTGCTAAAATGTTCATACCTAATGAAATCATATTTATTACAATAATAACCTAAATGTATGGCAGTCGAAAAAATAATTGAAGAATTAGAAAAGGAGGGGGATAAGAAAAGCTCGAAAAAAGGCAAGAAAAAGGTCAACTTACCTAAAATAGCACAGAAGTCGAAGAAGAAGAAGAAAAAAGATGACACACATCTATTTAATCTAATCATCGTCGCTGTTGTTATTTTGGGAATTATTGGAATTGTATTCGGTTATACCAAAGACAAGATTTCAGAAATTAATAAAGGTGGAACTGCCGCGACAAAAGGGCTGGAGCAGCAAGTCGCCGATCTACAAACGCAGTTAACACTACTTGAAGAAAAAGCTCAGATCCTAGAAAAAGATACTTTGGCAAGTAAAAACGTTGTTATTGATCTATTTGAAAAAACAAGAAAAATTCCAACCAAAGTCAATGCCGGTGGCTGGAACGTTTTAGAAGAACCAAATCTTTCTTTTCTTGTTAGTTTTCCAAAAACCTGGGAAAAAGTTGTTCCAGTGATAAAAAGCGACGAAGGAGTAGAGCAACAAAACATTGCCTATCTGCAACCAATCGGTCAAACTGATTTCATCAACGCAATTACCATTAAATCTGATTATGCAGATTTTGCAGAGTTGCTAATTGAAGAGAAAATGGAAATCTTCGGCGAGCTGGATGCGCTAGACACTTTTGAATTCATCCACGGGAAAATGATTTATTTTATCAATTTGGATAAAAATAATAGCGAGGTTCCAACAATCTTGATTTTAACAGATGATAATATTTATCGAGCAACCTTTAACATCACCGAAAAGAAAATACAAGGTTATTTCGAATATCGAAAAAACTTTGAAGAAATTCTTTCAACCTTTGGGTTAGTTCCATCTCTTCCAGCGGAAGAGACTGAAGTAGCTGAATAAACTTTTTGTAAATATAATGCTATAATGAAAGGCGAGGCTTAGCCTCGTCTTTCAAAATTGAGAATTAAATTTTAATTCTTAATTCTTCATTCTTAATTTTAATTTAATGTCTTTCTCAATCGGAATCGTCGGCCTGCCAAATGTTGGTAAATCAACACTTTTCAAGGCGCTGACAAAAAAACAAATCGATATTGCTAATTATCCCTTTTGTACGATCGAGCCAAACAAAGGGATAGTTTTGGTTCCAGATGAAAGACTCGAAAAGCTATCCAGTCTTTCAAGTTCAGAAAAAACAATCCATACCACTATCGAATTTGTCGATATTGCAGGTTTGGTCAAGGGTGCTCACAAAGGTGAAGGCTTGGGAAACAAATTTCTTCACAATATTCGTGAAGTGGACGCAATATGCCATGTCGTAAGAAACTTCCATACTGGCAATATTATTCATGTAGACGGAAAAGTGGACCCAGCCCACGACGTAGAAGTAATTGATATCGAATTGGCCTTTGCCGATCTCGAAACGGTTGACAAACATTTACCAAAACTAAAAGATAAATTAAAAAGCGCAAAATCGAAGGAAGAAAAAGATTTAAGAAAAATAACTGAGCTACTGGAAACAAAAATCAAACCTGAATTGGAAAACGGCACAGCTCTCAGGAAAATGGATTTAACAGAAGAGGATCAAGGCTTGATAAAGTATCTAAATTTTTTGACAAACAAGCCGATGATTTACCTTCTAAATATTGACGAGGAAAAAATTAACGAACAGACAGACATACCAAAACTAAAAGACGAAGTAGTTGTGCCTATTTGCGCCAAGGTAGAGGCCGACTTGGCAGATTTATCTCCAGAGGATGCTGAGGAATACCTATCTGAGCTGGGAATAAAAAATTCTGGTTTGGATAATATTATTTTGGAATCTTACAAACTCCTAAACCTAATCAGTTTTTTAACCACCGGACCAAAAGAATCCCGTGCTTGGACAATTACTCGCGGGATGAAAGCACCGCAAGCTGCCGGAAAAATTCACGGTGACTTTGAACGCGGATTTATCGCAGTTGAAATTATTAACTGGAAAGATTTAGTTGATGCTGGCTCTGAAGTGGCTGCCAAGGAAAAAGGACTGATCAAACTAGAAGGAAAAGAATATGTAGTTCAAGATGGTGATAGCTGCAATTTTAGATTTAGCGTTTAATTTAAAATACTTTTAAAAAGAAAAAGGACCTCCGTATTGCGGAGGTCCTTTGGTTTCAGACTAACAATTGGTCAAGCCACTCACAAAATGCATGAACGATACCACGATCGGATATTCACTCAAACCATTGTAACTGGAGGAAATGACTTCAAAATAGGGGCGACCTTTAGTGCGGAAAATCTGCGCCAACTCGGCAGTGGAAACGTGCCCTTCTTTCTGGTACATTATCTTACGTATCAATTTGTAAATGTTTTTTAACCGAAACATCGGTGTCGCGGGAACAAGATACAATGTATAGCGAACAACAGGGTTTTCACGATCAATATCTTCAGCCTTGTGCAACGCAAAACACCAATCAGATTGATCACATAAACAGTGAATAATTACAAAACGATGGCGATATCCACTACACGTTAAGCTAAAAAAATGTGCTGTTTCCAGTCCTCCTTTGGCGAATGCGCCAAGAAAATCTGAAATACCTGGCACCTCGCAAAGAATCTCGCCTGTTTTTTCAAGGGCTCTGCCTTGTCGAGTCTCTTTTTCAAATGTTGCCTTCACCAGTCCCGCTAAACTCATTTCCATACAGTTCCTCCGATTGTCTTTGGCTAGGGTTAACAAAAGAACAAAAAAACACGATAATTCAATTCTAACAAAAATATTATCCGCTGTCAATTAATAGTAAAAATTAATAATAAAAAGCACCCCCGGGTGCGGGGGCGATTCAGATTAGAAACTATCCTCTACTTCGATAATTTTAGCAAGATTTTCCATTTTTCTGCCTTCATATGTAGTATTGATCCAAGCTAAAATAATTGCCTTGATCTTTTCAAGCCCCAGTTTTGAACTAAGGCAGAGAACATTTGAATTATTGATTCGCCGGCTACGTTTAGCTACTATTTCTGATGTGCATCTTGCCGCATAAACGCCAACTGACTTATTAGCCACAATGGACATTCCGATTCCGCTTCCGCAAATCAAAATGCCAACACAACAGTCATCAGTCACAAGGGCGCTTAATTTCTCAGCAGTTAAAACATAATTTGCCGGCACATTATATTTTTGATTTACAAAAATCACTGTTCCAAAACTCATTTCAAGATATTCCAGGAGCTCTTTTTCAATTTCTGCCGCTGAATAATCCATGCCAACATAAATTGTTTTGCCTAAGTGATTTCCCTGAACTAAAAGCGGTTGCGCAGACAAACTCTTTTTCGGGCCAGCAATTATGGGTCCAAATTCCAATCCGTTTTCCTCAGCAAAATCAGTTTCTAGGTCAAAGTTCTCCACAAAAACCCGGTTACCGACCTGAGTTACAATTGTTTTACGATCATCAGAAATCTTGGCTCTGACCTGAAAAGGAATAGCAGACTTGTAAGTAATCCTCCCTCTTTTCAGATTATCCGCTTCATTTCTGAACCACGCTTTAGGTAAATGTTCCCGATATTTCCAAAAATATAAGTACGCTTTTTCCAAAGCAAAAAGCTCCCTGGGTTCAAACTTCTTTAGTAAACTGCGACCATCAAAGTTCTGACTTGGCAGACTTAAAAAATCCAGAATCGTTGGCACGACATCAATCGTAGAAACAATTTCTCCTTGACCGTTTAATTTTTCCCGGTCAGGAAAATGAATAATCAACGGAACATGAAGTATATCGTTGTGAAGTCTTCCACAATGATGAAATCTTTTTAATTCCGGGTGAAAACTTTCACCGTGGTCTGACATTATGACAACAATGGTATTGTCCAGATCAATTGCCTCAATCAGCTGTCTTAATTTCTGATCAGCAAAGCGAATGCCCTGATCATACCTTTGTTTTAATGAAGCTAATTCCTGAGTGCTAAGATTTCTCCAAAACGGATCTGACTTGATCGTGTTGTGATGAACACCTTCCGGAAAACATCCGGGCGAATCCGGATTTCGATAATATGGATAATCCAGATAAAAATCATGAACCAGATTGGTATGGAAAAACAGGAAATACGGATTCGGGTGCATTTGCGCGCGCTGAAGGAATTCGCCGGCCAGATCATAAATATGTGAATGATCAACACTATGGCCAGTATGTTTTTGCTCAGCTAAACCCTTGATCTGAATCGTGTCTGCTGTTGGATCTTCTTCTACCACATGCAAAAATTCATTATGATAGATTTCAAATCCACGATCATAGCCAAAGTATTCCTGCAAATTTTTATTTTCCACAAAAGCTGCAGTTCGATATCCTTGCCTGGCAAGAATTTCTGAAATCAAGGGCCACTCCGGATTTATAACCTGCAAGTGATCAGTGAGCTCGTGCGCTTCTGAGTATTTGCCGGTCAAAATGCTGGCAATGGACGGCAAGGTCCATGGCGCAACCGATAAACAAAATTCATACTTTGCGCTCTGCGCGGCAAAACTGTCCAGAAACGGACTTGTTTTCTGGTCATAATCATAACAGCCTAAATGACTTGCGCTCAAGCAATCAACAACAATTACCACCACATTTGGTTTTGCTCTCATATCAGCTCCTATTCAAAGGTTTTATTGTCAAAGAATCTATATTTTATCTTAGACCAAAAAAACACTCCTGTCAATCCCGCAACCCAAAAAGTCGCCCCATTCCCGGAGCGACTTTTTATATAGAAGTTTGTATTTTATTTCCGTTTTTATCCGCATGTATCCGCGTTAGATCCGCTTTTTTATCCGCGTTCTCTACATCATACCGCCCATACCGCCCATTCCTGGCATACCGCCCATTGATGGCGCTCCACCAGATCCTCCGTTGTCTTCATTCGGTTCGTCAGTGATAACACACTCAGTTGTTAGTAGCATAGCTGAAATTGAAGCTGCGTTTTGCAGTGCTGATCGAGTTACTTTAGCCGGGTCAATGATGCCAGCCAAAACTAAGTCCTCAAACTTATCTGTGCTTGCATTATAACCAACATTACCTTCAGCCTTTCGGACTTCTTCTGCAATAACTGCTCCATCCTTACCAGCATTTTCGGCAATTTGTTTGAGTGGCTCTTCCAACGCTTTTTTCAAAATATCAATTCCAAGCTTTTGCTCGCCTTCGATTTCAATATTATCTAATATGGCTTTTGCTCTAAACAGGGCAACTCCACCGCCCGGAACAATTCCTTCTTCAACAGCGGCCTTGGTTGAATTAATAGCATCTTCAATTCGCAATTTGATTTCCTTCATTTCGGTTTCGGTAGCCGCGCCAACTTTGATTACCGCTACACCACCAGCCAATTTTGCCAACCGTTCCTTGAGCTTATCTTTGTCAAAATCAGAGCTTGATAAATCTAATTCTTTTTTAATTCTAGAAACGCGCTCATCAATCTTAGCTTTCTCACCACGACCTTCAACAAGAGTTGTATTTTCTTTTGTACAAACAACTTTATGGGCCTGGCCAAGCATTTCTATTTCTACATTTTCCAATTTTAAGCCAACTTCTTCTGAAATAACTTTTCCGCCAGTTAAAATAGCAATATCCTCCAGCATTTCTTTTCGTCTATCACCAAAGCCTGGTGCTTTGACTGCTAAAGTATTGAAAGCTCCGCGTAGTTTATTAACAACCAAAGTTGCAAGTGCTTCACCGTCAACGTCTTCAGCAATAATCACCAATTCTTTTTTTCCAGTTTGAGTTAGTTTTTCTAGCAGCGGAACAATATCATTTACAGTAGAAATCTTTTTATCAGTAATTAGAATGTATGGATCTTGATATTCAGCTTCCATTCTCTCGGTATTGGTAATCATGTATGGAGAAAGATATCCGTTGTCAAACTGCATTCCCTGAACGACTTCTTTTTCAATGCCAAAACTTTGTGATTCTTCAACTGTGATCACGCCGTCATTGCCAACTTCCTGCATGGCCTCAGCAATAATTTTTCCAATTTGTGGATCATTGGCAGAAATTGAAGCAACTTGGGTGATTTCTTCTTGATTTGAAATCGGTTTAGAAATTCTGGTTTTTAATTCTTCCACAACTGCATTAACACCTCTTTCAATCCCCTTTTTGATAAGCATTGGATTAGCGCCGGCAGCAACATTTTTGAATCCTTCGGTAATAATTGCCTGAGCGAGAACTGTAGCTGTAGTTGTTCCGTCTCCTGCAACATCATTTGTTTTGCTGGCCACTTCTTTGACAAGTTCAGCGCCAACATTCTCAATTTTATCTTTTAAATCAATTTCTTTGGCAATGGTAACTCCGTCATTACAAATTTGCGGAGAACCATATCCCTTGTCCAAAACAACATTCCGCCCTTTTGGTCCTAATGTTACTTTTACTGCATTTGCTAATTTATCTACCCCCGCCTTCAACGCTTTACGCGCATTTTCATCAAAAACAATTTGTTTAGACATATAAAATTCAATAGGGCGAAATATGGCGGAACAGGGAAAAAATTCTATCTTTTTTCGCCCCTTTTCGCCTTATTAGCCTTCTTGTAGTAGTTTATTCAATTATCGCAAGTATATCATCTTCTTTTAAAACTAAATATTCTTGTCCATCAACTTTAATTTCGTTTGGAGAATACTTTGTGAAAATAATTTTATCACCTTGCTTTACTGACATTGGCATTCGACCGCCATTATCAGCTAATTTTCCAGGGCCGACCGAGATAACTTCGCCTTGCTCTGGTTTTTCTTTGTTAACTGTGTCTGGGAGAATAATTCCTGAAGCAGTTTTTTCTTCCTTTGACGTAGGTTTGACAATTACATTGTCGTTGAGTGGTTTAAGCATATTGGAATTGAATACTGATAAATACTGATATACTGAACAGAGCCAATCTGTATATCAGTACAATCAGTATTCATTTTTATTATTATTAATCTAGTTTACAGTAAATTGTTACCAACTGTCAAGAAGAGTGTCAAGCGTAGGCGAGAGAGATTAAGAGAATTAAGAGATTGAACGAATTTTATGTAAGATAGTTAATTTTCTCAATTCTCTAAATTCGCTTTGAATTCGCTTAGTTCCCTTTTTTTAATTTATTGACAAAATTAATTTAACCAGATAATATTAAGTATAATGTTCATTCAAATGAGGTAATACCAATGAAACAATTTGATTTTTATCGCTATAAATATCCAATTGCCGCTATTGTTTACATAACAGGAACGCTCGGTTACTGGTTGACCAATCAGTTTCATCTGTTTCAACCGATTACAATGCCCTTAACCTGGATTGACCAAGTTGTTCCATTTTGGCCAGGTAGTGTGCTGGTATATCTTCTCATTATACCTGTAACCCTACCGTTACCTTTTCTAATTGACAATGAAAACATGTTCAAGCGGGCGATGCTGGCCACAGTCATAATGGCCGGATTGAGTTTTCTGATCTATATTATTTGCCCAACGCATTATCCCATCAGGCAGGACTTGCTTCAGCAAATTCAATCGCCATTTTTTCACTGGGGCTATGAAACAATGTACTCGGTTGATTCGAGCGCAAATTGCTTCCCCAGTTTTCATGTTAGCGTAGCTACAACCTTGACTCTGGTTTATTTCAAAGAAAAAGTAAAACTGTTTTGGTGGCACATTGTGATTTGCAGCGTAATCATCTTTACCACCCTCACGACCAAGCAACACTATTTTTGGGACATCGTCGGAGGAATGCTGATTGCACTGACCGCCTATGTAATTGCTTATAAAAATTATCCGGTAAAAAAATAAGAGCCACCCGCAATGCGGACGCTCTTTTTTGTTTATCTTCAAAAAGTTTTATTAATGCTTTTCTTACGCCATTTTTTTGTATTCGTCAATGACCGGTTTAATATTCGGTGCGCAATCGTGAGGCAAATCATCAATATCAAACCAATCCCATTTGATAATTTCCTCGCCGGGTTGAATTTCTCCGGTTCGTTTTGATAAATAATGGATTAAGACTACCCAAGTATTTGGATCATCCGGTTTTTGAATCATCATTGGTTTAAGCGGTTTTATAATTTCAACCTCAATTCCCATTTCCTCCTTTACTTCGCGTCTGCAAGCGGTTTCAAACGAATTAAGTTCGTCTTCAAAATCAAAATCTTCAACTCGACCGCCGACAAATTTCCAAAAACCGTCATCACCATGTTTATTGAGCAAAACTTTGTTATTTTCAATAATTACAGGCCCTGAGGCGATTATAAAGTTCATACATTTTTTGAGTTATTAGTTTTAATTAATGACAAAACTATGGCAAACAGAATTATTCCAAAATAAAAACTCCAGAGATAGTGGTCGAAAAAAGCGAGACTAGCGAGACCAGCAAGACAAGCGAGACCAGTCAGGCGTTCAGTTGACCAGTTCTCACTTTTGAATAAATAAAACAATAGATAACCAATAAAGAACAAACCCGCGGCCAAACCAACAATTCCAAGTTCCGCAAAAATTAACAAGTAAGTATTATGAACCGGTTGATAGTCCCAAGCCGACTTGGTGGAATCTTGATTGTAAAGATGAGTTGTATAGTTTCCAAGTCCAACCCCTATCAACCAGTTATCTTTTAAGATTGATCCGGCTTCTTTGTATTGCTCAACTCTCGTAACATTAGAAATGTTTTCAACTCGATTGTTGCCCAGTGTTCTGGTTAAAATGAGTTCTGGAAATGAAACTGTAAAAATTATTAATATAAAAAACACAATCAAAGAAAATTTTGTAACTGTTTTGTTCAAAATTTTATCTTTTCTGGAAATGAAAGCAAAAACAATGATACTCACGACTAAAGTTATAATTGCTGCCCGTGATAAAGTTGTTAAAAGCCCGATAAAGTTAATTACAAAAATTAAACGAAGAATCTTTTGCAATTTTTTTTGTTTAAGGGATGCAATTAGGCCAATAATCAAGATTAATCCGATAACTAAAAACCCCGCCAAGATATTCGGATGTGGCAGAGTGCCGAAACTTCGGAGCCATCTTAAGTTTTCCAATTGCACAACCGGAACACCAAGTGTTTCCGGATTTTGCTCAGCCATTCCGAACCACTTGTTGGCGAGAACCTTTTGACTGGCAAATTGTTGGATTGCAATTCCGGCTTGAAAAAGTCCGCTGATAATTATCGCCCAAGAAATTTTTTGCCAATCGATCTTCATTACCACGATTACGGCGAATAACGCAGCTGCCAGGATTAAGTGAGTGAACTTGTACAGCGCGATTTCCGGATTAACCGCGAGCGCGCAGGAAAGCGAGACGAGCAAGACAAGCAAGACTAGCGAGACAAGGCGACGGCCCTTGACGGCGGACCACCGAAGGCTCTGCTTCGTTAGTTTGGAAATAAAAAATATCAGACTTAAAATTAAAATAATTCCAAACAACATTTCAGTCGCATATAAACTCAAAGTCCCATATTCCCATTTTTCATTATTCAAAAATCCCTGCTTGTAAATCCAGCGGGTTTGAAACGGGAGTAGAAAGATGAAGGTACATAGCAACCACTCTATTGTTTTAGAAAATTTTTGCATACTTTAAATATAAATACATGATCTACTGATAACTACGTGATGCTACTGATTACAGATTTTCTATCATGTAGAATCAGTAGCCATCATGTTGATCAGTAGTTATCCTTGAAGTTTTTGAATTGACGAAGTTATATCCTTCTGTTAATATAATAGTGCTTTTACCGTTTTTTTACAATTCTTTGGGAAAAGGAGACAAACCCATGAAGAATTTTTACTGGATATTTTTCATTGTCATGATTATTAGTTGCGGTGAAACAAAAGAAAAGAAGGCTCAGGCGAAAGAATCTGAACCGGTTTTGAAACAGCAGGTAGTCCAGGATGATTGCGATAGAGTAGTTCAAGGCGAGATCAGAATTATTAGAAACGGAAAAGTCCTCGATTATCTCAACCGAAGCGAAAAACCGGCTGTGCTGGAAATCACCTCAGGACCTCATGCCAACCCGGACTTCAGTATTATATATGATTTACCAGCTAAGTCCGGTCACAGGCTGCGGCTACCCTTTGAAAAATCAATCATCAGGGCAGATATCTATATAAAAATAGATCAAGGACCCTGGACCGTCTTGTGCTGGAAAAACAAAGCCCACAAGGAAGAAGGCGAATGATGCTAACACAAAATCCCACCTCGCAACGCAGGGGGATTTTTTTATTTAATTTTAGCTAATAGTCCCAACTGGTCATTGACAAATCATTTCTACCATGATAATATAAGGAGTAACGCTTTTGTAAATTGACAATCAAAAAGGAGCAATAATGACCACAATAATGTTTTTCTGGCTTTGCGTAGTGGCGGTACTTCTCATTGTAACGGGGCTTATGTGGCCACTGCCTGTGGAAGATCCGGCTGGTAAACATGCAAAAAAGGAAATAAAGCCACACTGGCTTCAACAAACAGCTTTTTGTTCCGGCCTTGTGCTGGCAATAATTTTGCTTCTTATTAAGTCGTTTGGGGGCTAGCATGTACGAACAATTCTTGATGTGGTTTGGTCGAATCGTCTTGATCATAACTATCATCGGCTTGGTGCCTTTCGCACTCAAGGAGCTTCCGGAACGTTTTTTCATGCTACTTCTTGCAAGTGTTTTGCTGGTAGTAGTGGTTGGGACTTTTGTGCCACGTCAAATCAACTACCTGCGATACCCGCCGGTAATCAAAGCTATGAATACCCCGGCGCCTGACCAGATCTCGCGCTGCTTGGAAGGAAAAAGCAATATTCCAATTTGTCACAACGGGAGGCAGACATGAACGCTTGGTATGCACTCGCAATTGCCTTTGGGGCGACGGGACTTTTTTTTCTCGTTTTTTATCTTTTTAGCAGCAAACCCAATCCCATGCGAAACACAATGAAATGGATCACTATCGGCCTTCTTACGATGGCTTTCGGAATGGCGATTGCTGGAGTCCTTTGCAATGCAGAGACAAAGCAAATCGAAAATGAGCAGCAAAATGTGCCCGTAGAAAATGAGTGCCTGAAGTTTATTGGTGATCTGCGAATCAATGGCACGCAAGGAAAAATTGTTCTTGAAAATGAGAGTGATGAAGCTCTAGGCAAAATTGAAGTTGCCCGCGATGCCGGTTTTGTTGGCGGAACTGCGCCAACCGGTCTGAATTCCTCAAAACATCTGGTCATGTTTGGCTACATGCCGGGCAAAAACCTGTATATTGTGTCAGCGCCCTATTCAGAAGAGAGCAGGGTTTACACGATCTGGCACAACGGACAGCATCGGGCAATGGACTTAAGTAAATGTCCGCGTGACCACCTCTGATTTATAACCAAAATCCCACCCCGCATCGCGGAGAGGGATTTTTTATTTAATTTTAGCCAATAACTTCAGCCAGCCCTTGACAAATCAATTCTACGATGATACTATAAGGAGTAATGTTTTTGGTTATTTGGCTGGCGTTTAGAAAAAAGGTTCTGAACGGTGTTGCAAAACAACTTTTCATCATCATGGGGATATTGAGTCTCGCGATGTGCCTGTATGGATTCCTTCAATACAAAGGAATCATCTCCGATGGAAACGCACAGGAAAGCGCATTGGAACAGGAAGATTGCATCAAGCAACTGGGGGACCTAAAGATTGTGGCTCACCACAACTCGGTTGAATTCATCAATAACGCTGAAACCGGAAGTGTTGAAGTGATGGCCTGGGCTGACGACTTCAAACTCCAGTCAACAATTCCACCGCAAAAAGGCGTTCGAGTTGTGCGCTGGTTTCAGGATGACGAAAAAGTCCCCAAGGTTTACGTGAATCATAACCTTGTAAAACACGAATATGATTTCAATGGTTGCACCATGGTGTTTGGAACGACATTTGGAGCACAGTAAGGAAACCAAAATCCCACCCCGCAATGCGGAGGGGATTTTTTTGTTGGGTTGACAAAACTTTATTCGTTTGGTAAATTGAAATGTAATCAGTTTGTAAATTATCAATCTGAGGAGGAAATGAACATAAAAATTGCCTATGAGATCACATCATGGAGCTTTATTGGTTTGGCCATGCTCTTCACGTTTTACCTGGTATGTTGGCAATTTGAAATCTCCTTTATCAAAAACCGGTTACCTAAGCTTGCTGTGACATTTGCTATAATGCTTATCTTTGGTATCACGGCGGAAACGCTTTTTGATAAACTCGCGACTGCCGACAGTAGAGATTCTTTTGTATCTCTTCAAAATGACGATTGTCTGGAAAAATATAATGATTGGCAGAATTGCTTGAGAGAAAACAGATAGGACACAAAATCCCACCCCGCATCGCGGAGAGGGATTTCTTTATTACCCTGCCCTTTAGGGCGGGCTACTGGCTGAAGGGATAGGCACTCCCTAAAGGGAGGGGTAATTTTGGACCTCGAGCCATGCATCGCGAACTTCCAGTCGCGCATCCTGATCGTGAAATTTGAGAATTTTATTACTGATCACCACATCTGTATTTTCTTGCCAGGCGAGGTCAAAAAGGTGACGAGGCATTTCTTTCAATTGGATCTTTTCCAGCCAAGTATTTATAAACCTCGGCGCTAATAATATTTCAAATATTTTTTTTATGATGTTTTTTTGAGTCATAAACCAACGGCGATTAGTTTTCACATGAATACAATTGGGCAAATACTCTTTTATCCAACTATTGGCTTTATAAAACTTATCAATTAGGTCCTGTTTTCCGTAAACGGGCATAAACTGATTTAACCAGTAAATAAAATGGATATCATTTTCATAAGCCAGACTTTGCATATCTAAATTTTCCTCGGTAATGTAAAAACTCAGACAGATCTTGTCTTTTTGTGTCCTCTCATTTGGCCGTTTATTAAATAACATCATTAATCCGACCGCCAACAAACGCACAGTCCAGATTGTATTTTTTGAAGTGATTATCGCTAAATCAATATCAGAATCATCAGGCGCATTTAAGTAGCCTAAATTATTGCAAATAAAAATCGCTTTTACAAATGGGATTTTCGAAATCAACTTTACATACGGCCGCGCCTTTTTCATCTTTTCCTGGGCGATTAAATATCTTTTCTTTCTAGTTTTAATGTTTTCTTGATTTCTTGATTTTTTGTTTTCTTCCGAACCTCTCAAACAAAAAAAACCCTCGCGTAAAACGAGAATTTTTTCATCAACCATCTTCTTCAGTTCCTTGTTAACCTGAGCCAAGGTAAACCTCTGCTCCGGTCGCCAAAGATATTTGTATATTTCAAAAGAAGTTAAAGGATATTCAAAAATATCAAAATAAACAATTGTCCCCCTGATGGATTTTTGAATATCTGACACATGCATAAACTCAAGTTGGGGAAGCGAATTGAGTGGCCTTCGACTCGTCGTACCTCCTCCCTCAGGCTGACATAGTTCGTTTGAGTTACGCTTCTACTCCCCTCTGATCCCTTCTTCACAATCTCTTAGTTCTCTCTTATCTCAGCATTTGTTGTGACAGTCTGTTTTACCTCAAAAGGTTTTTTTATTGATTGTTTGATCTGTTCCGCTTCAACATTATCGTTAACAATAATTTTTTCAGCAGTAATGCTCACAATCTGACTTGGTGAAACTAAAAGCACCTGCCCCTTGGTTAAAAGTTTTCGACGCACAACCAGATATTTCATAACGCTGTGGTTTTCGATATCCAGCTCAAAATCGTCAATATTGCCAAGAAGCAAACCTGATTCAGTCTCAACAGAAAGGTCGCGTAGTTTTTTAAAGTTAATTTTCATATTAGGCGCGGATTAAACGGATCTAACGCGGATTACGCGGAATCTTATAGAATACTGCATTAATGTTTTAATGTTTTAATGTTTTAATGTCTTCTTCTTTATTACTGTCAGTATTTTCAACAATTTGTTTTGGTTCTTCAGGTGTTTCTGGCTCGATAACTTCTGCTTTTTCGCCCTTTGGACCCATGCCCTCCGGTGGAATGACTTCGACTCCGGTTGGATCCTTTTTTCTAAACATTAACTTTTGCTGAGCTGAAGTAAAGACAGTTGTCAAAAACCAATAGAAGGTCAGACCACCCGGCAGGCTCATCCCAATTAGAACTGTCATAAACGGCATAAAATACTGCATGCTCTTGTTCATGTTGGCCATGATGCCCTCATCCTTCGCTCCCTTTACATTCGGCTGCTTTTTGCTCATAAGCATGCGGGTCTGAACATACTGAGCCAAACCTGCCAATATCGCAAGAGCGATACTCGGAGCAGCAAAATCCATAAAACCAAAAGCCATTGTATTGATATGCTCTGGGTTATGAACAAAAGAATAGAGCATGTCAAACTTCTGTGAAGTTAAACCAACTCTAAACGCCTGATAAACAGCAATCAAAAACGGAAACTGGATCAAGAGAGGTAAACATGAAGAAAGCGGATTAACTTTTTGCTCTTTGTAAAGCTTCATTGTTTCCGCCGCAAGTTTTTCTTTTTCATCTTTGTATTTCTTTTTCAATGCATCCATTTTGGGTTGCAATTCCTGCAGTGCTTTTTGGGAACGAACCGCTTGCAGACTCAACGGCAAAAGAATTAGTTTAACAACAATAGTTAACAAAATAATTGCCAAACCAATATCATTATAGGGAACAATATTATAAAGCCAAACTAACAAATTAAAAATTGGCTCGTAAAGAATTGTATTGTATAACTCCATCATATAGGGCGCGGAGAGAACGGATCTAACGCGGATATTGCGGATGGACATCAAAAAGCCCTTACCGAAATCAACGTATAATATGCACTAACCACGTAATTTTTATTTTTTATTTCTCGGCCTTTTCTTTATCATCAGCTTTTTTAGTTTTTTTTGCAGTTTTCTTTTTCGGTTTCTCTTCTGTTTCTTCGTCTTCTTTGTCTTCTTTATTGGTCTTAGTTTTTTTCACGGTCTTTTTGGCAACCTTTTTCTTTTTTTCCTTTTTTTCTTCTTTGGTGCCTTCTTCTACAACTTTTTCTTCACTCTCTGCCTTTTCTACCTTTCCACCATCTTTAGCTTCCGATCCCTCAACCTCTTTTCCAGTATCTTGATCCTTGATACTAATTTTCCAGCCGGTTAATTTTGAAGCCAAGCGAACATTTTGTCCTGCTCGACCGATTGTGAGTGACAACTGATCAAGAGGGACAATGACAGTCGCTGTTTTTTCTTCTTCATTAGTTTCAACCTTAGTAATTTTTGCCGGCAAAAGAGAATTGGCAATAAATTTTGCTGGATCATCATCATATTCTATAATATCAATCTTTTCTCCACCAAGCTCATTGATAATGGTTTGAATTCTAGCACCACGCTGACCAATACAAGACCCAATAGGATCAATATTTTCGTCCTCGGTATGAACAGCGATTTTGGTTCTGCTTCCGGCCTCACGAGAAATACCCTTGATTACAATTGTACCGTTGGAAATTTCTGGAATTTCCAGCGTAAATAAATTTTCTACGATTGCCGGATGAGCGCGAGAAACAATAATTTCCGGACCACGCGTTGTGAGTGTAACACTTACCAAGTAAACTTTTACGCGCGCACCAACCTTGTGCCGTTCGTTCCGTATTTGTTCACTTGGAGGAAGAATCGCTGCAAATTTTTCCAGATCAATAATAATATTTGGTCCGTCAAATTTTTGTACCATACCGGTCAAAATTTCTCCTTCTCTTTCTTTGTATTCCAGATAAATCACATTGCGCTCGGCTTCGCGAAGACGCTGAATAATAACCTGTTTAGCAGTTTGTGCCGCCATTCGGCCAAATTCGCCAGGAATTTCCAAAGCCGTTTTCACAAAATCACCAATCTTGTATGATTTTTTTATTGCTTTCGCATCTACCTCCTGAATTTCTGTTCGCGGGTTGAAATGCCTTTTTTCTTCTTCGTCTTCTGCTCCCTCCTCTTTTGGTGCTTCAGATTCTCTTGCCGCTCGAAGCTCTTCATCTTTTTCCTCACGAATTCTCTTTAGTTCCTCAGCGGTAATTTCACCGCTAGCAATTTTTTCTTTTATCTCTTCTCTTTCTTTTCGAATTTTTTCTAGCTCCTCCAATTCTTCCGGAGTCAAATCCTCTACAACTTCTTTTAAATCAAAAACCTTTGTACCGCTGGTTTCCAAATCAAATTCAGCAACAACGTTTTGAGTTTTGTCGCCAAAATCTTTTCGATAAGCTGCCGCTAGTGCGGAATTAATTGTTTCCAAAACATCCTCTTCAGACAATCCCTTTTCTGCACAAATTTGTTTAATCACTTGTTTGATATTATCCATATTAATTGAGTACAGATAAATACTGCTTATTTTTATCAGTATACCTGTACGATAAGTATTAATTTGCTCCTAAAAAATGCTAGTTTAATTATCATAAACTAGCTTGCTTTGACTATAGCATGTTTTATGAAACGTGTCAAAATTTAAAGGACAAGAATCAAGGAGCAAAGAGCAAAGCAAGGTCAAAGCATAAAGATAAAAGCATAAAGAATTTCCGGTTATCTGCTTTTTAGTCCTTATCCCCCTCCTATTGATCTTTCCTTGACCTTTGACCTTTGCCCCTTGCCCTTCCTGCATAGCAGGCTCTTGCCAAGTTCATTTATCCATGATAAGATTATAGCAGTCTAATAAATAATAAATATTCTGCACCGAAAGGTCATCCTGAGGTGCTTTTACGAGAATACGTAAAAGCCTCGAAGGGTGCCTTAAGACCATTAATTTTAGCCACTTCTATTAGCTAAAATTACAGAATATTTCAACATTATGAATCAACATTACGAGTTGACCTACATTGTGTCAATCAAATACATTGAAGATGATCTGCAAAAGGTCATCAAGTCTGTTAATGAAGTAATTGCAAAAGCAAACGGTGAGATTACAAAAGAAACTGACCTTGGGAAACAGCGACTTGCTTATCCAATCGACCATGCTCATCAGGGAACTTATATTTCTCTTGAGTTTGATATGGAACAGGAAAAACTGCAAGAAACAAATACTCTATTGAGATTAATGCCGGAACTACTACGACATTTGATTATTAAAAAGAAAGTTCAAACAGAAGCTGAAATCAAAAAGCAAGAAGATATTCAGGAAAAAATTAGAAAAGGAAAACAAGAAGAGCTAAAAAAACTTGAAAATGAAACTGAAGTCGGAATAAAAGCAACTGAACCTATCAAAAAGTCAGCTGACGAAACCAAGCCAGTTGTAACCAAGAAAGAAAAACCGGCAAAAGAAAAGGTTACCTTGGAGGACTTGGACAAAAAGTTAGATGAAATTTTATCAGACGACATACTTTAAAAATTAAAATGAAAAAGTAAAAACCACATACTTTAAATAGTAAATTCAAAATATTTTTATTTAATAATTTTGACTGTGGTTTTGCATTTTACATTTTACATTTAAAAACAATATGGATTTAAACAAAGCAATGCTAATCGGTCGCTTGACTCGCGATCCGGAGGGAAGAACAACACCACAAGGAACTACTGTCGCTTCATTTTCAGTAGCTACCAACTTTGTGTGGGTTGACGCAAACGGACAAAAACAAGAAAAAGTTGAATATCACAATATCGTTGCCTGGAGAAAATTGGCTGACATTTGTACCCAGTACTTGAAAAAAGGAAGCAAGGTCTACATCGAGGGGCGACTACAAACTCGAGATTGGGAAGGCCAAGATGGTGTAAAGCGTTACAGAACGGAAGTCGTAGCAGACAACATGATCATGCTCGACAGCAAGCCACGAAGTGATTCTTCTGGTTCTGGATACAACCAGGCTCCACCTCCACAGGCAGAAGCACAACCTGTAATCCAGGTTGATCAATCACCTGTAGAAGGTACTGAGATTCCTGAGGCAAATGCTCCTACTACTAGTGGTAGTGACGATGAAATTAAAGTTGAAAACATTCCTTTTTAAATAAACGCGGATCCACACGGATCAAACGCGGATAATGCGGACCTAAGAAAAAACTTCTTAGTAAATTCCGTTCAATCCGCGTTATATCCGCTTAATCCGCGCCCCCTATGAAAAACAACATTCTTACAAAAGAAAGACAGTGCCATTTTTGCCAAAACGGTATCAAGGACATTGACTATAAAGAAGGAACACTTCTACGCAAGTTCACTTCTTCATATGCAAAAATTGTCCCACGCCGACGTAGCAAACTATGCGCCAAGCATCAGCGAAAAACAGCTGAGGCTATTAAGCGTGCGCGATTTATGGCTATCCTGCCATTCGTCAACAGATAAATTAAAGTATTATATTTTGTAATACATGATCTACATGATTTACTACTGATCTACGTGACGTATGTAACTTTTTATCAGTAGATCATGTAGAAAATCAGTAGATCAAGTATTTTTATGCTAGACATTTCACAAATCCGTCTAGGAACCGTAGTAAAGCACGACAACGAACCATACGTTGTTACTTCTTGTGCTCAAAAACAGGTTGGCCGAGGTGGATCAATCAAAGTAATAAAAATCAAAAACCTAATTTCCGGAAAAGTCTTGGAAATGACAATTCAGGGAAACACAAAAATGGCAGAAGCGGATTTATCCAGAACAAAAGCAACCTTTTTATATACTGAAGGAGGTGAGTCTCATTTTATGGACTCAGAATCCTATGAACAGTTCAGTTTGGAAAAAGAAAATGTTGGCGATGGAATCAACTATCTAAAAGACGGAACTGACGTTACTGTTTTGAATTTTGAAAGCAAACCGGTTTCAGTTCAAGTCCCGCCAAAGGTAAAGCTCGAAGTGGTTGAATCTCCTCCGGGCGTTCGCGGCGACTCAGTTGGGACTGCCACAAAAACAATCAAGCTTGAAACTGGATTTGAAGTCAATGCTCCACTTTTCATCAAGAAAGGCGACTCAGTTATTATTAATACTGACACAGGGCAATACGTTGAGAGAGCGAAGAGTTAAAATGTAAAAGGTAAAATGTAAAAGTATTTTAGATATAAAAAAAACAACACCAATCTGAGTGTTGTTTTTTCATATTGACATATTGATTATTCCTTGTTAAGATAAATCATCAAGTGGGGTGAATCATTAACAATGGAGAAGGGACATGGAAGCACCTAAAATCGGGCAATGGATTGCAACTCATGGTACCAATCATGGCGCTGGCAAAGTAACAAATGTTAATCCAGAAACTGGAGCAGTTACGGCTACTTTTTCACCGCTGTTTGACCCGCAAGGAAAATTAAACGAAAAAACGGTAACTCCAGCTGAGATTGGAGACCTTATAACCGATCCGGGACTGATTCGGGAGTGCGAGCAGAGTATTCTCTCTTGAAAACAACCCAAAACAACACCCGCATCCGAGTGTTGTTTTTTAGTCTTGACAAATGTAAAAAAATGGAGTATAATGCAATGTTCGTCAAATTGTAATAAGCTTCAAATGGAGGGAAGTAAAAATGGCAGTAATTACTCGTTTCGGAATGGAGATAGCGATCAATACTCACTTGGCTGGAAATCGGCTTCACAATTTGCTTATTCAGGTAGTGCCACAGTTAAAAGTGGATGAAGAAGGAAATATTCGGCCTGAGCAAGTTGCAAATATAAGAAAAACTCTTCGAGCTGCCATGCCACATGCCCCTGATGACGCTACTAAAATCAAATGTCAAAAACTTTTAGAGTTCTTGGAACAATATTAGAGCAAACCAACCAAAACAACACCCGCATCGAGTGTTGTTTTTTTGTCGAGGAGTATTGACAAATGATTTTTATTGAAGTAAATTGTCCAGTGAGGGATCATTAAAATTGGAGGGAAATAAAATGTCAGAATCTGACCAATATGGCTACATCGAATCAGATGACGAAACCGTTTATCTAGGAACAATTGAAACTGTGACTGACTTCGGCATCTTCGTTGATTTAGGAGATGGCCGAGAAGGTTTGCTACACTGGAAGTCAATACCAGGATGTAAAGACTCGGGAAAGGTAGCTGATGTGTGCAAGAAAGGTAACAAGATAAAAGTAACAATTGAAAAGGTTCATCGTCGCGATGAAAAGATCGTTCTCAGTTGTGTTGAATTCCCGGTTCACTAGAATCAATTAGAAAGTCGCAAAAAAAAATAATTGCGTTAAGATAGAATAAGTTCGTTGAGTGGAGAGTCCTGCCAAAGGGCAAAAAGGGGGAAGGTGTGACTACGGAGTACAAGGTTTTAGCAGATGTAATGAATGAAGACCTGAATCGTTTTCAGATTCGAAGAGGCTATATGTTGATCCTGAAACATGGGTTGATGGGGGTATTCCCAGCCATCATTACTGAGAATACAGAACCGGTTGTATGCCTGGACAAGGAATTGCTGAAAAAAGCAGGGTTACTACTTCCGGAAAGACCTTTCACGGTTGTGGAGATTATAATGCTGGCCAGTGCAGAATTGGCAGTTGGTTTCAATGTTTCCAATGATGTAGATGAGAAAACAAAGCCTTTCTTTATTTTAACTGAAACAGAATTTGAGCGACGAGTGAAAGATGAAGAACGGCCTTTCAGGTGGGCGCCAGGCTTGATCGGGGCTGGTATGGATCGGGAGCATTATGTAGAAACCTTGGAAACTGCTCTAGGTTCTTAACCTTAGCACCAAGCTTAGATTAAACAATTACAAAACAACACCCGCATCCGGAGTGTTGTTTTTTAATTGAACTAAATTATTTTACTATTTCCTCTTCAAATACGCCAACCAGAAATTTCGTTTATAACTCTGCCCCTTAAACCTGGTGTAATTTGTCTTTTTCTCCAAACTGAAAACTTCAAAATATTTCGAATAAAAATCGACAAAATCCTGCCGGGCAAAAACTCTCTCCACCAGATTCATATCTTTATTAATATAAGTATCTCGCTCAGGACCAGGGTTATTTTTGATCAAAGCCTTAGCGTTTTTGTCGCCGTCTTTGCACAGCGCTTTTACGAAAAAATATCCACCTGATTTCAGTACTCTATGCGTTTCTGATAAATAAACATCGCGCTCTTTTTCGTTCAGAGAATTGGATGAAGTCACATCGAGCGCAATATCAAAGGCGCCGTCATCAAATGGAAACTTTTCGCCAATGCTCTGAAGTCGATAATCTACCTTTAGTCCCATCTCTCTAGCGCGTGACTTTGCAAGCTCCACTGCAGTCGCGGAAATTTCAAGGCCAACGGCACTATTGCCACGCTCGGCCAGATAATTTGCGTTTCTACCAGTACCCGATCCCAGATCCAATACATTTAGATTTTCCAAATCAATATTTGCATTTTTTCGCAAGAATTTCAAAAAACGAAGTACATCCTTTTGTGGCTTCGCATCCTTTGTGACCAACTGCGGTCTTTTGTATTCATTTTCCCAGGCTGTGTCTTGGGGCATAATCGTTTATTTTTTTACCACTAAATTTATCGGCTCCCCACTTGCAAAGGCTTCCACATTTCGAACAACAGTTTCGGCGCCATTTAGTTTTGCCTGCTCGGTTGCAAAAGCAATGTGAGGAGTTGCAAGAATCTTCTCGTTATTTAAAACCTTCTGATAAAAATCATTTGTTGTATCGCCCGGATTTTCAGGATCGCAATCAATTGCCGCTCCGCTAAGAATATTATTATCCAAGGACTTAATCAGTCCATTCAAATCATATGTATATTGTCTGGCAAAAGACACAAAATACGCGCCCGGTTTTAGCGACATAAAAAAACTTTCATCCAAAAGATTTTTACTTGTAGTATTACAATTGAGACTATCGATTATCAAATCTGCTTTTGCTGATTTTTCTTGTAAATTGTCGCCCCGAGAAAAGAAATCGACTTCCATACCAAGACTTTCACATACTGAACCGATTTTCGTGCCAATATTTCCCTTTCCTACGATCAAGGCCTTCTTTCCACTCAAGCTTTGGTTAAATTCCAAAGGAATATTTTCAGTTACATTGATCATGGCCGGGAATTTTCGAAAAAGTGAAAGAGTCATAAAAATTGCCCATTCCACAATAGAATCCCTATTACTTCCCCGAGTATTTGCGATCAGTACACCCGCTTGTTCCAATTTTTCTGAATCAAAATTACCAAGTTCAATATAGGGATAAGTTACAAATACATTTTTGAGATTATAAATATTTTCCAATAGTCCACCTGCATCACTGCAAATAACGTCTGACTCTTCTGAAAGGCGAGCCCACTCTTCAGGAGATTCTGGATTGGCTACCTGCTTGACATCACCCAATAATTCTAACCGCTTCATCTGCTGATGACTAAAATTTGATCTTCCTACAATTGTAATTTTTTTCATAATGTTATAGTTAATTATGTACACCTACTCATGATAAGCCAAAAACTCTCCATTGTAAAGCCTCAAACAACAAATCAAATTGATAAAACAAAAACAACACCCGCATCCGGAGTGTTGTTTTTTATTAATTCTAAGGCTTATTTTTTGGCTTGCTGCCGAGCATCATGAAATTCTTTATCCGCTTTTTCCATTTCAAAAATTAGATTATCAATAATCCCGTTAAATATATCCGCGCCTTTTTCATTGGGTTTTAATTTTCTATCCTTCAAACTTAAAACAATATTTGTACTTTTTCTTTGTCCATATTCCAGAACATTTATCATGGCCAGGTTAATTCTTCTTCTGATTTCTTTCTTTTCATTTTCAGAAAGAGCCTCTTCATCTAACATCTCCAACAATGCTTCATATGTTTCATAAAAGCCCTTGATTACCGTTTCCTTTGCTACGCGTATTTCATATTCGCCAAATAAATCATTCGCCGCGCGAATTTGGGATTCCCAATCAGAAAAAAATTTGGCCCTATCCCATGTGTGGCTCGGCATTTCATCATGAATAGTTGAAAATTCTCGCCCTTCAAAAAACGGCATAAGCTCATGGTTAATATTTGAGAAATTACTTAATTACAATTAATCGCTTTCACGACTCTCCTTCACTTTCACCCAAATCTCTTTCTTAATCTTCTCAATCAATTTTGGATTATCTCGGAGGTATTGTTTAGCAGTTTCTCGGCCAACGCCAAGCTTTTCTTCGCCATATGAATATGAATTTCCAGCCTTGTCAACTACTCCAAATTTCATACCAATATCAACTACATCACCGGAAACGGAAATGCCTTCATTGTACATGATGTCAAATTCGCAGGTTTGAAACGGTGGTGCAACTTTGTTTTTTACAACTTTGGCTTTAACTCTGTTACCGATTGTGATTTCCGCTTTTTTAATTTGAGCGGCACGGCGAACTTCTATTCGAACTGAACTGTAAAACTTGAGCGCCATACCACCCGTAGTGGTTTCCGGATTGCCGAAGAAAACACCTATCTTTTGTCTAGTTTGATTTATGAAAATAACTGTTGTTTTGGTTTTTCCAACAATAGCAGCTAACTTTCGAAGTGCCTGACTCATCAATCTTGCCTGAAGGCCCATGTGTCGATCTCCCATCTCACCTTCAATTTCTGCCTTTGGAGTGAGGGCCGCAACGGAATCAATAACAATAATGTCCATTGCATTTGATCGAACCAAGGTTTCAACAATTTCAAGCGCCTGCTCTCCAGTATCAGGCTGAGAAATAAACATCTGATTGATATCAATGCCTATTTTCTTTGCGTAATCCGGATCAAGCGCATGCTCAGCGTCAATAAAAGCTGCTGAACCGCCTGTTTTCTGAACTTCCGCAACAATGTGTTGAGACAAAGTTGTTTTACCGGAAGATTCCGGTCCGTAAACTTCAATAATTCTTCCGCGCGGTACACCACCCACGCCAAGCGCAATATCAAGAGAAATACTGCCAGTTGAAATTGCTTCAACGTTCAGAGTGTTAGCCTCGCCAAGTTTCATAATGGCGCCATCACCAAACCTTTCTTTGATCTGTGAAATTGCATCATCCTCAGCTTTTTGTTTTAACGTCCCCTCCGCCCCATCTACCTTTTTTGTCATAATATTTATTTCAGAAACCTAAGCATGGAAATGCTCCTGAAAATTAGTTTTTATGTAAAATGTAAAAGTTAAAAGTATTATTGGGCCCTATTACTATTAACTTTTACTTTTTACCTTTTACCTATTTTATTCTTCTGACACCACCACCTGCCTATAAATTACATTTTCTTTGCTGTGTTTCTTCTGTGCTGATATTTTAATAATATTTAATCCTTTTTGCAAATCCAGCAGCAAGGAAAAATTCCCCTGTTTATCACTCAAAAGTGGTCGCCCGTTAATTTTCAAATTTACTTCCTTTTCAGTCTGTCCTTGAATTTTGACCTGATGCTCAGTTGTAACTAAATTTTCAGCCGGTGAATTGACAATTAATTCTGGTGGAGATGTAATCTTGTTAACCGCAGAGCCAATATAAAACAGGACTCCAAGCAGGACAATGATAATACCGATATACTTTAATGTCCTCGGATTCAAAAAATGATTTATTACCTTGTATAATCGACTCTCCTTTTTGTTATATTTCTGCTTCTGTGTTTTGATAAAAAGTTCTTTTTCTTTTTTAAATAAATCAACTACTGTATTTGGATTCAAATTCAAAAGCTCAGCATAACTTTTCAAAATATTTATGGTATAAACATCAGCCGGCAACTTGTCGTACCTGTTGTGTTCCAAAAGCTTTATATAGCGTATGTTTAGATTCAAGGCTCTGGACGCTTTTTCTGGCGACAACCCCTTTTCCTGTCGATGCTTTTGCAATCTTTCACCCAATGTTTGTATTGTCTTTATCTTTTTTGTTATAAACCCACTCATAGTAATCGCGGATAAAGCGGATCTAACGCGGATAATTCGGACTGCGTTGATTAAAATAACTCACATAATCAATGCACTCCGTTATATCCGCATATAATCCGTAAAATCCGCGTCAATAAATTTCGTCTTCAGTACTAGTTCTTTTTTTCTTTTTTGGACTTTCGTCTACTTCTTCTTCCTCATCCTCCTCGTCTTCTTCATATTCTTCATCTTCTACTTCTTCTTCTGTCTCGTCATCTTCCGCCTCATCATCCTCTGCCTCTTCTTCATTTTCCTCATCATCTTCCTCGTATTCTTCTTCTGTATTTTCGTCTTCGTATTCTTCTTCATCATCCTCTTCTTCGTCATCTTCCTGTACAGCTTCTTGGCTATGATCAAATGATTCTTGTTGCGCCATTGCATTAACTTTGTCAACCAAAATCTCACGCGGACGTGCGCCATCTGCTGGTCCGACTATTCCGGCGTCTTCCAATAGGTCAATCAAACGAGCTGCTCGCGCATATCCAACCCTCAGCCTCCGCTGAAGAAGAGAGGCAGATGCTTTGCCGGCTTGAATAACCAACTGTTTTGCTTCATTAAATAAATCATCTTCCCCGCCTCCCTTGAAATCAAAGCTGGTTGACCCGGAACTACTCGGCTTGCTGGTCACGTCATCTAAATATTGTTCTTGACCTCCAGAGGCCTTTTTCAGAAAATCAACAACCTTTTTGATTTCATTATCACTGACAAAGGCGCCTTGCAATCGACGTGGCTTTGCAGTTTGCGGAGTCATAAACAAGCAATCACCTTTTCCAACTAATTTTTCTGCACCTGAAGAATCAAGAATTGTTCTCGAGTCCATCAAAGAGGCTACACTAAACGCCACTCGACATGGAATATTTGCTTTGATAAGTCCTGTAATAACATCTACTGACGGCCTCTGTGTTGCTACAACCATATGAATGCCCACAGCTCGCGCCATCTGAGTCAAGCGAATAATGCATCCTTCAACTTCTGCCGCGGCGGCAACCATCAAGTCCGCTAATTCGTCAATTATTATTACAATGTAAGGCATTTTTTCTTTGGCCGTTAGATTGTAACTGGCGATATTTCGTTTCTTGGCTTTAGCAAGTGTGTCAAAGCGAGAATCCATTTCACTGATTGCCCAGCGCAGAGAATAAACCGTTTTTGTTACATCAGTAATAACCGGGGTTAATAAGTGAGGAATTCCGTTATAAACAGGAAACTCCACCCTCTTCGGATCAACTAAAATAAATCGCAGGTTATCAGGATTGTTCTGATACAACAAACTCATGATTATTGCATTTAAACAAACACTCTTACCGGATCCAGTAGCACCGGCAACTAACATGTGAGGCATTGATGATAAATCCTCTATCCAGCATTTTCCACTAACATCTTTTCCTAGAGCAACCGACAAATTTGTTTTTCTGTTTTTAAATGTCTTGGTCTGCAGGGTTTCTCTAATGCGAACTACGGCAGGTTTCTGATTCGGAACTTCGATTCCAACCAATGACTTTCCTGGAATCGGCGCTTCAATTCTAATCGGATGAGCCGCAAGAGCCAAAGCCAAATCATTTCCAAGTGTTGTAATTTTTGAAAGCTTGATTCCTTCTGCCGGCTTCAAGGTGTATTGTGTAACTGTAGGGCCGACCTGGACTGCGCCCATTTCTACATCGATATTAAAATTTGCCAATGTTCTGTGAATTCTCTCTGAGCCGACCTTGATATCTCCGCTGGTTGGTTTTGAGCGTTTATCATCAAGAAGACTGAGAGGTAAATCAATTTTAATTTTTGGCGCTATAATTTTTGACTTCCCCTCTGGCTGACCCCTAGACACGAGGGTACTGGAAGAGACTTTGACATCGCGCACTCGCGTTGGACTTTCATCCTCGTATTCTTCCTCGTCTTCCTCCTCTTCATATTCCTCCTCGTCATCTTCTTCATCACCATCTTCCATTTCTTTTTTTCTAAAACCAAGCCCCCTGAAATCAAATGCATTGGTTTTTTCTAATATTGATTCAAAGCTGGTATTAAACATTAACAAAAATCCCGCAACCAAAAGTCCGATTAAAATAATCAAGCTTGCCCAGAATCCCAAATATAACATTAACGGATAATTAACAAGATAACCAATAATTCCGCCTCCCATACCACTAAAAGTTAATTCAAATGAATTTGAAAAAGGAATTCTTGAATGAAGTAGACCTTGAAGTCCGATTACAAATAAAAAAATACCAATATAGTTAGGTATTGAAATATCATAACGACTTGGCCGGGCCAAAACATAACTAAGCAAAACTAAAAACAGAGGGATTAAGTATCTTCCCCAGCCAAAAACAATTCCGAGCGCGTAATCAATATATGTTCCCGCTGTTCCAGCTAGGCTCAAAAAACTTAAAATGCTAATTATAGAAATTGTAAAAAGTAGAATTACAATAATCCCTTTTTTTGTTTCTGGACTCAGGCTGTAATATTCTACATCTTGATAACGGCGTCGCCGCTTTTTTCGTCTTCCCACATTATTTAAAAATGCAAATACCAAAGAACAAATGGCAAATTATGAATTTGTCATTAAATTGTCATTCAGCATTTGTCATTAGTCATTTTCTCGTGTCTATATAGACCATTTTACCATATTGAGAAAAGATACACAATAATCAGAGACATCTAAACGAGATAAACCTATCTTCGTTGAAACTATGACAGGCAGGCGGGATAAACAAGAGAGAGAAAAAACCGATTAAGGTAAGTCCGCTTCAATCCGCGTTAGATCCGCTTTATCCGCATTTATTTAAAAAAAAGGGAAGCAGTTCACACGGAACGGCTCCCTTTAGTTTTCTGGGAAGTCTTCGAAAACTCCCCAAACGAGTAGACAAATGTTCTGTAGCAAGTTGAAAGATCAATTTGTATAGGACAGAGTCCTATTTGCTACGGAACGAGGAGAGAGGGGTCCCCTTAGGGTTGTCTACTCATTTGGATAGTTTAGTTGAGTTTAGTTTAGTTTAGTTGTAATTTAACTCCCAATAAACTGATGAGGGTGGCGTACGAGCTCTAAATATAAATTGTAGCCCAGCCTCTCTCCTCATCAATTTGTTAAGAATTAAGAATGAACAACTTACCAGCAAGATGATGAAGAGGATAATAAGGTAGCATTGAGGGCAATAAGAAAAATATCTCCCTGTAGACTGCCTTGGTGTTGATGATAGACTCACCAGTTAAATGGGGAAAACCCCAAAGAACTAGTTAAAATCTCTCTCCTCTTTCATCATTTTGATGGTAAATTTTGAGGTATTTAATATTGCATTATAGCACATATATTAAATATTGTCAATACCCACCGACTCCTAATCAATATTTTAGCTAAATTTAGAACCAAAAACATGCTATTATTCGCTAACAACGTTCAGGTCCAGTTGACAAAATGTTTTTGATTGTTTATAATAATCTGTTATAATAGAGGAAGTTGATAGTTAAAATGTCAAATGTAAAAGTATAAAAAATTCAGGATAAGTTACTTTTACCTTTTACCTTTTATTTATTAACTAAATTTTTATGCACTTAATTCCAACAGTAGTAGAAAAAACACATCATGGCGAAAGAGCTTATGATATTTATTCTCGTTTGCTAAAAGAGAGAATTATTTTTTTGGGAACTCCAATTGACGACCAGGTAGCGAATTCTGTAATAGCCCAGCTTTTATATTTAGAAAGCGAAGATCCAAAAAAAGATATTAAAATTTACATCAATTCTCCAGGCGGTTCAGTTAGCGCTGGCCTCGCAATTTACGATACCATGCAGTATATAAAACCTGATGTAATGACAATCTGTGTTGGCATGGCCGCAAGTATGGGATCCCTACTTTTGACTGCCGGTACCAAGGGAAAACGCCTTTCCCTGCCAAATTCCAAAGTAATGATTCACCAGGTAATGGGTGGTGCTCAAGGCCAGGCAAGTGATATTAAGATTCAAGCTGAGGAGATTTTGAAAGTAAAAGAAAACCTAAATCACATCCTAGCTAAACATACTGGACAACCCCTAGCAAAAGTTGAAAAAGATTCAGATCGAGATAACTATATGTCAGCCGAGGAAGCAAGAAAGTACGGGTTGATCGATAAGATCATATGAGTCTAGAGTCTTGAGTCAATAGTCAAAAAGTTGTAGGTTGACTCTAGACTTTTGACCTTTGACTCCAGACTGTGTTGTGGATATTCTGAGGATAAAGTCTTTATAACTCAAGGGTAGTCCTTAGTTCCATAAAATGATATAATAAAAGTAGTTCATTATACAGGGGGGAACTACTTTTTATTTGCCGTAAATTTTTATCTAATTTTAGATAAATAGTACGAAATGTTGTCAGGTCTTGACAAATTTTTTAGGGTATGCTAGAATACTTAGTTGACATGTCTACAGCTATTTGCTACTATATTATGAAATCCTCTTTTCATGGACAGACACGACAAGCATGGGATTTTTATTTTAGGTAAAATCAGGCGCTTGCGCTCGATTTCGCCTGAATAAAAGTTTCTTGTCTGTCCTTGAAAGGAGGCTTTTTTATTTGCGTGAATTTAAATATAACGCCCTTGATTATTTCAAAAAAAACTGCTACCATAATTAAACATTAATAATAAACCTATATTATGAAAGTAACAAAGAGTGACCTACCAAAAGCACAAGCAGAACTAATAGTTGAGCTTTCTCACGACGAATTAAAACCTTACTTAGAAAATGCAGCTGTTGAATTTTCAAAAAACAAAAAAATTCAAGGCTTTCGTCCGGGCAAAGCTCCGTTTGATCTTGTGGTAAAAGAAGTTGGCGAGATGACAGTTTATCAGTCAGCGGCAAGTCAAGCTATTCAAGGCACAATTTATAAAGTTCTCGAAGAACAAAACTTGGAAATTGTGGATCAACCAACTATCGAAGTACAAAAACTTGCACCGGGAAATCCATTTACTTACAAAGCAACTGTTTCATTGGTTCCAAATATTGAAGTTTGCGAATATTCAACTATAAAAGTAAAACCACTTGAAAAAATTAAAATCGAAGAAAAAGAAATCGAAAAAGTTTTGAATGATTTAAAAAAGATGAAGGGCAAAGAAGTTTTAGAAAATAAATCTGCGGAAAACGGCGACAAAGCTGAACTGGACTTTGAAACCTTTGTTGACAACGTTGCCATTGAGGGCGGGCAGGCAAAAAAGCATCAGCTCGTACTTGGCGAAGGAAGAATGATTCCAGGATTTGAAGAAAATGTTCTTGGCATGAAAAAAGATGAGGAAAAAGAATTTAAATTAACTTTTCCAAAAGAATATCATGAAAAAACCTTGCAAAACAAGGAAGCAACTTTCAAAATAAAGGTAACCGCTGTTTTCAAGATTGAACAGCCAGAATTAAACGATGAATTTGCAAAAGAACTTGGGCTACCAACTCTTGATGCATTAAAAAAGAATATTAAAACTAACTTAACTCAGGAAAAAGAAAGCAAAGATAAACAACGACAAGAACTTGAGTTGATTGAACATCTGGTTGAAAAATCAAAATTCGAAGATATTCCTGATGAATTAATTAATCAGGAAACTCATAAAATGCTTCATGAGCTTCAGGATAATATTGCAAAACAAGGAATGAAGTTTGAGGATTATCTAACCCACATTAAAAAGACTGAAGCAGATATGCGCCTAGACTTTACCCCCGATGCGATTAAGAGGGTAAAAACCGCATTGATTATCCGCCTCATTG
The DNA here is from genome assembly GCA_013202715.1 of Candidatus Kuenenbacteria bacterium. Classification (GTDB taxonomy): domain Bacteria; phylum Patescibacteriota; class Patescibacteriia; order UBA11705; family JABHMO01; genus JABMRF01. Next base: position 37,001 of record JABMRF010000018.1, read on the forward strand.
CCAAAAAAGAAAATATTAAAGTTGAAGACAAAGATGTCGAAGAAGAAATCGAAAGAACGCTGGCAAACTATAAGATGAATCCGGGGTATGCAGCTCAGCTCGATGAACTGGAAAAAAATCTGCGTTCGGATAATGCGCGACATTACTTTGTGAACTTTTTAACGAATCGGAAGACGATGGAATTCCTTAAAGAAAAAATCATTAAAGAATAGAAAATAGCGATCAGAGATTAGTAATTAGTCAGATACAAATATATACAAAAATAGCCGACTGGGGCTATTTTTGTTATAATATGAAATATGGAAAATCAAGGATATAAAAACCTACTTGTTTGGCAAAAGTCCATTATTCTAGTAAAAAATTTGTACCAATTGACATCAACTTTTCCCAAAGATGAAATATATGGTTTAACTTCTCAAATGAGAAGAGCGGGAATTTCTGTTCCTTCAAATATTGCCGAGGGCTACGGAAGATATTCAAAAAAAGAACTTTGTCGATTTATTAAAATTTCACTAGGATCTAGTGCCGAGCTTGAAACCCAAGCTATCATAAGTCAGGAGCTAGGCTATATAAACAATGAACAATTACAAAATATATTAGACCAAATAAACGAAGTACAAAAGATGCTGACAGGCTTAATGAACTCATCTTCACAAAATTAACCCTAGTTGCCTAATCTCTAATCACTAATTACTAGTCACTATTATATGCAATTTGGAGCACATGTAAGTATCGCCGGCGGAATTGAAAACGCACCAACAAACGCACAGAGTAGTGAGTGCGAAGTTTTTCAAATGTTTTCAAGATCTCCACGAGGCGGACAACCTAAATTTACTGACGAATCAATTGAGCAGTTCAAAAAAAACTGCCAAGAATTTGGTTTTCAGGAATATTATATTCACACTCCGTATTATATTAACCTCGCGTCTTCAAACAATCGAATTCGCTACGGATCAATTACGGCCATTCGAGACGAACTTGAGGTCGGGACAAAGATCGGCGCGAAATATATCATGACTCATCTTGGAAGTTCAAAGGATTATACCGAAGAGAAAGCGCTTGAACTTGTAATCCAAGGAATCGATAAAATATTAGCCGGCTACAGTGGATCAACCGAGCTTCTAATTGAAAATTCAGCTGGATCAGGGAATATTATTGGAGATCAGTTTGAAGAAATCGGCTTTATATTAAAAAAAATAAAAAGTAACAAGGTTGGAATTTGTTTTGATACCTGCCACGCCTTTGCGTCTGGCTATGATCTGCGAGACAAGGCCGCTATTAACAAAACATTAAAAGAGTTTGACAAACATATCGGATTAGATAAACTGAAGATGCTCCATATCAACGATTCAAAAACTGAACTTGGCTCTTTCAAAGATCGCCACGACGACCTTGGCGAAGGATTAATTGGCAAGGAAGCATTCAATGTACTCGTTAACCATCCAAAACTAAAAAACATCAACGGGGTGATTGAAACGCCGGGATTGAAAATCAGCGATACGAAAAGTTTGAAGTTATTAAAAAAATTAAGGATAAAATGAAACTGAATCAAGTCACTCTTGACCACCAGAGGAAGGCGACACGTCGACGTGTCGCCTTCCTCTGGTGCTATTAGATAATTTATTTAAAAATAAAAACCCCCCGCATTGCGAGGGCGTTTTGTTATTACTTGACTATCTGAACTGTCACTCGATGCTGGCTGTACATGTACATTTCGTCAGCACAACTGTCAACTTCCCATTTATTACCGTCAATCCAAACTAAGCACATATGATTAAATGACAAGTAGATGATAATGCAATCACTACAGTCAGGCTCCTGTAAAACTGTTCGCGATGTAACTGAAGCTGAAATAATATCATTTCTTTCGCCCCGCAATCCCCATCCAGGCAACTGAAAACGAACTGAATCACCTTCTTTTGGAATCTGCGGCATGTCAGCGCAGGGATCAGGAATTTTATCTTCCAGAACCGGCAAATTGGGTCCGTCTGGTGATTTGATTTCTCTCTCACCAAGAAACACCTTGACTTCGTGATTATAATGATCCATAAAGCGCCACTCACCCAGATGCGAAACCCAGGTCAACACCAGCTCACAACTAACCGTCAGAGCAGGATCCCCATAGGGATTGATGAACACTTTCTCAACATAATCCAAGCTACCACGACCAATCGGTTCACTCCCGCGATTAAAACTCTGCCATCTAATTTCCTCTCCAGGGCTAGGAAACCAATCCGGAGTCTGTTTGTCAGTCATGATTTACCTCCGGCAGCACCTTCAGGATTTGGATCTAACCAAAGTTCCTGTTTCTGAATTAGATACAACCGGGATATTTCTGTTTGCTCAAGAATTCGGACAGGTTCCCCTGAAAGAAGATCTGACGCAACAGAACCGGTAACAAATGAGAGCTTTTTACTTTCAAGGCAGTATACAAGCGCATACGATGTGTAACCCGCCATAAGAGCCCTGACTTCATTATTCACAATGGCTACTTTTCCAATTTTCACCACGCGCATACTCCCGATGCATCCCAAGCTTAATCTGAATGCAACCTCATCCCCTTCATTGGGAAACCAATCCGGAATCTGTTTGTCTATCATGATTCACCTCCTGATTAACGTCAAAACACAAACCTCAAAGAACAAGTAACATAGAAGGTTAACATAGTATTTTTATATTGTCAATAGTTGGACTAAATTTACTCAACATGTTAGAATTTATATATATGAAGATCGCAATCTGCTCTGATTCACACGACAACATGCCAAACATCACCAAGTTCTTGTCTTATTGCAAAGAACAAGAAATCAAAACCATGATCCACTGCGGTGATGTAACTGAGGATGAAACAAAACAATTTTTTATTAATAATTTCAAAGGCAAAATACATTTTGCAGAAGGTAATGCGGATATTGGCGAACAACAAAAACAAAAAAGGACCAACCGTTTTCAAAAAATAAAATACGGACCGGTCCCCTTTCTAGATTTAATCCTTGATAATATAAAAATCGCCGCTTGTCACAAAAAGGATAAGGCAAAGCGATTGGCTGCATCGAAAAGCTACAACATTGTTTTTTACGGACACAGTCACAAACCGTGGCTGGAAAAGATTGAGAATACGCACGTTGTGAATCCCGGAAATCTGGCCGGTATGTTCCATCGAGCAACCTTTGCAGTTTATGATACTGTGGGGAAGAAGATGGAGCTGAAGCTATTAGAAAAGCTGTAATTAATACTCCACCTGTCATGAGATTGCGTCGTTCCTCGCAAGGACAGGTGAAGGGAAACAAAAAACCCGCTCAATGAAGAACGGGCTCTTGCAAAACGTTGTTGCAAATTGTTGATCTAGAACGGGGCACAGATGGGAATGGTGAGAGTGTAAGCCTTTGCTTTGCCCCCACCATTGGCCTGAATCATCTGCCAGGTGCCAAGCACCACACATTTGTTCATGGCCAGCCTGTCATCACGCATCTTGGTAACCTTGTCAGCTTTTCCCTGACAGTCCAACCCCTTTCCGTGAGGATGGCAGTACTTGGCCACGCTTGCGAACTGCTCTGTGATCGGCTGGAGTTGACCGTGAACATGGATACCTCTGACCACCATCAAGGCGGCAAAGAGGAGCACAACCCACCACCAACGAGCTAAGACATTCTGCTTGACCCAAGTCACACGTCGTTGAAACCTTCGCTTCTGAATTCTCTGAATTATGGTCATTTCGACCTCCATTAAATTTTCAAAATTCATTTACCAATACTTACAAGTATAGCATACTCTTAACTTTTTGTCAATCGTACTTCCTCGTTTTTATTCAATTTTAGCTAAAAGATGATTCTTATTCATCAGTATATCAGTATAATCAGTAATCAATTCTTATGTTAATCGAAATAAACAATCAAACCCCTGAATACCCAAAAATCAAACAAGCAGTTGATCTTATAAAAAACAACTGCGGTGTTATTGTTTACCCTACCGATACAATCTATGGCTTTGGTTGTGATATTTTTTGCAAGGAAGCTGTAAACCGGATTTATAAAATAAAAAAGAAAAAACCTACTGGATTTAGTTTCATTTGTCCCGACCTAAAAGAAATTTCAAAATACGCCATTGTTTCAACCTATGCTTATAAAACGATGAAGCGACTCTTACCCGGACCATACACTTTTATTTTCAAAGCTACAAAACTTGTTCCAAACGAATTAATTCCAAACAAAAAAACTGTCGCCATTCGAATTCCTGACAACCCAGTTTGTCTAGAATTGGTAAAACAACTTGGCAACCCGATTGTCACAACAAGTGTTAATGTTTTCAAACAACCTCACTTTTCTGATCCACTTGAAATTGAAAAACAGTTTGGTGATCAAGTAGATCTAATTATTGATGCCGGAACGCTCATAAACGAGCCTTCAAGTGTGGTTGATTTGTCCGGTGATGAACCGATTGTTATTCGTGAAGGAAAGGGGGACGTGAGTTTATTTGAGTAAACTCCTTGACACATACAACAAAATAATTTAACATAACATATCAACCGTTCATTTCACAATGAGGATGTAAAATGGAAAAAGCAAAAAAAGAACTGATGTCAGAAAGAACAGCTGGGATCCTTGTTTTAGCAATAATAGACATAATGGTTATGATTGCAGTCTGTATTATTCCAACAATCCTTCTAGGACTAAAGCTCTTCCCTGTTTTTGGTTCACTGGCGCTTCTGATCTGTGCAATCTTTAATCTGGCGACCATTATCTCATTTAGAAAACCCAAGGGCAATAAAATGGAGAAAAACAATTAACTGGACAACCTCAACAAATTTTTCAGATTGGCCGACAGGAAACATCGGCATGACGATAATGTTGGTAACCCTTGTTGCTTGCGTATTACTGATTATGCTATTTGACCATTACCACAGACAACAGACAAAAACGCAACGCTTGAATACTTTTTACAAAATTTATTCCTGGCTATCCGGTATATTAGGGCTCGCTACGCTATTTGGACTTGTCGTTGCCTGCTTCGACATTACCGTCTACACAATCATTCTCGGCTACATCAATTTTGTTGCCTACCTGGCGCTACTCGGTAGCGCGGACACTGCGGGAAACGCAATCCCGCTAGAAGATCAGCCAGACACTTACTCAGAATGGAACTAGTATCTCAAAAAGAATGACCATTGACCTTACCTCAACTAATCAGAGGGAACCATGTTCCCTTTTTTATTTTACATTTTAATGCTAAACTATAAATAGATATAAAAAAATCCGCTAATCATGGTAGCGGAAATGTGTTGCAGATTTACTATTCCAAGCCAAGCGCTCGAAGTTCTGCAGAATAAACTTGTAAAACTTGGAGTCTTTCCTGCGATGGCAAGGCAGATATTGCGTCCTTTAAGTTTCTTTCTGTTAAACGCACGTCGTCTTGCGCAGCGCTCACGGCTCGCAAGGCTCTCTTTTCTTCATTACTGGTACCCTTAACACCAAAACCAGTCATACGCCTATTTTTCTTTGCCAGTTTCAACATACTAACTGCAGCCTGCCAGTGATTAAAGGCTGTTCTAAAATGGTTCATCAAATTACTTGTCTGTTCCATAGCGTTCTCCTTTTATATTTGGAGCAACTATTACAAAAGAAACAACCATCTATGTTATACTTATCAAAAATAATTTACATTGTCAATAGTAGAAAAGTTAACAATTCATATATTTGCATATAATATGATTATAAGCGTAAAAGTCACAACCAAAGCATCAAAAAACGAAGTCATCCAACGGAAGTCTAAACTTTTTCATGTTTTGACAACAGCAGTTCCAGAAAGAGGAAAAGCAAACAAAGCGGTCATCAATCTACTGAGCGAGTATTTGAAAATCCCAAAATCCAGTATTACAATCAAATCTGGACAAGGAAAAATAAATAAGATACTTGAAATTGAAGACTAGATCGCCCTTCTTCTCTATTGGTAATACTTCAAACCGCCCATACGCGGTTTTTTTGTTTTATTTATTTTAGGTTGACATTCACGCCTAAATCTACTAAACTGACATAAAGGTTCATTGAAAACAACCTCTCGGCTCCGCTCGAGACCTACGAGGAGAAAACGATGAAATGGAACGATCAAAAAAGGGCAGAAGCTATTATCGAAAGATTGGAACATCTTCCGCAAGCATGTGGATTTTTTCTGCGTCAAGGTTATTTTTTAGTTTCTTACTCTAGAGTGGCTGAAACAGTTCCTGTTCCCATTCTACTTTATGAGAGACTTTGTCGATTTGAAACCAGAACGGGCGCCTTGTGGCAAAATCTACAAAAACTTCTCGCAAAGCATTTTAATAATGAAATTTTAATAAAAGATAAAGATTTTGACACCGTTACAATAACCATTTGCGGAGACGGAGAAGTTCTTTACGAACGACCAGCGACTCTGCATGAGGAGCAAAAGTTGAATATCAATTTCCGTAAACTGCAAACGCCGGTAAATCTCTAAGGAGGGGCCATGCATCACATGACACCACAACAACAACAAACATGGAACGATGCACGACGTGCAGCCTTTATCACATTAAAAGTTAGAGCAAAGGCTGCAGCACAGAAATTCTTCAGTCAGGGACAAGTCTTTGATCTGAAAATTTATGAAAAAACGCTAGGAGACAATATACCCTCCGTAAGCAGATCTTATGTAATAGAAAGTAGTTCAGAAAATTTCTGGACCGCTCTGGAAAAGGAACTCACGATACTGTTCAATGAAGTTCCTGGTTACGCGAAAAATTTTTGCCTGATTCCTTTTCAGATTTTACTCAATGGACGAACGGTCCACAACTATCTCCCTCGGCCAACAACCAGCAGAAACAAGGTTTTATGCATTTCCTTTTCAAGGGCAACAAAACCAAGGTCTTTGTAGCAAACCACGCCGTCCTGATACAGGACGGTTTTTGTTTTACTATTGACGGTCACGCGTATTACTGCTATACTAGAAAAATCGTCCAATAAACAATTGGATTGATCGTCATCTTCAAACACAGGAGGAACCATGGAAGCAACCCCACGGCAAGTTGAAGATTTGTTTGACAATGGCTTCGAAGAAGCCATGAAAACCATTGGCAGGAATTTTCTGACTGATCCGAAAATTCAAGTCTGGCTCAAAAAAATGAAGCATTTTCACTTCACCGTTTCCGGTAGAATCAACCGCCCAAAACGGCTTGAAATTACTGCTAAGAAATCCAACATTTTCCATGTTGAAGATACTGAAAATGAAAGTACCATTTACAAGTTTGCTTTATGCCTGGCAAAATTTCTGGAAGACCTGGAAGTCAAGCCAGGGTTCAACGACTTGTGTTTCATTCAAACTAGGTCCTCCGCTACCAGCCTGATTTACTACACAAACAGAGAGAGAAATCGACGTAGCTTGATGGAAATGAACTCTGCTGCTGCCATCAATGACGCCCATCTGACTATCGCCATTGCTCCTGATGAAATTCTGGAGCTGTAGCGCAAACAAAAGCCCGCTCATCGCTGTGAGCGGGGCTTTTTTTATATTACAACTCAAACAAAGATCACTTACTAAATCGGTGGGAAAATTTTTACTGTTCAGCCACTACTAATTCTTCAACTGAATCCAGCCTGTTCGGGCACCACGAGAATTAAAGCTTGGGCATAATTCAGGATAATTAGGATTACATGTTGTTTTACAAACCTTTTTATATACATCCTCCCACTCACAATGTTCCTCAGAACCAACTCTTTCACGTGTTTTCTTTTTCTGTCCTTGTTTATCAGTAACAATTTTTACTTCATAAACAGGCACATCACGGCAAACATGGTCCATTGTTTCATTGATATCACATTCTGTTACCGATCGAATACAAAGATACTGACTCCCATTACGCGTAATCTCAACTCCAGAAGAACACCCATCTAGATCTGGTGTATAATTATAATGCGGTCCACAATTAAAACAAAAAACAACCAATAATGAAATAAATGCAAACAAACCTTTCATCACGCCCTCCCATAATAGAAACTTGCCAAAACACCTTTCAATTTTAATCTTAAACGTAAGCAACCTTTTTGTCAAGATAAAAACCGCTCAACTTTGTGAGCGGTTTATTGGTTTCTGACTAAAGTTCGACTAAGAAATTTCTTTAGTAAAACAACGGATAACCAACAAATATTAGTCAAAAAATGATAAAACACAATCATACCAAAAGCATAGAAAAAGTACATAGGTGCATTTCCATAACCAGACCAGTGCGCCAGAAAAATGAACATAGTCGCTCCAAAAACACCAGTCCAAATTTTAGATAAAGGCGTTTTGTATGCATGATCATATGCAAACAAACTTGAACTTATCGTTGCTATAACAAAAAACATTATTGTATTCCCAATTTCCGTTTGAAAATCAAGATAATAAATAGTCGAAAACAACACCAGCACCGGAACTGTCCGATAATAAATCTCTTCTATTACTGCAGCCTTAAGGTTTAACAACCAAATTTCCTTTGTAAATTTTTGAAAATTAATCAACTCTGGTATTCCTCGTTCTGCCATTCTAATTGACTCTTCAATTCTTTTAGGAAAAAACATTCTATCTAATTGATTAATAACCAGGTTGATAAAAATATTAATAACCAAAAAAACTATTAAAAAGTATATGGCTGACGAAAAATCTTGAGGTATTAAAAATTGACTCAAAAATTCATTCATTACCTACCTCCTTTTAAGGAACTAATCGAATATACCACCTTACTTTATTAAAATTACTTTGTCAATGCAACTGACTATTGTATCTTTTATTAAGCTTCATCAAAAAACCGCTGAATATTATCAGCGGTTTTCTATCTATTTAAAAATTTTCAATTGCACAAATTGCAGATTAAACTCTGACAGGTCACAAACAGCCTCATGCACTTGTGGGACCTCATCAAATTTCAATCTAACAGCTTCTGGTGGATAGCTTGCCAAGAGAGAAGAAACACATTGATCAATATAACTGCCGCTACCACATTTGACAACAAGCTAGTTAGTTTTTGTTTGGTCGTTGTCACCCCTCTGTTTCACCACGCCAAAAACCGGTCGCACCAATCTGCACAATTCCTCAGGCGAAGGCAATTCGTGTAAATAATCAATATCCATAAACCTCACTCGATTTCCTGATATTGTTTTGTAACCGATCGTAGGTATCTTTCCGTCAACGGTTTTAGTTCCGACACAAATACTCCTCCGACGTCCATTTAGTAATTTTTTGTCTTTCCACCAAAGGAACAAACCCAATAAAAGTTGTTCTATATAATTCATACCGTCGGCCCGCAAATCAAACCCTTTTTTTTCTTCTTCCAGCAATCCAGGTTCTCGACGGTTTGGTGTCCAAAAGGCATAAGTATTTGATTCATTACTTCTCGAAAGCTCAGTGACCCTTTGCCTTTCACCACAAAAATCAAAAGTGCAAACATAACACCTTTTGCGAGTAATATGAATTTCGCTCATACAATTTCTGCGAAGTTCTTGCAGGTATTCAGAATAAGACCCCTTACTCTTTTGCAAACCATCAACTGAATATTCTGACAAGCAATAATCTTCAACTTGCTGTACTGTTAAGCCCTTTGGAACAATAATCAAAATATCAGATTTCTGCGGTTTTGCCACAACCTCATTCATCATATAATTTACATCCAGTGTAATCCGAAAACAATGCTGGAAAAAAATTCCCCAGCTCATCGCCTGAGACATTGTGTCCAGATCTCTTTCGTCATCAAAAATCAAGATTTTATGGAGAGGAGATTTCATTTTTATCTTCCTTCGTATTATCTTTTTATTGATATATGCTTCTCACGGAAAGATACAATAAAAGCCCTGCACCTGTCCAATAAGCTATTGCCATTAACACAAACTCTAGTCCGAACGCAAAATAGAAAATAATTGAGCTTATAGCAACTGACACTAAACACATTTTAACAAGAAATACCTTAATGCTTTTTCTAAATCCTTTGTTCAGCTTGTCCCCTTTTTCATTAGATACTATTTTTCTTATGGTCAAATATGCGAATATACCAAAAAAACACAAACAACTGTCTGTCCATACTATTTGTAAATAGTAACTATCTCTACAGTTCGACGAAATCGAAAAACAAAAAATCAAACAAACAAAAAGCATCAACGCTATCTGCATTATCACCTCTAGGATTTCCACGTACTTATTGTTCATCTTTCTCCTCCTTTTTATTTTCGCTAGAAGAGGTTTCGCCAATAGTTGCGACTACAAAAATAAAAAAAGCTAGAATACAACCATATACCCCGATCCCAAAAACCATACCAGCCAATGAATAATCCACGGACTCATTGCATATAGAGTTATTTTCAGCTATACCCATCAAAATTATTCCAAAAAACATTAAAAGTCCAAAAATAATAGCCACATACCCTGAAAAACTCTCAAGCCTTTTAGACTCTTTAATTACCTTTTTCATTTTTCCCTCCAAATTGTCAAGGAACAACTCCCAACCCATAAAATCCTTTTGCAAGAATTGCATGAGTTGTGGGAAGAACTAAGATGCTAGTTCTTCCCAGGTTGAAATAGATTACTCGCCTCTCTTCTTGGTCATGTCCTTGTAAGCAAACCAGCCGAAACCAAGTCCACCCAGCGCTCCAAGAATAATTGCCAGAACCCAGTTCAGCACATTGCAATCAAATAAATAGCTGGATGCAACATATGCTAGAAAACCGACCATTCCTCCGATGATGGGAATCGTGACCACCAAGTAAATGACAATAATGACCCAAGACATGCGCTTGTTAAATTTTTCCCAATTCATTGATTTCTCCTTTGCATTAGTTAAATGAACATCATCCAATTGAATGCAACATTATAGCATACATAAAACCTACTGTCAAGGATTATATTAGATAATTTGGCTAATTTTATATAATGAAGCACGAATTATTAACAGCTGTTGTCAAAAATATTGACAGTAAAATGAATACTTGCTATACTGAACATAAGAAAACCCTGCCCTGGTTCGAGGTTTTATGTATTCTCATAAAACACCTCACCATGACAGGTAGGAAGACACACAAACGCCTATGAAACACCAATATTTTGTTTACATCCTCGAATGCAGTGACGAAAGTTATTACACGGGCGTGACCAATAATTATAAAAAGCGTAAAAAAGAACACAATGACGGAAAATATCAAACCTGCTATACATATTCAAGGCGCCCATTAAAGCTGGTTTATGTGGAGGAACATAAATATATCAACGACGCAATCGCCCGCGAAAAACAAATCAAGAAATGGTCGCGAAAAAAGAAAATTGCGTTAATTAACGATAATCCGACTAACTTGATATTCCTTTCTAAACGAAAAACAACGCAGGAAAAGATTAAAAACAAGAACAGGGATTAATCCCACCTGCCCTGGTTCGAGGGTTTTTGCGTATTCTCGCAAAAACCTCCTCATCATGACAGGTTAGTCGGGAAACCCAAAGATCCATCTGTCATGCTGAGGTGCTTTTCGACCATAGGGAGAAAAGCCTCGAAGCATGACAAGACAAACGTATGGAACTTTCCAGTATCCTAAAATCAATCGGCTTTGACTCAAAGCAATCAGCTGTTTACCTTGCCTGTCTTCAACTCGGAGAAGACTCTGTTTTTAATATCGCTAAGCTTGCAAATGTTAAACGGCCAACAACCTATGTTATTCTTAATTCATTGGCAGAGCGAGGACTGATTAGCCTCCGAAAAACAAATAAGGCGACACTGTACAGCGCAGCATCGCCAAAAAAACTTTTGGATCAAATTAAGCAAAGACAAAAGAATCTTGAATCCGCCATTCCAAACTTGATGGCAATCTACAATCAGCAGCCGAATAAGCCGGAAGTCCAGTTTTTTGAAGGCAAAGACGGAATTGCCCAGGTTTACTATGAAGTTCTAGAGGTTATGAGAAGCGGGCTGGAAGTTGTATTTTATGGCTCTATTATAGAGCCGGTTGAAATTTACCCTGACCTTTTCGAGGAATACAAAGAAACTCTAAAGAACCTAAAAGTAAAAACACGTGAAATACTACCCTGGAATGAAGAAAACATTAAATATGCCAAAATAGTTAGTAAATTCAAGAACCCAAACCACGGACTTCGCTTTTTTAACAAAAAATATGAATGTGGTCGTGGTGATAATATTATATTTGGAAACAAAATTGCCTTTCTACCCTATCACAAGAATAAATACTATGTAATTGTCATTGAAAATGAAGATCTGGTTATAACTCACAAAACATTATTTGAACATGCATGGAAGGCAGCAAAACCGTTAAAACAATAATTACCCCAATTTCCCACTTTCACCCCCCATTTTTACGATATGGGGGTTTTTGCATACACTAGTGTGGACAAATAGACGAAAAACAGGCACTTTTCAACACGTTATCCACACTTTGATAAAAATTAAGAATAAATGATTAAAAATGAAGGATCTACCAAAATCGGAAGTAATTATATAATCAAAAAATACTAACCCACCATGTCAGCAAAAAGTATTTTTACTGCTATGAAAGATTAGTATTCAATATATAAGCCGAATGAGTTACTCGCCTACTGATCTCCATTCAACTAAGAACGCTGGCTGTGCCAGCCGTAGCTCTGACAAAGTACAGAGCGAAGGCTGGTGCCCCCGGCAGGAATCGAACCTACATCTAGACGTTAGGAGTGTCTTGTTCTATCCGTTGAACTACGGGAGCATAATAAAGACCAACTACAAACAACTCTTCTAAATATTTCACTTCTCGGCTACGCCTGCCTACCATTCGGCTTGAGCTCATGACCAAAGGCCACAGGCAGGCTCGAAGTGTTCCATCTCTCAACTTCGTTCGAGATGTTCCACGTGGAACATTTCAGTTGTAATATATAAGATAAAAGGGAAAAGTATTGGTAAATTAGAGAACCTTAAGTGTCGTAAAATATTTGTTATTACCCGTTTTTCTTCAATAACCAAATAATAGGTGAACAATTTCACCTATCAAGGACCCATTATCTATGTCGGCAATTCGTTACTTTTCCTCTTTTTTTCTGTTGCTTTTTTATAGCAACTTTTCTTTTTTTATTCATAGTGAAGACGCGGATCCAGCGGATCAAACGCGGATTAAGCGAATTAATAAAATAGTTAAATGGCTTGCCATGAAGTTATGCGAATTCGAACAAAGTGAGAAATGAGCATATACTTCATGGTACCCCCGGTAGGAGTCGAACCTACGTATCCGGCTTAGAAGGCCGGTGTTCTATCCGTTGAACTACAGGGGCGGGATCAGCAATGAATAATTAACAATAAAGAATATCTAATTATTGAATTGTGTGTCAGAATTATAGCAAATACTACAAGAAAGTCAAACCATTAACTAATTTTACGATAAAAAAGAACCATCCGTAATGAGACTGACCCATGAAGCGGAGAGCGGCGGGGACGTCATGCGGGGGATTGCGGTTAAATGAAGGGTCAAGTAAACTGCTTGATAATGTGCACAGAACTGTGTCTGTATTTTATAGCATGAAAAGCTACTTCTCAAAATATTTTAGTGTCGAAGAAATGACCGAATACCCAAGTTTCTTTTTTATATTTTCAATTTTATCGCCTTTTTTAATTAAATTAATCGCATAAGTGTGACGCAATGTTTGAGGCGTTACTTTTTTTTCTATGTCTGCAACTTGCGCATATTTTTTTACAATTCTCTCCACACTACGAGGTGTTAATGCTTTTGGTTTTCGCGCGTGCAACGCTCTATCGTGACCGATAAATAAATATTCGTTATCAACCTTTTTTCGAAATTTAATATATTGCTGTAGCCAATGTTTGGCTTGATTTGTTAAAGTAATTTTTCTTTTTGCGGACATTATTAAACCTTTTTTCAAATCTAAATCATGGATTGTCAACCTGGCAACTTCAGACACTTTGAGCCCTGTACAGTATAGTAATTCCAAAATTGCTCGGTCTCGTGCTTGAAATAATTTGTGTTGTTTGACTAATATAGGGGCGCCAAACAAGTCCTGAATCTCTGGCACTTCTAAATACTCGACTTTTGTTTGTACCAGTCTTGGTAGTTTAACTTTTTTCGGAGAAAGACTGTTGATCTTTTCTGTTTCCAAATATTTTAAATAATTTCTAAGTGCAATTAAATGATAGGTCTGGGTATTTAATTTTAATTTTGCTTTTTTGACGGAGCTTTCGATTTTATCCAGCCAGAGCCGATATCTTTTGACAACTTGCTCAGTAATTTTTTCCGGATCTGAAATCTTTTTCTTTTTTGCCCAACATGAAAACCGGCGCAAATAAAAATCGTAATTTCTAACTGTGCGTAGAGAACGTTTTTTCTTGTTTTCCAAATCTTCAAGAAAATCGGTGATTAATGTATTTATTGTTGCCATATCTCTATCTACATTTTACGACACTAAAAACAATAACGCAAGCTCTTGCAAAACTTTTAGATCTATGCTAGAATAAACAAGTTAAAAGTAAGAAAATGAAGGTTGATATTTGAGTCTTATTATACATATAATTAAAGGCTATACTATAAACTTTTACATTTTACCTATAAACTAACCCGCCTCTGTGGCTCTCGCTATTGAATATTCATAGAATACTCGGCCGGGCTGTGGAAAGCGACAAAAAACATGTTAACAGCAAAGAAAAAGCAGGGGATTATCGGTAAATTTAAAACTCATGATACTGATACAGGCTCTGCTGAAGTTCAAATCGCGATTCTTACTGAAGAAATCAAGGATTTGACCAGACATCTTCAAGCACACAAGCACGATCATTCTTCTCGAAGAGGCTTATTGAAGAAAGTAGGGGAAAGACGAAGATTACTACGATACCTCGAAGTGGATAATCGTGAAAGTTATGCAAAACTGATTGTTGAGCTTAAATTAAAACCAAGCAACCGAACACAAAGAGAGGCGGCAATTAAAAAAGTTTTGGAAGAGGATGCAGCTGAAGAAAAAACTACAGTAGCACCAAAAACTGTCAGTGCTGATGCTCTAGGTGACAAAGAAAAAGAAACTAATGGAAACAATTCGTAATATAATACTCGGAAGCAGCCTTTATTATTCTGGCTGCTTTTTGAAAAAATAGATAATTAATTAAAAAAATAGTAATGCTGGTCATCAGATTTGTAGATTTCTTTATAAATTTTATAAAAGAGATCTGTTATTTGATGACCAGAAACAAAATGTATGAACAAAGTTCACACTTTCGAGACTGAGTTTGCCGGAAAAAAACTTATTGTAAAATCCGGTGACTTGGCTCAACAAGCCAATGGTAGCTGTACCGTGCAATACGGAGACACAGTTGTTATGGCCACCGCTGTAATGAACAGCGAAGCTTCTGAAGGAGCATCTTACTTTCCTCTCATGGTTGAGTATTCTGAAAAACTATACGCAGCCGGAAGAATCAAAGGGTCGCGCTTTATTAAAAGGGAAACACGTCCTAGTGACGAAGCTGTTTTAGTCGCCCGAGTAATTGATCGTGGACTGCGCCCATTATTTGATCAATCAATTCGAAGAGCAATACAGGTAATTATAACTGTACTTGCCATTGATGAAGAAAATGATCCAGATATTCCGGCAATCATTGGAGCTTCAATTGCCCTGCACATTTCTGACATCCCACTAAAAGCGCCGATCGCTGGAGTTAGAGTTGGAAAAATTGAAAACGAATGGGTAATCAACCCAACCTACGCCGAAAGAGAAAAATCAATTCTTGACCTTACTCTCTCAACCACCGCCGACAAAGTTATTATGGTTGAATCAGACGCAAATGAAGTAGATGAAAAAACTGCTTTTGAAGCATTTGAGCTAGGGCTAAAGGAAGGAACAAAGATTGTTAGCTTTATAGAAGATATTAGAAAAAAAATCGGTAAAGAAAAAACTGTAATTTCCCCTGTCGATGTTTCACTCGAAGATTTGGACGAAAATCAAAAAATGGGTCTTGATGAATTGAACAAACTGCAAGAAGAATGTAAACAAATTGCAGAAAAAGAACTGGAAAACTATTTATTCAATATCCCAAAGGGAAGCAAGGGTGAGAGAAGGAAAACTCTACACAACGTAAAGGATATTATTGAAAAACATTTACTTGAAAAACAGGTTGGAAAAGACAGACGTAAAAAGGTCATGGAATTTTTCGATGCTTTTATCGATGAACAAATTACCAAAGCATTAATTGAACGAGAACAAAGAGTTGATGCCAGAAAACTGACAGATATTCGAGAATTAAGCTGCCAAGTCGGAATTTTACCACGAGTTCACGGTACAGGTTTATTCAACCGCGGTGAAACTCAGGTATTATCAATAGTAACCCTGGGCTCTCCCGGAGATGAACAGATTATTGATGAAATGGAAACCGTTGGTAAGAAAAGATACATGCATCATTACAATTTTCCTCCATTTTCAGTTGGTGAAGCCTCATTTATGCGTGGTGCCAGCAGACGAGATATTGGTCATGGCGCATTAGCTGAAAAAGCTATTATGCCAATGCTTCCAAGCAAGGAAGACTTCCCATATACAATCCGAGTTGTGTCAGAAGTTCTTGGTTCAAATGGTTCGAGCTCAATGGGCGCAACCTGTGGATCAACTTTGGCACTGATGGACGCCGGTGTGCCAATCAAAAAACCGGTAGCCGGAATTGCCATGGGACTTGCTTCATCTGACAAACACAAGGAATTCAAAATCCTTACCGACATTCAAGATCTAGAAGATGGCGCCGGTGGAATGGATTTCAAAATGACCGGAACCCGTGATGGACTTACTGCCATTCAAATGGACACAAAAACTGATGGCTTAACATTAGAAATAATTGAAAAAGCGTTAGCGCAAGGAAGAATTGCTCTAAATGAAATTCTTGATGTAATTGCCAAGACACTTTCGGCTCCAAGAGCAGACCTTTCGAAGCATGCGCCACGAATTGAAACTATCAAGATTCATGTTGATAAGATTAGAGAAGTAATCGGGCCTGGCGGAAAGGTTATTAACAAGATCATTGAAGAAACCGGCGTAGCAATTGACATAGAAGAAGATGGTAGTGTATTTGTCACTTCAACTTCATCTGAAGGAATGGAACAGGCTAAACAAATGATCAAAGATATCGTACAGGAAGCTGAAATGGACAAAGTATACAACGGAAAGGTAATCAAGATCATGGACTTCGGCGCTTTCATTGAAATCTTCCCTGGAACTGAGGGAATGTGCCACATTTCTGAAATCACTAACGAAGGAAGAGTAGATGATGTAAACAAACACTTGAAAGAAGGACAAGAAGTCAAAGTTAGAGTCATTAAAATTGATTCAGCTAGTGGCAAGATTGGACTTTCAATCAAAAAGGTTTAACAAAGAATTGAAATATAAAAATCAGACCTTTCGACAAGCTCAAGGTCTGATTTTGGTTTAAAAAAGAAAAACCGCCACACTTGAGGTAGCGGATTGTTTGTTTGTCAGGCTGGCCAGCAAACAGCTGAAACTAGACGGCCTTTTTTATTGCTTACGCTTCTTCCATGAGATCAGCGCTGAGAAAATCTCCAACCTTGTACGCGGTTTCGTCAACCAATTCAGTACCGTAATTAGTCGCCGCAATAACAAAGCCGGATTGATCCCCGTTATACGTTGCGATAATCGGAAAATCAACCAGAGAATCAATCACGATCTTCATAGTTGAATCAGGAACCGTTCCAATCACCAAAACCAAGTCTTGGATAAAAGAACTTGAGGCAAGTTCCTCCATCACTTCTCGGGCCGTAGCATTGATCTGTTCTTCTGAAATCCCAAAGCCTACGCCGACCTGTAATAGCTCGGCCTTCATTGAATTGAAATAAACCATATCCCTGTTTGCCACAAAATGAAAACTTCTTTCCAAGTTCATGAGATGCTCCTTTTGCAAATAGTTGTAAAGACCACTTCAAATCAACAAAATAGTATATCAAAAAACTATAACTTTGTCAATACCGGCCTTTTTTCATTGAAAAAATAATGAATTTGAGTTAGAATGCTAACATAGAACATGGAACATGAAGCATGAAACAACATTTATCCAGTTGCTCTATGGTCTATGAATAATGCTATATTAATAATAAATTATTTATGAAAAACAAAAAACTTTTACCGTCACTTTTTTATTCAATGCTGGGAATTTTTATTTTCCTTGTGCTTTATTTTGTAACTCCTTTTACCAGGGAAGTAATGCAAAATATTTTTTGGGTAATAGCAATACTTGGTGGAGTCTTTTTTATAATGGGAATACTGCTGATTGTTTTCACGGTTAAACAAAAGATCAAGGGTAAACAGAAAGTATTTCTAATTTTAACCGGAGCGTCAGCTGTTGGTGTCTTGGTTTTTTCAATTTTGCATAATTTAGTTTACGGACTTTTGATTTTCTTATTTAATGAAAACATCTGGGATAAACTTGGTGGGGAAGAGCCTTTCTTTTTCATTTTAGCGATATTAGTTTGTCCTGTTGTATTTTTGGTTGGAGTGGTGGGAAGTATTGTTGGTTTTGTTAGAAAATAAAATTCCTCCTTTGCTTAATCTCATTTATTTTGCGAAAATAATACCAACCTTCAAACCCTTTTAACCCCTTTTCCCCCATGGGACACATTACCTCCAAATCGTTTCTAAAACTTCAAAAACGCCTGGACATGAGCGCTCAGGGAGCGCCTGAATCAGAGGCGCTATTTAAGATACTGGAAATTTTATTCACAAAAGACGAAGCGGAAAAGGTTTCTTTGCTTCCGATTAAACCCTTTTCAGTCGAAACCGCAGCAAAGCGCTGGAAGACTTCAAATGAATCAGCAAAAAAAACTCTAAATGATTTAGCTGACAAAGGGATTTTGTTTGACATTGAAAACAAAGGGAAACAAACTTACACAATGGCACCGACCATGGCCGGATTTTTTGAATTTTCTTTGATGCGAACTGACGGAAAGTTTGACCGCAAAGTTTTATCTGAGCTATATTATCAATACATTAATGTTGAAAAGGATTTTGTCGACCAAACCATGGACCAAAGAACTTCTATGGCTCGAACTCTTGTCCATGAGACGAGTGTTGATGAAAAATCCTTTATTTTGGATTATGAAAAAGCGAGCGAAGTGGTTGACACTGCAAGTTGTCACGCAGTTGGCACCTGTTATTGTCGACATAAAATGGAACACGTTGGCAAAGCGTGCGATGCACCACAAAATGTTTGTCTGACTTTCAATAGTGCGGCTAGAACATTAACAAAACACGGCATTGCTAAAAAAATCTCCAGAAAAGAATCACAAAAAATTCTGGATGAGTGTGTTGACTACGGCCTGGTTCAGATTGGTGACAATACGCAAAAGGGAGTGGGCTGGATTTGCAACTGTTGCGGTTGTTGCTGTGAAGCGATTTTGGCTTACAAACAAATTGGTGACTACGAAAGATTAAGTAGCAGTTTCTTTGCTGAATTTGATTCGAAAAAATGTACCGGTTGCGGACTTTGTGCAAAAAAATGTCCAGTTGAGGCAATTCAAATCAAAAACAAGAAAGCAAAAATTGATTTATCCAAATGCCTGGGCTGTGGAGTTTGTCATCGGTTTTGTAATTTTAAGGCAATTAAAATAAAAAGGCGGGGCAAGACCGCCTTTGTACCAAAAGATACTTTTGAAAGGTGTCTTTTGAACGCCATTGAAAAAGGAAAACTGCAAAACTATATTTTTGATAATTACGATCTCTGGACAAATGAACTACTCAGACATCTTCTTGGTATTTTACTAAAATTAAGTCCAGCAAAATTCTTGGTTGCAAATGAGCAGTTGCGATCAAGGTTTTTGAATGCTCTTAAGAAAGCAGGGAACACAAAAATCTTCAAAAAACTTTATAAGAAATAGAAAATAACAACTAATCACAGAAATAACCTAATTGACATAGTCCAATCGCTTTGATAAAGTTCGTTTGAGAAGGGCTCGTTAACAATCTGACCTCTCGGCTACGCCTGCCTACCGCAGGCAGGCTCGAGGTCTACGAGGAGGGAAAAATGAAAAAAGACTGGAAGAAAGTTGGAATCGCTTGTTTTGCCGGCGCAGTAACATTTTACCTACTGGCAATACTTCTGGCACCGGCATTCAAAATCCTCAGTCTCTTTGGCGGGCTGGCCGCCGGATACGTGGGATTTGAGTTCAAGGAATTTATACGCGCTATTCCGAAAGCGTTTTTGGAATCGATGGGTAGCGCCAAAGGCGCGCTGATACGATTTGGCAAATGGCTTCATCAATCAGACCCTTTTGATTTGTACCCGTCCATAATTGGCCTAATAGCGTCTGCTTTTATTTCACCATGGTGTTGCTATATCACTATCACTATGGATAATGGAGCAAGCCTCACACTAACAAAGACCATTTTATGGTGCGCGTTCGTTGTCTTCATAGTAACGTTGTTCACTACCGGTATTATCTGCCTCACGCTAAGTAGCTTAATGAAGTTTTTAGCAAGCTACGGCGCGAAAATGGAAGAATTCCACATATTTCCTATGTATGAAAGTTTTACTCAAGACACAAGAGATAAAATAATCGCCAACTATGAAGAGAGAGGGTACACGAAAGGAAAAATCTCACACAGGAATGTTTACCACTGGATGGCGTTGGCGGTCAAAGATATTTCCTGGACGATTTTCGCCTGGACATTCTGGCGTCTTTGGATAAATATCGCCATGATCATCGGGTGGCTCATTGCCTTTGCTTACAACTTCAGCCTGAACATGATCAAATATGTTCATTCGAGGGAACGCGTGCTATGCGCGCTGGACGGGACGCTCGGCGGACTGCTTGCCTGGACACACTTGTCATCTGTCGCGAGCGGTGCAGTAGAACAACTGTTTGTGGCCTGCATTGGCGGATTTCTTGGCGCTCTGATTGGCATTGCCAATTATGAACTGTTGTCCGTCAGGTATTGGAAATTTTATTTGAAAAGTAACGTATAAAAAACAACCCCTAATCAGCTTTGATTGGGGGTATTTTATTTTAAAAAAACCGCTGAATTTGATCAGTCGGTTTTTAGTTATACTTTTACACTTCTACTTGTCCCTGTATTGCTCCTCGCAATGTTGGCATAGCATTGTTATTTCTACGGACAAAAACATCTCCAACTGCCCAGCGGATGCAGTCCGGATTGTCACAGCAGCGCAAAAAAAACAAATCATCGCACACGGCTTCGTGAACTGCAGTGCCTTTACACGTACTGATCTTTCCCCAGTTGCCAGCCAGACAATCAGTTTTTCCTCCTGGCTCGTAGTTTTGAATTTTTACAGGTGAATCCTGAAAATGGCTTTGACTCAATTCCGTCATTATCGCCTCCTTGTAAAATGCCGCCACTGAATTCAATAATATCTTAATCTAAAACCTTACAACTGTCAACAACAAAACAGCCGTCCCATAACCGGCTGTTTTGTGTTTATGAATTATTCTATTCAAGCTAGCTTTAAAAAAGAAAACAAAAAATGCTCAATTCAAGAGCATCACATCACTGCGATTAAGATTAGTTAAATGCAATCTAGCACGACAAGCCATATTATTTTTTATTATTTTACTGAACATATAAATATAGCATGTATATAAATACTTGTCAAGCTTATATCAAAAAAAACTGCTGATCATGGTCAGCAGTTGCAATTCTTCGGACAATTACCAGCCTCCGCCGGCATGGAGATCAGCCAGATGCTGGGACTTTGATACGAAAAAGGGACAATCTACGCAGTGAATTCCATCATCATCCTTGGTGGTCCGTAAATGATACAGACCTGTTTTACAACCCAGGAGCTGAATGCATTTCATGAAAAACTTTTTCATTTGTTATCCTCCGGTAACCCAGTGATAGATAAGAATCAATACTGAAGCAATCAAACCAATAAAAAAAACCATCCTTGAGTTTCTTTTTCTTATCCTTTTTTGAAACAAAGAAAACCGGGATAAACCACCCACAAATCCGCCAAATATCATCATCCAGTCGGAACCTTCCATATCTTTCTCCTCTTCTTGAACTAATTTTAAACTCTAGATAAGAATATAGCAAATTTACAAAAATTTGTCAATGATGAACACAAGGCGCAATTGAACTTTCAATTAATTTACTGTAGAATACTAGTATGCACAACTTCTGGCTAAAATTTTTCAGCTTTATTTTTGCAGTAATCTTATTCTGCGCCTGTTTTGCGTTTTTATTTTTTAATCACGCGGACAATCTTGTTAAATTCGCTCCGGTCAATGCAGAAGTTTATCTGCATTCTAACGCTAAATTTATTGAGAGGATCCCAGAAAAACATTTTGACGTATATTTGAACTGGCTTGAAGAGAAATCTACGCTAACCAAAGATCAATGGCAAGAGTTTTTTGATAATACAAAAGGCGAGTTTGGCTTATTTACAATCAATGGCCAAGTGTTTGGAATGGTAAGGAAAGATGACAAAACACTAAAACGGTTCCGAAAAGGAACAATTGCCTTTGCTGAAAATGAAAATGCGATCTACTTTCCACCACTCAAACTGTCGGAATCGTATTTGACTGAAACCGATTGGTATAACGGGGCCAGAAAAAGAATTAATTTTTCTAAATTTACTATATACTCCAAAAATTTTTCGTATTTGAATTTTCCTGTAACCTCAATCACGGCCGATTCTCAAAAACCGATCGTCATATTTGGTGATAATAAAGAAGAACAACTTAAGTTAACAATATTTGGACTTAACAACCCAAAAACCAAAAACTTTTCTAAACAAAACATAACATTGTTGTCAGAAGGTACCAACTTTTATGGAAAAAATGTTCTGGCAGATAATATTGCACAGAAAACTGAATATATACCGGAAAACTTTAACTTTAATCTACTATCAATAATCAATGGCCCCGTAGAATTTGAAGAGAATCAGTCTGAATTCACTATATATTTACAAAAAGCTGATAATGACCTGGAAGTTCTTAAATCAGACATTCTTAATATCATTGCTCAAACTGTCCCTGTTGAAAAAGAAAAGCTTTTACCAGATCATTCTGTTGCGGTTCAATTGATTGCCGATTCAAGTGCCTGGAATTTTGAAAATAAAAACGTCAAGCGAGACGAAGGCGTCGCGCCTGACGTGCTCGAATTAAATGTCCCAGAGCAAAGAATTAATCTTCAGCTGACTGAAACAGATCTGCATTATATTATTAAGAATCTTTTCAATACGAAAGAGTCAGGCGCGACGCCTTCGTCTAGCCTGACTTCCCATGATTCGCTTCAAACAAAGAACATACCTAAAAAATGCAAACTATTTGCCAAGTCCTATTTATATATGAACTTGTCAAACACATCACTTTCTGATTACTTTGCACAGGCTATCGTTATAAATAACAATCCGAACAAAACTATTATTTGTATAGACTAGTGTATACAAATATGTGGATAAGTCATAGTTATTCACATAGTTATCCACACCCTTTGAACACATTTTTTATTCAAAATTTACACAAAAAAACCCGCTTTCTCTCCTAAAATTACTTCAAAAAGACGCCTAACTATTGACGTCTTTTTTTTAACATGCTATAATATGAATGTAGAAAGATGATCCACGAATTATCGGTCTACAACTATTGTTCATTCGCTCTTTCGTACAACAAAACTCAACTTTTCCAAGTTGAATTTGGAAAAATTCACTCTGGGACGAGCTAGTCCCAAAACACATCTCTTTACTCTTCCTTTTCTGTCCCTTTTTCGTCTTTATTGACGCAAAAACAAAAACAAAAACAAAATAAAACAAAGTCCAGGGGATCCCAACGCGGCTCTCTCCGAGGAGGGGTGAAACAAAGATGTCCACACAGTCTTAAAAGCAGTGTGCTTTCGAGGATAACGTCTTCTATCAGTTATCTAAAAAAAGCCCAGCTTTAAAAAGGCATGAGCGCGAGCTCACCATATAATTCATTTCATAGGGTGTACAGGTCGCGCTCTTTTTTTTGTATAAAAAAACCGGTAGTTGTGACTACCGGGTATTTCGCTACCAAACCCTTTTCTTTCTGATCATATGCCAATCATAGAAGACTACGAGAGGCCAGATGAACATTCCGACTACATTTGAGCCATACGCGAATGTCGATACGTTGTAATAGACAGAGAGGGGGCCCTGGCCCATCGACTCAGCCACAATGACTGCAAACATGAGTAAGGCTGTGATGATCATGGCCCAGAAACTCATGCCTTCACTTCTATACTTCATAACCATTTGCCAGAGAAGCACTGCCGAGGCTAATTGTGCCACCCAGGCAATTACCTTCACTAACACTGGGGCCTCATATCCGTAACGAACCCTAAACCATACCCGCAAAACTACTACAAGTGCGAAAAATATTGCACAAATTTGGCGTTTAGTCATTTTGTTCTCCAACTGCCTTAACTCGCTCTCCGCTCTCTCCTGTTTTTATTCCGGCAAACTCAAGTATTTTTTCAAGTGCCGATTGTCTCAATTTCGTAGCCTCTTCATTGTTTCCGCAAAGCTCAGACTTGCATGCCCTTTCGGTTAAACTCTTGATTTCTCGCTCCAAGAGCTTCGCTTTCCAGGGAAGCCTACTAAACTCAAGTTCCTTTTTCCTGATTTCCTTTTCGAACCTGGAATGGACCCAAACAAAATAAAGAATATTGAATCCGGGTGTCATCGCGATAACGAACTCCAGCCAATTCAATCGCATCTTTTTCATTTTTTCCGCCTCCGCCACTCGTCACTGCCAGTTGTTTTATCAACATCTTTTCGAATTTCATTGGCAGATGCCCAGGCATCCCTGTTCATTTCATCAGTTCTCTCGATTAAATCCTCAACGTGCCCAAACTGCCTTTGATCGTGAGCATGTCGCTTTTGGAGTTCTTTCTTAACTTTATTGGCCCAGATCTTTGTCGCAACTACCAAACGAAAACGTACCGCAGCGGTTTTCAACTTTTGTCTAAAGTTTGCCATTTATTTCTCCCCAAACTTGTCTAAATTTATGTTAAAGACCGATAAAACATAATATAGCATAAATCAATTTTTGTCAATAGTTACAAAAAACTGTACAATTAAGGGGAAGTTGACTAGTTGATTGGTTAATTAGTTAATTGAATTAATTAAGTTAATTTTTTTTCTTGTGAAATTATATACACCGGTTCTAATAATTTGCGTGCTGATGCTCATGATTCTTACCTTTCCGGTTGTCGCCTATTCTCTGAAAGTCAGCTTTAGCTCGCAAGCACCGTTTTTTCACTGGACTCAGCCGTGGCAAGACGCGTGCGAAGAAACTTCCATTATTATGGTTGATTCTTTTTATAATCAAAAGCACCTTGACAAAGATGCTGCTAAAAAACAAATCCTAAATACTCTCAAAATTAAAGAACTGTATTTTGGGGAGAGTCTGGACGAAAACGCAAGCAAGGTTACTGAATTAATAAATAATTTTTTCTATTGGGAGGCAAAGGTTGTTCACAATGCCAGCGTTGAGCAAATAAAAAATGAACTTGATTACGGTCGCCCTGTAATTCTACCCGCCCACGCCAAGTCATTAAAAAATAAATACTTTTTAAGTAGCGGGGCAGATTATCACATGCTGGTTATTTCAGGATATGATGAAAATACACGAGAATTTATTACTCAAGACCCCGGTACAATGTACGGCAAAGATTATCATTATTCATATGAAACAATAATTAACGCCATGCACGACTTTGTACCAAACAACAAAACAATTACCGGACAAAAGGTGGCCGTATTTACCAGTCCAAAAATTAATTTATCCGCAACGGTTGACGCTGACCACGACGGGCTCTATAAATCAGACGAAATTAAACATCAGACAAGTTTGTTCAAAAGCGATACGGACAATGACGGGTATTCTGACTACGAGGAAGTTCAAAACGGTTATTCGCCGGTAGTTAACGAGAGCAAATTAAAAAATAACGCCTTAATCCGATCTGCAATTGACAACAAAGTCTACTTTATTGAAAATAATACCAAGCGATATATAATTAGTCCGTCAGCTCTTGAAAAATATTGGCAATGGGGACAGATTACAACCGTTAGTGAAAAATTTATTAATCAACTAATTAACGGAGCTGAAATTAAATAATCTAAAAACTCCAATACTTGATTTCACATAATATACTGACTAACTTATTCCGCCATATTTCGCCTTATTCAGTATATCAATACAATCAGTAATCATTTCTTTATGACTCAACTAAACGCTATCTACAAATGTAATGTTTGCGGCAACATCGTTGCCATGGTTCATGGCGCACAAGGTATACTTGTTTGTTGCGGACAAAACATGGAATTAAAACTAGAAAATACTGAAGATGCAGCAGAGGAAAAGCATGTTCCAGTTGTTGAAAAAACTGACAAGGGCCTGAAAGTTAAAATAGGAGAGGTTCCTCATCCAATGGAAGCCGAACATTATATTGAATGGATTGAAGTTTTGGCTAATGGAAAATCATACCGACAATTCTTGAATCCAGGTGAAGCGCCGGAAGCTGAATTTTGTATCGAAGCTGAAAAGTTTGAAGTGAGAGAGTATTGTAATCTACATGGACTCTGGAGGGCTACTAATTACTAATCTGCTACGAATCTACTAATTGCTACTAATGAAAAGTCCGCTCCGGTTTAGGAGCGGGCTTTGTTATTGTGATCACCTTGAAATTTTTGAATCTGTCCAAACTACAGGACGGTGATAAATCAGAGATGACCTTACTCGAGGTCCTTAATGAAATCAATAAGCGCTGTTTCAAACTCCGTATCCTGAATTCGGATATCACAGAGTTCGGCGAAAACAAGTGAATCCTTGTATGGCTCCCATCCGCCAGGGATTATCATCCCGGCCCCATTGAGGTACGCGTCCCACAAAAAGCTTGAAGCTCGGTCATAGTCATTATTTGCGCACGGATTCCCTGCAGATACGGCCCAACCAATACCTTTATTATGGTGGTAAACTTCTTTATAATTGTGGCACTGGAACCACTGACCTTCACCGTACTTATAAACGGCTACTCCAGCGTTACTCTTGTTCGCCACCACAGCATCCCAAGTACTGCCAGTTTCTACTCTACCCGGCTTCCAGTCGGGTAGTACCTGGTGAGTATAAATCTTTTCTTTTGGAATACCTGCCCACCAGAACCAATAAACTTCAGACTGCACATAATCAGTAACTACCTGCTGCCTAAATTTTATCCAAAGATCCCAATGGTTGGCTCCTTCTCTCCTAGGAGGTCCGAAACCATATTGCTCTTGAAAAGCTTCTACCATACCAGGTTCGTATCCTGCTAAGCCATTTTCATTCTTACGAGGGAAAGAACTTTCCGCGCTGGTAGTTATGCCCGCGAAAAGATCCGGGTACTCATCATTGAACTGACTCAGGAGGATTGCTACCTCGCGAATATTTCTTTCTCTGTAATACCAGACTTGTTCGGTATATGGAGAAAGAGAGAGGAAAGTAAAATCCTCATAACCGTCTCCCAAATCGGAAGAAACTGTGTCGTCTGCGTACCACATCACGTTTTCTGGAGATTGTTTAAGATAGTCCAGAAGATCGCCACCACCCCTGCCACTACCAGACTGTGTAGCCAATAAAATAATAGCAAAGGGCGTGTTCGTTTCCACGGACAGCTGAAATATTTTATTCAACCTCTCAGGATTTAACCGATAATCCTTTTCATACCCGTAAGCATCCTCTGCTATTGGCCGAATCATTTCAGTGAAACCAACCCTAATGTTTTCTCCACCAACACCAAAGGTCTGCTTGAACTCCTTCATACTTTGCAAGTTCTCTTCGTGGCTTCTGTCTACCGCGTTGTCAAACCCGATAAAGACACCAAAATTGGGATCCGTAATATTGAGGTTGTCGCAATTTTCATTACAACCTGCCCCAATTAACACTAAAACAATCAAGATCATCCGGTAATAATTCATTTGTAACCTCCCAAGGTTTACATTTTATTGTCAAAACACATACATCATCAGAATCTTACTGATAATATAGTATAGCTTAAATTTATCTTTTTGTCAATAGTTGTGGTATTGAAGCTGAAAAATCTGAAGTGCGGGAGTATTGCAATCTACACGGACTTTGGAAAAGGAAAAGTTAATTTAGTTGATTAAGAGATTAAGCGAATTTTAAAAATTAAAAAAACCGCTCCTGTTTAGGAGCGGACTGCCTGCCGAAGCTCAGTAGAGCGAAGGCAGGTCTTTGGTTTCTATCTACCGCCCTTGAAGACAATAGACCCGAGCAATGCATGCATACAAGCAGTCATTTCGGAGATCACAGTTGAAGTCTGACCAAAATCAAAATTGACAAAATCGCAGAGCATGACAATCTTCCTGTACGCAGGATTGAGTTCTTTCCGCTCAGCGTCTATTGGCAATAAAATGTCTCTGATCTCATTTTCATCGAATAACGTTAAATCTTCTCTGGTCTCTGAGTCTCCCAAATCACTCCACTCAGGAATGTAGAAATCGTATTCTCTGTGAGTACTTAAGGTTCTCGCCTGACTGAGCAACGACTTATACAAAAAGGGAATGGCATTGTGACACCACCTTCGGTACAAGGTAAGCAGTTCATACTGCCTACTAACCACCAGAGATTCCATGAGCTGAACTTCGTCCAGTCGCGTCTGTGCCGGGAGAGAAGACCACTCTTTTCTGCCAGGCTTGCTATTTCTATGTTGTCTAAGCAATTCACCAAAGATAGCTTTTACCTTTTTCTGATATCTCTTATTCTGGGGATACCAGGAATGACGTAAACTCTTCTGCCAAAACTTCACTAAGGCTATCATGAAAACATGCCCAATGGAATAAGGGTTGTCTTCATTTGGTACCAGAAAACGAATTAATACTTGTCTGGCTTCTTCTCTCAAAGAATCAAACGGCTCACTGATATCAACTTCATCACCAATTTCCATCAAAAATTGAGTCACTTGCATTTTAAACGAATCTTTCGTCAAACCAAAATTCAAAACTGCCTGCAAAATACCTCTGGCAGTTTCCCACGAGCCTTCCTCGTACTCTCGTCTCCAGGAAGCTAGCTCAAAATCCCTTCTCTCTTTCATGACGACCTCCACCTTTTGGCTGTCCAGTTTTTTGGACAACAGGAGTGAAAAGAGCTGCCGGCCGGGACCTTCCCGAACGACACTCAATCTTATAGCACAATCCTTACTTTGTCAAACC
This sequence comes from Candidatus Kuenenbacteria bacterium, assembly GCA_013202715.1. Classification (GTDB taxonomy): domain Bacteria; phylum Patescibacteriota; class Patescibacteriia; order UBA11705; family JABHMO01; genus JABMRF01. The sequence continues at coordinate 66,174 of JABMRF010000018.1, forward strand.
AGTTTTTCGGACAAAAAAACCGCCTCGACATTGTCGAGAGGCGGGTTTGTGTTATTCAACTATGCACTTGCGACAATTGTTCCGAGAAGAGCAAAAATACAAGCTACCAATGGCTCCTTGCCAGATGAAACCATAGATCTGTTTGGTCGATCGTAAGAATTTGCCCAATCACAAAGTGTAATCATCTGTTTATAGGCCGGCAAGAAAAACGCTCTGCCTGAATCATACTCGAGCAATAAGCTTTTAATCTCGTCTTCATCAAAAAGCGAACTTGAATAATCAATCAATAACTCTAAGTGCCACTTTTCGATAACACATTTCGAGCTACTAAATTTCCCACAAAAAGAAGACCAAGTGCTTTCAGACAATCGATGATACAGAAAAGGAAGCGCCTTCAAACAAAACACACGGGCCACCATCAATAATGCAAATTGATCTGCATTTACGAGGGCTCTCATAAACTCTACTTCTTCTTCGACAGAGGTCCAAATAGGCTTCTGGTCAGTTTCTTTTTTATAACTTTTATGCTGGCTCATCATTGACTGACATACTGCCTTTACTTTTTCTTGATAATTTTTACGTCCATAATGGCTGTGTCTCTCGTGCCGAGCCCAGAACTTAATCAACTTTTTCAATAAAAACTGGCTCACCAAAAACATTTCTTTTTCATTTGGCACAACAAATCGAATCAAGACTTCTCTGGCTTCTTGCCTTAGAGATTCGATAGGTTCACTGATGTTCACTTCATCACCAATGATCAGCAGACGATCAACAATCAGATGCCGTTGCCCGCCATACTTACCGTGAAATGGATGATCTTTCCCAATATTCAAGACAGCTTGCAGAATTCCGCGCGCCGCTTCAGGTGGACTACGATCGTAATCCCTTATCCACCCAGGAACTGTCAAGTTTTCCCTTCTACTCATAATTCCCTCCAACATTGGGCTACTCAGTTTATCGAGTAGCAGGAGTCAAGGAACACATCACCAGAACCTTACTGGTGATATTTAAATTTACCTAACTTTGACTGTTTTGTCAATCTTGCCCCTCGCGTGGTTGACAAAATAGTTATAATATATAATAATAGTGAAGACATATTTGCCCATTTGATTTATCCTTTCAAATGAGCTACAATTAACCATATGAAAAAGAAAGAACTAGAAGCAATAAAAAACAAACTGCAGGAAGAAAAAGCCAATCTTGAAGCAGAATTGAATAAATTTGCCAAACAAAATCCTCATAATCCAGAAGATTACAAAGCGCAGTTTGAGGACCTTGGTGATGACGAAACAGAGAACGCCTCTGAAGTTGTTAAATTTGGTTTAAATTTGACCCTGGAAAAAACTTTGGAAAAATCTTTGCGTGACGTGAACAAAGCATTGGATCGAATAACAAAAAAAGATTTCGGTATTTGTAAATATTGCAGTCAAGAAATTAACGCCAAAAGATTACTGGCCAGACCAACATCAGGTGCGTGTATTACTTGTAAAACAAGATTAAAATCGCTTTAGTCTAGAATCTCGAGTCAAAAGTCAATAGTTATGAAATATATCTTAACAACTTTCGCGATTTTAACCGGTACCGTAATCATTGTTCTTGATCAATTAACAAAATTTATTATCAAACAAAAAGTCCCCGGACAAGGGATTTTTGTTGTTAATGGAACTTTTCTTCAAATAAAACTTGAACAACTGGAAAATAAATTTATCGCCTTTGGGTTAGCTATTCCAGAAACTTTAATCTACCTGTTTTTGACCATAATTGTTTTAGCTCTATTGTATTTGTTATATAAGTCGATTCATGAAAAACATCTTAGCTGGACAATTGTTTTATCAATAATCCTCGGTGGCGCTGTTTCAAACATAATCGATCGAATCTGGCACGGCGCTGTTCTGGACTTTTTCTCAATTTCATTTTATAATTTCACCTGGCCAAGTTTCAATCTGGCCGACGTAGCAATTGTAGTTGCAGTTATTATTTTAATAATTAAAGAACTAAAAAAAAGTTAATTGGTTAATTAGTTGATTAGTTAATTGAGAAAACATCACTTTAGTTAACAAAACAATAAATAAATTAATAAACCCAAATATGCAAAAAATAATTTTCTTAATGATCGCCTTCTTGCTTTTAATGCCTTTCATCGGCATTCAGGCAGAAGAAGAAAAAACAGCACAAACAATTGACGTTTACATTTTTACTCAAACCGGCTGTCAATATTGCGCCAAAGCCAAGGAACTTCTAGAAACTCTACAAGAAACCGAATATCCTGAAATAAAAGTCCATGAGTTCGACATGAAAGCCAACCCAAAATATGTAAAAAAATTCGATGAGTTCAATACCGCTTATGATATTTCTCCGTCCGGTGTTCCAGTTACCTTTATCGGAAACAAATCTGTGCAGGGTTGGAAAGAAAACGAACTTCGGCAATTGATTGAATTTTATCATCTACCAACCAACGAGTATCCAAACCCACAGCAAATTGTTGACGACTTTCTAAAAGAAAATCCGGACAAAGCACCGGCCGACGCACCAAGGTCACCGAAAGAAACTCTTGGATGGGTTGTACTCGGAGTCATCGTTGTTGGTGGCGGGATCTTCATTATCAATAAAGCATTTTAACTTTTTCAAAATAAAAGCCACCCCAATGTTTCGGGGTGGTTTTTGGTTTATCAACCACCAGCAACTTCAGTATAATCTTCGGGCGTCCGGTCCCAGTTCGGCATGAAGATCCAGAAGAATAAGTACAAGACCCCCCCTACACCATATCCAAAGACGGCCGCGAGCCACAGCAGACGAACTGCCCAGGCGGGAACGCCAAAGCAATACGCAAATCCGCCGCAAACTCCGCCAATCCATTTTTCACTTTGTACTTTTCTCAATTTTCTCTTCATCGAGACCTCCTGTGCCCTTCGAAGCTCTGACAAGGTACAGAGAGAAGGAGGGCTTTTGCATAAGAACCAAAGAACAACCTTTAGCCAAGCTTAATGGAAACTTTTGACATTGTCAAGGAAGTGAATTAAAATAGAACTGATAATTCATAGAACATAGAGCATTCAGATAAGAGTTGTTCCATGCTCCATGTTCCATGCTCCATGTTCCACGCTCCATGTTCCATGCTCCATGTTCCACGCTCCATGTTCCACGCTCCATGTTCCACGCTCCATGTTCCATGTTCCACGCTCCATGTTCCACGCTCCATGTTCCATGTTCCATGCTCCATGTTCCATGTTCCATGCTCCATGTTCCATGACTCCCTTATGTTTGTAAAAGTAAATTCCTGCGCCAATATCGGCCTGGATTCAGAATTAGTTGAAGTTGAAGCTGATATCACTTTTAGTGAACAGACAGCTTTTGTGATTGTTGGCCTACCCGACGCAGCAGTGCAAGAAGCAAAAGAAAGAGTTGGATTGTCAATTAAAAACAGCGGTTATAAACTACCGCGACATCGAAAAATTGTTAATCTGGCTCCGGCTGATTTAAGAAAAGAAGGTCCCTGTTTTGATTTAGCAATCGCAATTGCAATTTTAAAAACGTCCGAGCAGTTAATTGCCGAAACTAATGATTGCGTTTTTATTGGCGAGCTGGCCTTGGACGGAACAACCAAACATACCACCGGAATTTTACCGGCCGCGATTTTTGCCAAACAAAACGGCTACAAAAATCTTTTTATTCCGGCCGTAAACGCACCGGAAGCAAGTTTAATCTCTGGAATAAATATTTTTCCAGTTGATAATTTGAAACAAGTTGCCCTTCATTTACAAAATTCGGAAAAAATTACTCCGGTTGATAATAAAGAACCGGAAAATTTAAAACATGATTATAATTTTGAAGTTGATATGGCTCATGTGCAAGGGCAAGAGCAAGCAAAGCGCGCCTTGGAAATAGCCGCGGCCGGAGCTCATAACGTTCTCATGAGCGGTCCGCCCGGATCTGGAAAAACCCTGTTGGCCAGAACATTGCCTTCAATTTTGCCGGCAATGGGAGAGGATGAAATCCTGGAGGTGACGAAAGTTTATTCCATCGCCGGACTTCTACCCAAAACAAATCCGGTTATAACTCAGCGACCGTTCCGCTCTCCGCATCATACCAGCTCTGGCGTGGCCCTAGTTGGCGGAGGGAGAATTCCCAGCCCGGGTGAAATCAGTTTAGCTCACCGCGGAATCCTTTTTCTGGACGAATTTCCTGAATTCCAGAGACAAGTTCTAGAAAATTTAAGGCAACCGCTCGAAGACGGCGTGATTTCAGTTTCCAGAGCGCAAGGAACTTTATCTTTTCCGGCTCGATTCACTCTGATCGCCAGTCAAAATCCCTGCCCATGCGGATATTATTCTGATCCAGATAAAAATTGTGTTTGCTCTCCTTCTCAAATCATTAAATACAACAATAAAATTTCCGGCCCGATTCTTGATCGCATTGATTTGCATATTGAAGTGCCAAGAATTGATTTTGACAAAATGCAACAAACCGGTGGCAATGAACCTTCAGAAAAAATAAGAGCGCGAGTAGAAAAGGTTCACAAAATGCAAAGGCAAAGATTCAAAGATACTTCCATCAAATATAATTCTGAGATGGGACCGCAAAACATTAGAACATTTTGCCAACTTGACGAGCAATCACTAGAACTAATGAAATCGGCGGTCAATCAGCTCCATTTATCTGCTCGTTCATTTCACCGAATTCTAAAAATCTCCAGAACAATTGCCGACCTCGAAGATTCAGAAAATATTACTTCAACTCATATTGCCGAAGCTCTTCAATATAGATCCTTACGTTAAAAGATGGGACAAAACTTTAGGAGGGCCGATGTCAATTTCATACAAGGATTTTCAAGTTGGGACAAGGGTTCGTTTCAAAGAAGATTATTTTGACCAGGCCTCTTTCGCATATGAAAAGCCCACTATTCCAACGCCCGCTAAAAAAGATGATCTCGGCACCGTAACAAGAGTGAGTGGTAATATCTCAACTATTACACTGGCCAAAGGTGCCACTGTCAGAATTTTCAAATCAATCGACGGCAATGTCGAACCTTGGGAAAAATATGATAGTTTGGAAATAGTCACCTAAAAATAAAAAACGAGCAACACTGCTCGTTCTTTTTTTGTTTAATTTTAGACAAACAAACTAATAAAGCATTGACAGGGTTCACAAAGTACGCTATACTATTGTTTCATAAAGGTTGAGCGTTGTGAAAGCTTGCGTAAAGCAGGGGAGAAACTTGCACCAAAGCAAGGACCCCCAGTCTTTCTTGGCACTATAAAGTGCTACAACGATTAACCGCCCCCAGGCCGTCGCGACGGCCTGGGGTTTTACTTTTAAAATATTAAAAATGCAATGTCAGTCAACGCTTTTATTTTATGATAAGTCTTTGCCGGAATATTTATTTCTGCTGGAGACTCAACTGTCCGAGTTGAATCTTTCAAAGTTACTTCTGCTTTTCCCGTTATCAAATAAATAACTTCCTCTACATTTTCAGAGTTATCACCGGAAACAGTATCCTTGTTTCGATAATATATTTTAAAATCATCCGTTGTGTAGCATTTACCTTTTTGATTTTCCTTGAATAATTCTATCGTCATATTTTTTACCTTTTTTAACTGTTCAGTTAACTTTATGAACTTTATAACTTTCTACTTAACATACGAAAGAGGATTCTTTTTCACACCGCCAACAATAACCTCAAAGTGAATGTGAGGGCCCGTTGACCAGCCTGTAGAGCCCATGGCGGCAATTGTTTGTCCTTTGGCAACCTTTTCCCCTTTGCTAACATAAAGCTTGCTGGCGTGACCATAAAGAGTTTTTACGCCATTGCCATGATTGATAATAACATTGTATCCATAGCCATTGCTCCAGCCGGATCGCTCAACCGTACCTGCTTCAGCAGCATAAAGAGGAGTACCGGATGGGCCAGCAATATCAAGTCCGCGATGACGCCAACTATAATATTGAGAAATTCTTCTCACACTTGTCGGCCAAAGCATTCCTGACCCTGATGAAATTTTCGAAGGCGGGACAAACAACTTTGAAATCGGAGAAACAGCAGGAACCTGACTTGAAGTATAAGTGGAATTACTGACATATGGCGAAACTTTCTTTCCGCCCGGGACCACCAAGTTCTGATTGATCTGAATATCATTAACATCAAATAAATTATTGTAACTAATTATTTTGTCCTGTTCTACTCCATATTTTTTGGCAATCGCGCCAATATTCTCACCGCGTTTAACTTTATGCGTTACACCTGTTACGGGAAGGATTTCCAGCTTATCTCCAGCTCGAATTAAAGTATTAATGCCCAGGCCATTTTGCCATAGAATTGTTTCTACGCTAACGCCAAACCTATTAGCAATTGCCGAAACGTTTTCACCGGACTGCACAACATAAATTGTAACATCCTGTCTTTCACCGGTATCAAATATAGGAACCTCTGTAATATCAATAGCCTGAATAATATTTGGTTTAACTACGGCAGCTCCGCCCTCAGTTACCGTTGAAAGTTCAGTGATTAATTGCTCTCCAGCGCCCGGTTGTTGCGAAGAAATTGTTTTTTGACTTTCAACCGATCCGGTTTTATCCAGGTAACTTAATATTTCTCCAGAAGAAGATAAAACTTGTGTTTCCTCTGTTAGCTCCTCGACCTCTTCTTTTGAAATTACCGAATAGATAACCGCTTTCTCTCCATAACTATCCTCGCGTAATTCCTTTGCGCTGATACTGTTCATTGTCACGGCCAAACCAATTATCACTATTAAAATGTGAACCAAGTACGCTTTATTTAAAACATAAAACACCTTACTTTTTGCAGGTGCATAAACATTCAATGCTTTGTGTTTTATAAAATAAAAAAACTTATAAATCGGAAAAATACCAATTTTAAAAACCGCTCTTCCAAAGTAATAAGCGCCGGTTCTCAAGAACCCCAATTTCTTTAGCAGGAACTTGCTAAATTTCGCGCCATTTCTAAAAAATGCGGCTAACGATTTTATTAAAATCTTCTTTATTTGCATATATGTTGCCTTATCAAAATAGCAGAATTAACCCAAAAAGTCAAAGGCTTGGGACAAACGTCAATTGTGCGTCACCTCTTGCTTTTTTTATAAAAATAGGGTAGTATACTTATGAAACTAAAAATAAAAACTTGATCTTTCTTGATCTTTTCTAAAAAACCCTATGTCCAACAGACATCTTGCCAGAACAATTGCCCTTCAAACTTTATTTGAATGGGACTTCAAAGGTAAGAAAAAAAAACAGCTCGATGAACTTATCGAATATAATTTTCAGGCTTTTGCGCCGGAATTTAATGACCATTCATTTACAGAGAAAATTGTTCAGGGAGTAATTAAAAATCTAAAAGAGATTGACGGCTTCGTAGAAAAATATGCGCCAGAGTGGCCAATCGATCAAATAACTATTGTTGATCGTAATATTTTACGAATCGGAATCTACGAACTTATTTTTGACTTAAATATTCCTTCAAAAGTTGCTATCAACGAAGCAATTGAAACGGCGAAGGCTTTTGGTGGCGAGTCATCAGGGAAATTTGTTAACGGCGTGCTGGGTTCAATTTACAAGGACATTGGCCCTACTGAAAAAAGCGAGGACAAGGAAATTGAAAAAAAAGAACCCGAAGAGAAAAAAACTGCCAAAGGCTCCGAGCTTAGCCGAGGAGAGGAAAAGAAATAAGCATCTTAAACAAAACAGAGGGCAGTAATTAGCAAATATTAACGCTATTTTCTAATTATTGTTTTCTGTTCTTTGAATTATGAAAAAAGATTTTTCAAAAATTCAGAAAAGAATTAAAATCAAATTTAAAAATCTGGATTTACTAACCCAGTCAATGGTTCATCGTTCATATTTAAATGAACATCCCAGTTTTGAATTGGATCACAATGAACGCCTGGAATTTTTGGGTGACGCAGTACTGGAATTGGTTGTCACGGAAAATATTTACCTTAATTATGAAAACCCTGAAGGAGAGTTAACCAATTGGCGAGCAAGCTTAGTAAATAGTAAAATGCTGGCCAGAGTAGCTGAAGAACTTGAAATTGAAGAATATCTATTCCTGAGCCGAGGAGAACAAAAAGACACCGGGAAAGCCAGACAATATATTTTGGCAAATGCAATGGAAGCGCTAATTGGCTCAATCTACCTGGACCAGGGATGGGATAAATCAAAAAAATTCATTGAGACCTTTATTTTGACAAAACTACCTGATATACTTGAAAACAAATTATATTTAGACCCGAAAAGTACTTTTCAAGAACTTGCCCAGGAAAAGGCTGGTACCACTCCAAATTACAAAGTTTTGAAAGAATATGGACCTGATCATTCAAAAACTTTTGAAATTGGCGTTTATTTAAAAAGCGAATTAATTGCAGAAGGAAAAGGGTCCAGTAAACAAGAAGCCCAAGAAGATGCGGCTAGAAATGGATTGGAAAAACAGGGGTGGTCGTAGTCAATGAAGAATTAATAATTAACAATGGCAGATTTAAGAATGAATACTTATTGTGTTAAGTTCTTAATTATTAATTCTTTATTTCTAATTTTTAATTATCGCGGGCCCGTAGCTCAGTTGGTTAGAGCGCTTGCATGGCATGCAAGAGGTCGCTGGTTCGACCCCAGTCGGGTCCACCATGTACCATTCGTGTACTTCGTTCACTCAGGTACATGGCAAGCCATATTATTTCAAAACAAGATAATTTAAATTAACTATCAATTATCTTCAGTTAACTTTTATTAACTTTCTTTTTGCAGTCGTAGCTTAATGGATAAAGCATCTGGCTTCGGACCAGAGGATTGGGGGTTCGAGTCCCTCCGGCTGCACCATGAAGTACATGCTTATCTGCCTTTGGCAGATGGCGCATGACTTCATGGTAAACCATAACAAATTGGTTTACCGTGAAGTCATGAGCATGTACTTCACGGATCCGTAGATCAAGTGGAGAAACCATAATCAACGTTACCATAAAATATATATTCTTTGTTTATATTCTGGAAAGTCAAAAGGATTACAAATTATACACGGGTTTTACTCCCGATGATCCAGATAAACGAACAAAAAAACACAACAAAGGATTAGTTCCCTCTACGAAAAAAAGGATACCATTCAATCTAGTTTATTTTGAAGCATCTATGAATCAGGATGATGCTCTAAGGAGAGAAAAATATTTTAAAACTACTGCCGGAAAACGCGCAATAAAGCACATGCTAAGAAAAACACTCAAAAAGAAGTAACACGGGTTTACCCTGAAGTTAATCCGCTTTAACACGGGTTTACCCTGAAGTCATAGGAAAAATTTGAAAGAGTTCAAATTTTTCCTATGTACTTCAGGGCGCATAGCTCAGCTGGTAGAGCAGTTGGCTCTTAACCAATTGGTCGGAGGTTCGAGTCCTCCTGTGCCCACCATTCAACTCGTTTCACTCGCTCATGGTGTTCCACCGTTAGCTTACAAGAAACGAGGCGAATGTCCTGAGCGACTATAAAGGAGTCGAAGGACAAAAAAGAATTGACGATAGTCGATTTTTTTTGTTTTTAAAATAAACTGTGTTAAAATAACGGTACGGATTACAGATTGCTACAGATGTACAGATTCATAACTATAACCTTAAATCCGTACATCCGTATTTGATCCGTAATCTGTAAATCTATGAAACATTACATTGCTATCGCGGGAAATATCGGCGCAGGAAAAACTGTCATTTCAAAAAAGTTGGCTAAACATTTTGATTGGCAACTATATCAGGAACCATTTCAGGAAAATCCATACTTGCGTGATTATTATAATGATATGACAAAATGGGCATTTAAATGCGAAATGTTCTTTCTCGGAAGACGCCTGCAAGATCACCTAGAAATACTTGAAAGTGCTAATGTCACGATTCAAGACCGCTGTATTTACGAAGGTGCAGAAATTTTTGTTAAAAATCTGTATTTGAACGGCCATTTAGCTGAAACTGACTGGCAAAATTACAATAACCTATATCAATCTATTAAAAAAACAATTACTCCACCGGATTTAATCGTCTATGTAAAATCTTCAACTGATCGTTGTCTGAAAAATATAAATAAAAGAAACCGCAACGTGGAATTTCATATGAGCTCAGACTATATCGCCAACTTGAACAAGCTTTACGAAGAATGGATCAAAAGCTTTGATCTTTGTCCGATTTTAATTGCAGATGCTGACAATAATGAATTCAAGTATGTCGAAAACGATTTTGTAAATTTAGCAAACCAGATTCAAGATAGTTTGGAAAAACAAATTACCAAACAATAGTTTACTGCAAACTTACAACAAATAATAGGTTTTTCACTATTTATTTTTATATTTTTATTGTAATTTTAGCCAAGCCCTTGACAAATTAAAAAATGTTTGATATAATACTAATGTGGAAGTATAGAGAGGGCCTTTCCGCCTTCTATATGAGTGTCTTTTTCTGAGACGCTCATTTGTTTTAAATAAGTTATTTACATAAAGCGGTAAGTTTAGCAAAATTTACTTGTCGCTTTAACAAGTTACTTAATTAACCCCAAAATCCTATGGCACCAGCCAAAACACAATTTCAAAGGCAAAAATGTGAGGTCTACTCGAGGGTGGTCGGATATTTAAGTCCAGTGCAACGCTGGAACAACGGAAAAAAGTCCGAGTTCAGTGATCGCCGTACTTTCAATGTCTGGTCAAAGACTTCTGCTAAGATTTAAAGTTAAACATTATCGAATTAGTTCCTCACTCCTGTGGGTCCATCCTTTCGACTTTTAACTTTTACCTTTTCACTGTTTTTATGACACACCACAAACACCTGTCTTACTTTTGGAACACTGAGAAAGCTAAGGCCAAAATTAAAGAAAATAAAATCTACCGAAAAGCCAAAGACGAAACGTCCGCTTTTCATGTTTTTGGGCACGTTTTATTTTCCTTAATTATAGTCGCAACTGCTGCAGTAAGTTTGAATATTGTAGAAAAAGGTGTAAATGAACCAAAACAAACCTTTAACAAGGTTATGGGGGTACAAATTGTACTTGCTGCAGAAAATATAAATCAAGCGGAATTAACAGCGCAATCACACGCACAGCTCAATATTAAACCAAATGAAGCATTTACATTCAATTTAAGTTTTGAGAATACTGGAATGTCTACCTGGACAAAAGAAACCGTATATCTAAAGTCCATATCAACTTCTCTAAAATTCAAACATGAGTACTGGCCTGATCCATATCATCCGGCTCAACTGATTGAAGAGAGCGTTGCACCAGGTGAAACTGGGACATTTAAATTTGCCCTAAAAGCACCAAAGAAATTTTCCAATCACAAGGGAGATTTTTTATTGGTTAATGACAATGTCATGATCAAAGGAGGAAAAGTGGAAATTGAAATGAACGTTGTTGAAGATCCGGCAAATTACAAATCCGCCACTAAAATTGTTACCGAAACGACAAACCCAAAACTAAATGTGTGTAATTTAAAATTAAATATTGCTAGTGTCAACAGTAGCCTTGATAATGAAACGTGCGTTGAAAAATTTGCCCTGAATGAAGATGGCCCAGATGTTAGAGTCGGACTATTTTATACAGACAAAATGATATCTATCAAAAATACAGCAGCCTGGCAAATTTACGACGATAACAATAAACTTTTGGCCTCAATTCCAGCTGAAACCATAATTACCTTAAACTATATTGATGCAAAAAAAGAATTTGCTTTTGATCTTATTAGTAAGGCAAAGACCGTACGCAGTTTAACCAACCTTACTTTAAAAAACTTCAATCAGGGTATTTGGGAAATTACAACACTCGAAGACAGACCAAGTTGGAACAAAACAATTAATTATAATAAATTCACGGGAAACCTAGCTCTTAAATTTAATGACTACAAAGAAAGAGTGTGGCTTATTGAAACCCTACCGTTGGAAAAATATTTAAAAGGCCTAAAAGAAAGTTCAAACCCGGACCCAATAGAATATCACAAAGCACAAGTAACAGCGGCCAGAACCTACGCTCTGTACCATGTCAATAAATTCAAAATTGAGGACAGCCTCTTCGACCTTTACACAGACGAAAAAGATCAGGTTTACAAAGGTTACGCAGCAGAACAAATCATGAAAAATCAAGTCAAAGCGGTTGAAGACACACGCGGTGTTATTGCAACTTTTGATAATAGCGTGATTGTGGCCTATTATTCCGCCAGAAGCGGAGGCCAAACTATTACCCATAAAAGTATCCCCTATTTAAAATCAGTCAAGACGCCATATACAGCGGGAAAAGGCCTTTATGGTCATGCGATTGGGATGGATCAGGTTGATGCAAAAAACCGAGCAGAAAAAGATAGCTGGACCTATGACCAAATATTAAAATATTATTACACGGGAATCAAATTAGAAAAGATTTATTAGTATGAAACCAAAATTCAACAACTTTGATTACGAATTTAGATGAATGTTTCGAATTTAGAATTAGAAACATTCAGAGTATCTTTGTAATCGAAAAACAACTAAAACAAAAACAAAACTCGTGCAAAAACACGAGCACAAAAATCGAAGCACCAGCTTCTTAACAAACAATTTTTCATTGGGGCTGTTACTAAATATAGGTTCGTAACGAAATTTTTTAATTTTGTGATAGAATCTTCAAATAATTTTTGAAGTAATATAGTAATATTATTGAAAAGATTTTTGGAGATTATAGCCAAAATTTGGAAATTGCAGTAGAAGTTATATTTAGCAACAGTCCCCAAGGCTAAAGAGTGTTCTTTGGATAAGAGTTTACAATTAAAATTCTCCACATTTCTCAATTGACTTTTGTATCGTTAATTGAGAAAAAACAAAAAAACAGGCTTTGTCCTGTTTTTTTTATCTAAATAATATTTATACTTGATCTTGAGGAGTTGTTTTGTTCATTTTTTGGTATTCTGAAACTAAATTACTAATTCTTCTAGACACCTCATCTGCAAACGGAACTTGCTTGAATACAAATCTTTCTTTTTCACCTGCAGTTTGAATATGCACATTACCAAAATTAAGTAAGGTCGCCCAAAAGCCCGCAACATCTGAAGTAATATCCTGCATCTGCCCAAGATCTTTTTCGGAAACAACTCGAGCAAATAATCCTTTTTGTTCAATATTAATAACCCTTTGATTGGTTATAATCCAAACATCCAAATAATAATCAACAAAATTTGTAAAAGCATAAAGAATAACAAACAAATAAAAAGCGCTGGCCATTAGAGTAAAAAATGCAACCAGGGTTTCTGAGGTAAAGTAGTTTGTATAATTAACAATAGCAATAAAAAAAATTGCCGGAATAGCAGCCAAACAAAGATTAATCAAAACAATTTTAAGAACAACAACCCAGTGCCTGCGCAGAAACATCAGTACATGTTCGTTTGGTTTTTGATTCGGGAAATGTCTTCGGCTGTACATAAAACATGGAACGTGGAACATGAAACATGGAACATGGAACAGCACTTCTCTAGTTGCTCCATATTCTATGAATAATGGTCTATGAGGAATAATTAAAATGACGGTGTGGATAATTCAAACAATTCAATGGTATAACTCCAATCAATCTGGGCGATATAATAATAAGAAACAAATAGTGCCAATAGGGTCAAAACAATATATCCGATTGTGATAACATAAGCCCAAAAACTTACAAAACCAAATCGGAGCATGTGATATAAATTAAAAAAACTAAAAAACAAAAAGATTGCAATGTAGATCAAATAAATAAATAGAAATGTGGCTAAAGTTATTTCCATAGTGTTAATCTAGAGTCTGGAGTCCATAGTCAAAAGTTATGAATTGACTCTAGACTTTTGACCCAAGACTATTGACTTGGGCGAGTTATCCCCAAGTGTCTGTAAGCGTCTTCTGTTACTATTCTACCACGATTTGTACGATTGAGGAAGCCCAATTGCAACAAATACGGCTCAAACACATCTTCGATAGCATCCATTTCCTCAGAAGTGGCCGCAGAAATTGTGTTCAGTCCGACCGGACCGCCACCAAATTTTTCAATTATTGTTAATAAAATTTTTCGATCCACATCATCCAATCCATGCTGGTCAATACAAAGCATTTCCAGAGTTTGATCAACAATAGCCCTGGTAATCTGGCCCTGATTCTTTACTTCTGCAAAATCACGAATCCTTTTCAGCAATCGATTGGCAATTCTCGGAGTCCGGCGGGCGCGCCTGGCAACTTCAATAGAGCACGGCTCGGTAAAATTCACATTTAAAATTCCAGCTGACCGATTAACAATTTTATCAATATCTTCATGTGTATAAAATTCCAAATGATAAGTGTTTCCAAAGCGATCGCGAAGAGGGGAGGACAGTTTTGAAATTTTTGTAGTGGCGCCGATCAAAGTAAAACGCGGCAAATCAATTCGAAGTGTTTTGGCGGATGGGCCTTTGCCAATAATAATATCCAAAACAAAATCTTCCATTGCTGAATACAAAACTTCTTCCACTATCCGATTTAGCCGATGAATCTCGTCAATAAACAAGACATCCCCTTCCTCCAGATTTGTGAGGATTGCAGCGAGGTCTCCGCTTTTTTCAATTGCTGGCCCGGTTGTTACCCTCATATTTGAGCCCATTTCTCCGGCGATAATATGAGCCAGGGTAGTTTTGCCAAGGCCTGGTGGACCATACAGCAAAACATGTTCGATCGGCTCGTTTCTTTGCTTCGCGGCCTGCATAAATATCTGCAAATTTTGTTTAATCTTTTCCTGACCAACAAAATTCTCCAAATCCTGTGGACGCAAAGTTTGATCAAATATTTTTTCATTTGAATCTGAATTTAAACCTGATGAAACAATTCGGTCATTGTTATCTTCGATCATAAGGGAAAGGTAATAGGTTATAGCTTATAGGTAATAGAATAAGGGTTGTTTACATTTTGGGAAATAATCCGTACAATCCAAATACAGTTGTTCGTTCATTTTTCACCTTTATCCCTTTTAACCCTTTTGTATTCTTTATTTTACCTTAATCCTATGAAAAAACCAAATCTAATAATTGTTGCCAATCGAATCCGCAGTCTTTACAACGTCGGTTCAATCTTCCGAACCTGCGATGCGGTTGGAGTTGAAAAATTATACTTAGCCGGATATACCGCTTCACCAAAAGACAAACCAATTCAACTTGCCAAAACTGCTTTGGGAGCTGAACAAACTGTTCCATGGGAAAAAATTTCAACTGTGGCGCCAATAATTAAAAAACATAAAAAACTTGGCTATCAAATAATCGGCCTCGAAGAAGTAAAAAATAAAAGTATTGATTACCGAAAATTTCAACCTTCAGCCAAAATTGTCCTAATTCTTGGCAACGAAGTCAAAGGAATTTCTCCAGGCATTCAAAATCAATGCGATCAGCTGGTTAGTCTTCCTATGCTCGGAAAAAAGAAAAGTTTAAATGTGACCGTGGCTTTGGGGGCTATAGTCTACCATATATTGAGCAAATTTAAATAATCGACTCTAAAGACAAAAAAATCCGGCATTCCATTTGGAACGCCGGAATTCTGAATTCAAATATCCCCAAACAACCCGTACATTAACCCCCCAACAACGACGTAAAACACGCTGCCGCCGATGAAACTGTAGGCGGTGAAAATCACGCCGAGTCCCCACACGACAAACGAAATGCTTCCACCTACTAGTCCGAAAAGTAGACCTGATCGAACTACTTTGAGCCAACCTGCTTTCTTTCCTTTGTCCGTCCCGACAAAGGATTTCGCTAAGCATCCAAGTGCAAAGAAGAGTACAAAGAAAACCACCGCTGCTATTACATATCCCATCTGATACTCCTCCAAAATTTAAATTACATTACAACTAATCATTTTAGTATAGCATACTTTTTAGCTCTTGTCAATAATGACAGATAAATTTAGCTAACTTTAGACAAGAACTCTTACTTAACGATGAATAGAATATGTGCTATATTGGATGGTTACTCGTACTTTGAAAACCATCATATTATTCTATCTTATTTAGAATTTAACGGGGCGGTTGCCTGATCAAGTATTTGCTACAAATTCGCCTGCCACAAACTTCAATCATCCTCGTATATCTGCACTAGAGCCTCAAGTCTTACTTGAGACTCTCTTTTTTTTAAAAATGAAGAGCTATTGACAAAACATTCACAATAATATAATATCTAATTTAACAAGAAACGATTAATTTCACTCAATAGTTACTGAAAGAAATGGTAGCAATCCAAAAAAAGGAGCTTGATTCCAGACATCTATAAGTTATGGTTTTTCCTTGACTTTATTTGATCTGCTGACCATCTTTCAGTCGTCGCAACAGTGGGATACAACATACGGAGGGACCCACATGAAACTTGAAAAACTCTCAATATCTGAGTTCGAGACTATCCTAAAACAGAGCTCGAAGCGTGCTCCATACGGTCAAAACCAATCTCTCTTGAGGGGAGCAGAAACAGAGGCCGTAAAGCTCACTTTCGAAAACGACAAGAAGGCTATAAGTAAACTGACGGCGCTCTACGTAGTGCGTCGGAAACTTAATGCCCAAGTCAGGCTTCTTCGGAAGAAGAACGTACTTTACGTCGGACCTGGTGATTACACACCTTCGGACCGAAAGGCAAGGAAATAGAAACGGCTTTTTAGCACTCTTTTTCTTCTTCGTACTCTGATCCAATTTACAGCAAGAGCAACAGATACCTTTACTTGCTCCAGTCCCAGTCTTATATGGCTGGGTCTTTTGCGAATTCTAGGTTCTAATGCCCCACTTTGAGGTAAGGACTTGGTTTGGAGATAAATAATTTAATAATTTTCTAGGTCTGTTGTTTAATATTTCTTGTATATCATAAATTTGTTGATCTGTCATTAAAGAG
>JABMRF010000002.1 GCA_013202715.1 Candidatus Kuenenbacteria bacterium
CACCGCAAAGTAATTGATGAGATTAGAAAAGCAAATTTTTATCAGGTCAGATATGACGGTGTTTTATATAATATTGAAGAAGCGGACCAGCTGGAGGTTGATAAACAAAAAAAGCATACAATTGAAATCGTTGTTGATCGAGTTTTGCTTGATGGTGATAAATATACAAAAGAACAATTAACAGAATCTGTGAAAATAGCCGCCGACCTTGGAAACGGCCTAGTTGTTGTTTTGCGTTCAGACAAACCAGCGGATTCTTTGTTTAGCCAGTACTATACTTGTCCAAAATGTGATATTGATCTGCCAGAAATTGAACTGCGCAGTTTTTCTTTTAATTCACCGTTTGGTGCTTGCTCAGTTTGCGCGGGTCTCGGAACAAAAATGGAAGTTGATCCAGAATTGGTAATAAGTAACCCAAGATTGACTCTTGCTCAAGGCGCAATTAAACCCTGGACAAAAATATTTTCAAATCAAACTTCGATCTGGCAACTTTTGGCTGCAGTAGCCAAGAAAAACCGATTTTCAATTGATGCTCCGGTGGAAAAATTAACTAAACGAGCTTTGGATATTGTATTGTACGGGACCGGTGAAGATGAATATCAGGTTGGATCAAAGATTATGACCTTTGACGGTGTTTTGCCGGGGTTGGAAAAAAAACACAAAGAAACAGATTCAGATTATATCCGTAGGGAAATTGAAAAATATATGCGTCAGCATACTTGCCCTGAATGCAAAGGCAAGAAATTAAAAAAAGAAAGTCTAGCCGTGACGGTCGGTGGGCGCTCAGTCATAGAATACACAGACAAAGCAATTGATGACCTAAAAGTTTTAGTAACTGAACTCCTAAAAAGTCTAAAATACGATGGGAAAAAATTACCCAAAAAGTATTTTCAATATATTACAGAATCGATTGATAGTACTGAATTCAAAGTGGCCGGCGCGATTATCAAAGAGGTTGAACGACGACTTAAATTCTTAGAAAATGTTGGCCTCAGTTATCTGACCCTGGGCCGTAATGCAAATTCACTCTCTGGTGGAGAGGCGCAGAGAATTCGACTGGCGACTCAGCTTGGTTCAGCTCTCTCAGAAGTGATCTATGTACTAGATGAGCCGTCAATTGGTCTTCATTCTGCTGACAATGAAAAATTGATCCATACTTTGAAAGAATTGAGAGACAAAGGAAATTCAGTTATCGTGGTGGAGCATGACGAAGACATGATGCGCTCAGCTGATCACATCATTGATATTGGGCCTGGCGCAGGAATTTACGGTGGAGAAGTTGTAGCTGAGGGAACGCTCGAACAAATAAAAAGGAATCCAAAATCATTAACCGGAAGATATTTGTCCAAGAAAGAAAAAATTGAGATTATAAAAAAAGGTGAGCGCGGAGCTGGCAAATTTATTGAGATCAAGGGCGCTACCGCATTCAATCTAAAAAACTTGGATGTAAAGATTCCTCTTGGCAAATTAGTAGCGATCACCGGTGTTTCCGGTTCAGGAAAATCAACCTTAATGACTGAAATTTTATCAAAGTCTTTGTCTCGATATTTTTATCGGTCAAAAGATTTGCCTGCAGCACACAAGGAAATAAAAGGCCTGGAAAATGTTGACAAGGTAATCACAATCGACCAGTCTCCTATTGGCCGAACTCCTCGTTCCAATCCGGCGACTTACACCGGGGTCTTTACTTACATCCGGGATTTATTTACTCAAGTCCCAGAGGCAAGGATAAAGGGTTATGATGCCGGTCGATTTAGTTTCAATGTAAAAGGCGGGCGCTGTGAAGCTTGTTCAGGCGATGGATTGATTAAAATTGAAATGCAATTTCTGCCAGATGTTTATGTTGAATGTCAGGAATGTAAGGGAAGGCGTTACAACAAGAAAACATTGGAAATTCATTATCGCGGAAAAAATATTGCTGACGTACTCGATATGACAGTTGCTGAGGCAAAAACATTTTTTGGCGACACACCAATTCTAAATGAAAAACTGACCATTCTGGAAGAAGTTGGCCTTGGCTACTTAACTTTAGGCCAGCCAGCGACAACTCTATCTGGTGGTGAAGCGCAAAGAATTAAACTGGCAACTGAACTGTCGCGTTACGCAACCGGAAAAACATTATACATTCTTGACGAGCCAACTACTGGTTTGCATTTTGATGATATTAAAAGATTATTATACATTCTAAGTCGTTTAGCGGACAAAGGAAATACGGTTCTAATCATTGAACATAATATGGATGTAATTAAAAATTGCGATTGGGTAATTGACATGGGACCGGAAGGTGGAGACAAGGGTGGCTACATTATGGCTGAGGGAACTCCGGCGCAGATTACAAAAGTTGCCAAGTCGATTACCGGTCAGTATTTGAAGAAAGTTGTAAAATAGACAGATATATAAAAAGAACCGCAAAGGAGGTTCTTTTTTGTTACTCTTGAAAAAAGCTGTAAAATAATCTAAGATATAAACGTGCAATAAAGAACCTTAATAATTGTAAATAGGAGGCAGTATGTATGAGTTGAAAGAGGTAGTGATCGAGACGACCAATCAATGTAATCTTAGCTGTATTCATTGCGGCTCGGGTTGCGAAAATATAGCTGATGATAATGAGCTTTCCGTTGAAGAATGGAAAGATGTCATTTTGCAACTCTCTGAGATGGGCGTTGAAAAGATTGTTTTTTCCGGTGGAGAGCCAACACTAAAGCCTGGGTTTGAAGAGCTTCTCTTGTTTTCAAGTTCAATGGGCTTGAAAGTGGGGTTTATCAGCAATGGGCTTTCTCCTTTTAGTGTGCTATTGCAGGATGCGCTACGTCATAGCAAGCTTTTTGCCGTTGGTCTCAGTATCGATGGATTGAAGTCAACTCACAACAGAATCAGGCGGAATCCAAACAGTTGGAGTGGCCTAATGCAAAACATTTCCATCCTTCAGTC
>JABMRF010000019.1 GCA_013202715.1 Candidatus Kuenenbacteria bacterium
AAAAATTAAACTAAAAATGCTTTGCTACGAAGAATCTTTTATACCAATTTCAAAACGATTCAAAAGAGAAGACCCGGAGAATAAATTAACCCAGGTAAAAATTTACCATGAATCTCCGCCTGCTCCAATGCAAATCGTGCTTTATAAACAAAAGGCTTTTATTACCATTCACGATGGCAAAAACATAACGGTAATTCACTTTGACGAACCTAATGCGTACGCTGGATTTAAAAATCATTTTGACAAAGCATGGGATCAACGAATCAGAACATTCAAAGGAGAGAAAGGAGTGCAAGAAGCGTATAGCAAACTATTGAATGCCGCAAAACCGAGCGACGAAGTTATTATCTTTGCCGCCAAACCAAGCTCACTAGAATCCGCCCGATACAACCTCAAGTGGAACGAAGAAATAAACAAAAAAACCAAAGGAGTTCGCCTGCTTTATTATGGTAATACCACTCGCAACAAAGAAAGAGCCCAAGAACTTCGCAATGTCGGCTGTCAAGCAAAAACCATGCCAACCGAACAGGAATTACCGATTTCAACTATTGTTATGGGCAACAAAACGATAACTACGGTTTGGAGTAACGAGCCAGTTGCATTTTTTATTGAAGATAAAACTACGGCCGATGCTTACCGCGAAAACTTTGAACAACTCTGGAACCAAGACACCTACATTCTAAAAGGCGTAGATGCAGTTGGCGATCTCTTTGATGAAATGCTTGAACATGGAGAAGCAGATCTGATCGGCGCCCGTGGTTATTTTGTAGATTTGCGACCAGAATTCACCGATGACTGGGAAAAACGAGCCATAAAATCCGGTTTTAAAATGCGTAATATTGTAGACCCAACCGTAAAAGGACATCGCGTAACTACTTTTCCTTTTGTAAAAATGAAATATACTTTAAATAAAGAATTTTCCAAACTAAGTGTATTCTGGATTTATGGTAATAAAGTAGCAATTAGTAATTGGACAGAAAAAGAACCCATCATTGTGGTAATTAAAAATAAACATATTTATAATTTATATAAACAGCAGTTTGAGTTACTGTGGAATAATTAGCTTGACATTAAGATTAACTTAAGTTACACTTAAGATGAACTTGTGTATAATATATAATGTACTAAAAAAGTATGACTATCATTGGGCTAAAAGATCTACGACAAAACGTAGACAAATACTCCAAAAAAATTCAAAAAGGCGAATCCTTTATTGTAATGAAACGGTCTTTACCTCTTTTTAAGATTTCGCCTGTTAACGAAGGAACATGGGAAGAATTGATTGATTTTACAAAAATCAAAAGAGGAGGCATTGACATTAAAGAACTATTAAATCGACTCTAAGTTATGGTCGACAAAATTTCCAAGGCCTTAAATATATTATCCAGCCAAAATAAAACAAAAATAAAAGCTATTTTGCAAAACATTCAAAATGGAGAATTGTTGAATTTGGATATTAAAAAGTTAAAAGGCAGAACTGATGTTTATCGGGCAAGAAAAGGTAGCATTCGGGTCATTTTTTATAAAACAAAACAAACAACTAAAATCCTAGCAGTTGAAAAAAGAACAGACACTACATATAATTAAAATCAGGAAATAAAAAACCCCGACAACGAAGTCAGGGGTTTTGGTTTCTAAAAATTATCCAACGCAAATTTCAAATCTTCAATCAGCACTTCCGGCTCTTCAAAGAATTATCAGCCATTCTGATCCAGTCGAAAGAATTTAACGAAACCATGAGTGCCATCTATGAAGGACTCTGGCTAGGCTCAAAAGAAATTAAATAAATACAAAAAAATCCGCTCAAATATTATTGAAGCGGATTTTACTTTTTGTTAAGTCATCAAAAAGTCCTCACCCACCATCGAAAGTCCTCGTCTAATTCCATCGTGCAATGCACCCAAACTAGCAAGTAGCGTAAACTGTTGCAAAGCTGTATCTACGTTGTGACAACTAAATTCATAACCCTCACCTGGAGTAATACTGTCGCCGTTAGCTGGATGTAAATTACAAGCATCGCCTGGACAAGACACATTCACCCAACCACCCTTGTAAGCAATATTTGCCCAAATACTATACTTGTCATAGCTTCTTAAGCCCCACATTTTGTCGTAAGCTTTTTCCATCGCCTTAACCATAACCGGCAAAGGAATATTCTGATTTCTAGCTAAATCCTTAGACAAATCAGCTAGATACTCAACCATTTTCATGCTGTATCTACCACTTAAGCTTCCACCATGCATTCCACTCTCGGTTGCTGTTTGCACAGTTAATAATTGTGGTTTATCACAACTAGTCACTTGTTCAAGCAAAAACAGTAATGAAGTTAGGATAGTATGGTTAGCTGAAACTCTAGTGGCATCATACCATTTTATTTCTTGTTCTTTACCACCACCTGAACATTCCATACATTTATTACCAAATATAACAGAATCTTCACCAGAACCATTACACTTTTCACATGTTTTGTCTAAGACTGTTTTAATAACTGGAGGGTCAACCGCATAAACATAAAAATCATTTTCAATTCCTTGAAATTGAAAAAAACCTCCAAAACCCCAATCCTTATTATAGTCTGAACGCCAATCAGCCAATTCGCCAAATTGTTTTTGAAAAAACTGAATAAACGGTGACTTGTCTAGATCAGCGGAGAAATTATTCCAAAAATCCTTATGAACTCGCCAAATCAGTTGGCCATTTAGCCAACCAAGTTCATACCAGCACGGCTCGTTCTGACGAATAATATGTGGATGATAGTTCATGTTATCTCCTTATAAAGAACGGACTCAACCTAGATCAATCTTAACATAGTATAATAAAAAAACAAGATACAAAATCTCAACAAAAAAAGAAGGCGAAGATGTTTTTACCCGGCGCATGCCAGGCATCTTCTCCTTCTTTTTTTGTTTATTTCAACTTTTTTCTTTTTAACAAAAGCGAATTCATCACCACTGACACACTGGACAGCGCCATGGCCAATCCGGCAAATTCTGCTTGTAGCAGTCCTAGCGCGGCGATTGGAATTCCGACACTGTTGTAAAACAGCGCCCAGAACATATTCTGCTTGATCTTACTCAAAGTCATCTTGCTGAGTTCAATGGACCGCACCGCATCATTCAAATCATTTTTCACCAGGACGATACCACCAGTTTCAATCGCAATGTCCGTTCCCGCTCCCATCGCAATCCCAAGATCAGCTTGAGCCAAGGCCGGCGCATCGTTGATCCCATCGCCAACCATAGCGACTTTTTTATTTTCAGCCTGAAGCTTTTTAATTTGCTCAGCTTTTTCTTCCGGCATGACTTGCGACAATACTTTATCAATACCAACTTGTTTGCCAATCGCCTTTGCAGTGCGCTTATTGTCACCGGTCAGCATGACAGTTTCAATGCCCATATCTTTTAATTTTTCAATCGCCTGCTTCGATGTCTCTTTGACAACATCAGCAACCGCAATAAGGCCAGCCACACTTTGGTCGATGGCAATAATCATGACAGTTTTTCCTTTATCTTCCAATTCTATCTTTTCCTTTCTAACTTTTTCATCAAATAAAACATGGTTTTGAAGCATTAATTTTTCTGTTCCAATTAAAATCTTTTTTCCATTTATTTTTCCTTTCACACCCATACCAACAACCGCATTAAACTCATCCGGCTCAGATAAAGATATTTTTTCCTTCTTTGCTTTATTAACAATTGACTCTGCAAGAGGATGTTCTGATTTTTTCTCCAAACTGGCGGCTATTTCCAACAGTTGTTTCATGTTCCATGTTCCATGTTCTATGACGTCCGTCACTTCTGGCTCACCCTTTGTTAATGTTCCAGTTTTATCAAAGACAACAACCTGAACCTTATTGGCAATTTCCAAAAACTCACCGCCTTTGATTAATATTCCGTTTTCTGCGCCTTTGCCAGTTCCAACCATAATTGCGGTTGGAGTAGCGAGGCCGAGAGCGCAAGGGCAGGCGATAACCAGGACGGCGGTAAATATCATCAATGCTTTTACAAATGCCACTCCAATTATGAAATACCAAATCAGAAATGTAATGAGAGCAATCACGACCACAGCTGGGACAAAATAACTTGAAACCATATCAGCAAATTTTTGAATCGGTGCTTTTGAACCCTGAGCATCTTGTACAAATTGAATAATTTGCGAGAGCATGGTAT
The DNA here is from genome assembly GCA_013202715.1 of Candidatus Kuenenbacteria bacterium. GTDB lineage: Bacteria > Patescibacteriota > Patescibacteriia > UBA11705 > JABHMO01 > JABMRF01. The sequence goes on from JABMRF010000019.1 coordinate 4,170, forward strand.
TGGCGCCAACCTTTGTGGCTTTGAATTTAAAACTACCGGTTTTGTTAATTGTCGCGCCAATTACTAAGTCGCCCTGCCTTTTTTCGACCGGCATACTCTCTCCTGTAACCATTGATTCATCTAGACTTGAAGATCCTTCAACTATTTCACCGTCAACCGGGATTTTCTCACCCGGCCGAACTAAAATAATATCACCAACCTTGACCTGCTCGATCGGCACATCCTTTTCCTGACCATCAACAATAATTCGAGCGGTTTTCGCGCCCAATTCCATTAATTTTTTAATTGCTTCTCCAGTTTTTCCCTTAGCCCTCGATTCCAACCATTTACCGAGCAAGATGAAGGTAATCAAAAGCGCTGAAGTTTCAAAAAACACATCACCTGCAATAAAGAACGTAGTGGCAATGCTATAAAAATAGGCCGCACTTGTGCCAAGAGCAACCAGGGTGTCCATATTGGCAGCTTTGTTTTTCAAAGCATAGTATGCACCGCGATAAAATCTGGCACCGAGAACAAACTGAACGATTCCGGCCAAAATCAACTGCGCAACCTTGTTTTCAAACCCCTTGCTCATCATTACCATGCTCAAAACAAAAACGGGGATCGAGATGAGCAAACTTATTATAAAATGATTACGATCTTTGTTTGCTTCCCGGCCACTGGATGTTTTTCCATGCTGATGCCCCGAAGGCTTTGCCGTATCATCAAATGCCTTCACGCCATATCCGGCCTGTTTGATCGCTTCTTCCAGCTGACCCTGCTCTAAATCATCAGAATGCTCTACTACAGCTTTTTCATTAGCATAATTAACTGTCGCAGATTTTACTTCTGGCAATTTTTTTAGCTTTTTTTCTATAATCAGAGCACAAGACGAGCAATGCATTCCTGAAATTTTGAGTTCTTGTTTAGGCATATTATTTAGTAACTATTAAATTATAAAATGAGTGTGGCCGATCAACAATTTCAACTTTAAATCCAGATTTTTCAAATAATCCTTTTAACTTTTTTGTGGAATGAAATTTACTTCCCATTAGCAAAATCTTTTCTGCAATTTTCAAAAGTAATCCGCCAAAACTTCGAGGGTTTATTTCCTCAAGGAAAATTTTTCCGTTATTATTTAATACTCGCCTCATTTCCAGAATTACTTTAGCTTGATCTTGAAAGTGATGAAAGGCATCTATGACAATTATCTTCTCAAATGATTGATCCGGGAAAGGTAATTTCTCAGCCAGCGCAAATTCACATTTTAGTCCTTGTTTTTTCCGACACTGAGCAAGCATTTTCTCCGATGCATCAGCAACAATAATTTCCTGCACTTTTTTAACGAATAACTGAGAAATTCTGCCAGTTCCACCAGCCAAATCTAAAACTCGATCTGACTTTTCAAAAAACCTTTCTTTTTCAGTCAACTGAACAATCTTTTCTTTACCGGAAAAGTGAATCTTTTCGTAAAAAGGTGCTGTTATTTCAAAAAATTTTATTTTTATGGACATATTTATTTATTTATTCATTCAGACTATCCGCCACAACCGCACCCGCCACCGGTACTGGCGCCACAGGTTGTGTTTAGACCACTATCCTGATAAGCCGCCGGCGCGATCGAATTAGCTGTGGATTGATTGCCTCCGTTTGTCACAATAAATTTACCACGGACCATTCCCATCCAACAACTAAATGACAAGTTGCCCACTTTTGTTGGCGTAAATTGGATTATATTTTCACCGTATTGTAATTTTTTCTTAATTCCAAGATCCGGCACAATAATTTCATTGGTACAACCGGTCATTTGCTTTACATTTATTGTCCATTTTACGGGGATGCCTTTTTTAATTGTAAAAACATTTGGAGAATACCCACTATAATCAACTGTCATAACAACTTCCTGAATATTGGCATTGGTGATGGTCGCACCATAGTCCTTACCCCAACCTAGATCTAAATTAATGCCCGCAATTGTTAATCCTGTCAAAAGGGTATAAAATGCAAAAATTAAAACAACAAAGCCCATTACTTTCTGAAAAATAATCATCTTTTTATTCTTGAATCTGGAGGCAGCTATGCCAACTCCAATCAAAACAGGGGCGGTTCCGAGTGCAAATAAAAATAGACTTAATCCACCTAACCAAAAACTTCCGGTTGTAATTGCAAAAAGTTGCATGCTCTGCGTAAATCCGCAGGGGAGAAAAAAAGTGAAGGCGCCAAGCAAAAATGGAGCAGATTTATGCTCTGAAGATTTTAACTTGTTCCAGTACTTCATTGATTTCTTCGGCAATCTAATCCCGTACGCACTCGGAGATGGTAAAAAGCCAAGAATATTCAAACCAAGCAAAAACATAACAACTGCTACAAATGCGGTTAGCCAGCCGTTAAACGCAGACGACATATCGAACCAACTTCCGACTATCCCGAGAATACCACCAAGAACAAAGAAGCATATCATTCGCCCGGCATGAAAATGCAGATGAGGTTTTACGTTCTTGTGATAAAAATTGCCTTTGGTTTGATATTTTGAAGCAAAAGAAACCACTACGCCTCCCACAACGGCAAGACATGAAGACAAGGATGCAACAATTCCGATTAAAAATGCAATCCCCAAACTTACGTTTGTCGTATCAAAGACAACCAATCCCATCACATCAAATCTAATAAGCAATTTATAGGCGAGAATTATTAAAACAACAACCAAAAGAGAATAAAACCACTGCTTTGGTGTTGCTCTATTCTTGCCAAAGAATTTTCGCTCTAAATTTTCTCCAATTTCATAACCTAACTCTTTGATCGTTGAATTGACCTGACTCTCATTCGGTTCAATATCTTCAAAGTGTAATTCAACGGTCTTGTTTTTGTGACTTGCCTTTACTAATTTAACACCTTCAATGTTTTTTAATTCATCTTCAAGCAAACTTTCGCAAGACACGCAGGTCATACCATGAACTTTAACAATTTTAAATTTATTCTCCTTGTTTTTCATATTAAAAATATCCTTTTAATTCTTCAAAGTCTGATTTCTCAATAATTAACTTACCGCCAACGGATTTTAAGTTCGGATTAACCGGTACCGGATTACAACCGCCTTTTTCTGTAGCAATTTTTTCCAGCGGATATTTATTTCCGCAGGTATTACAAACCATATCATTACCAACCTGATCAAATCCCTTTTTTGCATCAGCACAAACCTGGCAGGCATTTCCGGCGGCGCGATAAACTCCGTTTTTATCTTGAACTACAAAGAAATATATTGTTTCTCCGTCCAGTTCAGTATTAAAATAATACGCAACCCCTTTTTCCAAAATACTCTCATCAAGTTGGATCTGGTCATTTATAAAACTAAGCGACTCACCTCTAATTCCTGAGAAGATCACCGGATCCGGTTTGTAAACCGGCGCGGCCTGAACCGCCCCTTGTTTTTGGCCTACCTTTGAATTGGCAGTTGGCTTTTCAGTACAACCAGTAACAACGGTCAAGCTGATCACAATCAAAACCAATGTAATTAATTTTCTATTCATATATTTTTACCTATAAACTATAAGCTATGAGCTATGAGCTATGAGCTATGAGCTATGAGCTATGAGCTATAAGCTATAAGCTATAAGCTATAA
>JABMRF010000020.1 GCA_013202715.1 Candidatus Kuenenbacteria bacterium
AATCGCTAGTAACCGTGAATCAGCACGTCACGGTGAATACGTTCTCGAGTCTTGTACACACCGCCCGTCACGTCAAGAGAGTCGGTAATGCCCGAATGTCGTTGTAGGACGGCAGAAGGTAGGATCGATGATAGGGGCGAAGTCGTAACAAGGCATCCGTAGTGGAAGCTGTGGATGGAAACAACTCCTTTCTAGGGAGATTATGATAGAGTAAATTTATTTACTTTATCCAATCCGGTCGGACTACTTTTAAACTTTCGAGTTTATTAGTAGCGTAAGGTTTCCTATCACCTAATTATTGTTAACACAAAAAAAGCAACTCCTCCTGGGAGTTGTTTTTTTTTATAAAATCAACGAAATAATACTCTTCATTACACGAGGCCTGCCTGAAGATGTGGCTTCTGCTGTGATTCGACCCCACCCTAGCCCTCCCCTTGCCAAAGGGAGGGTCAATTTCTCACATGAATAGCGCTGAATGTTGATGAAAACATTAGCCCCCTCCTTTAAAAAGAGGGGTTGGGGGAGGTTTATTTTAAATTAAAAATACAGGAAACATGAGTGCTTCCTGTATTGTTTTGATTGGGATATTAAGGATCAGAGCTGGAAACTGATAACCTCTCTGGCCAAGGCCAGACCAGCAGCCGAGAGCCTGTACAGATACTTGGTCGACTTTTTCAAACCAAGGCCCTCCTTATCCTGATCATTCGCAATCTTGAAAGTGAAAAGAGCTGTCTTTTCTGGCCGCCGAATTTCACTGCTTACTGCAGTGGCAATTCTGCGTACCGTCATTTCAGGATCAATCTCTTTGCTGAGTTCAAAGACATGCACTGGAGCAAACCACTCGTCCTTCAATTTCGAAATGGCAACTAGCAATACCAGTTTCTGGGGGATCTTGGCATGCTTGTATCTGTCAAGAATCACAAGATTTGCCATTGACCCATTTGCTTTTCGATCCTTTCTTGCCACGACATTGGGCTTTGCGGCCGCGGGAGGAGGAGGGAGAGGAGGCTCAGCCGGAGACACTTCTTCAGCTGCCGGAAAAACTACCGTTTTCAAATCCGCGATAACCAAGGCGTATGCATCGGGGAGCGCTGTCCCTTCAGCCAACACCGCTTTCAGCCTTTGCTTTTCCGCGAGAAGACTTCGATATTCAGAATTATCAAAGTCCTCACATCGTCCTATCGCTTCAGTTAACAACTGCCTTTCCTTTTCAAAAGCTACGGTAACTTCTTTGATTTGTACCTTTGCTTTCGTTGCATCGACAGATTTTTCCTGCATTATTTTATCCAGCAGGGCAACAAACTCATCAAAGTTCCTTCTTATCTCCTGTTTTCCTTCAGGCTTTGCAGCCGGCGGAGCGGGCTCAGCGCCGGAGTCAAACTCGTACTTTTCAAATCCCTTTGCTGCAACCAACCAACGACTGGCACCGGCAGCTCCGGCGTTGTGAACAAGATTATAAACCGAGTCAAGACGACGACGCCATTTCTTTGCTTCAAAGTGAGAACCATCAATGTTTTCGCGGACAAAACCGAGAAGATTCTCAATGGCCTGAACTCTGCTCTGCGCAATCTCAATCAGCTTACGACCCTTTTGAGAAACGGCCCTGACTGACCTTTCCGGAATACTGATACAAACGATACTTTCCTTGGTAACGCTTGTCTCCAAAACTCCGATTGATTCACTGTCGCAACGTTCACCAACGCGCTTGATAATGCCGTTAGCAATCAAACGCTCGATAAAATCACACAGCACATCGTTTGCGTCAACGTCAGAGCCGGCCACGCTTTTACCAACTTCGCGAAGAAGCGCTTTCAGCTTTCCGTTTGCCAGACCGATCCTTCGAACTTTTCGCACTCCGTCCAGCTCAACTTTTTCGATCCCGTTAAACAGGAAATTGAACATCAATTCTTCGACCGGTGTTAGGTACAGTAAATATTCGACTTTCATTTTCCCTCCTTTTTTGGTAAATTTACAATTACTTCAAAGAACACGATTTCAATATTTTACCTTAGCAAATATGTAAACTTTTGTCAATCACGTCATGCGACAGGACTTACTATGTCGAATGACATGGTCAAGATTTATATTTACAATCAAAAAAAAGCACCACCAGAGCGGCAGTGCTTTTTTATATATAAGTATTTATTTTGGAAAATGCTTGTTACGATCATTTTTAGTCAAGTATTGCTTACGAAGTCGAACGCTTTTCGGGGTTATTTCCAGATATTCATCATCTTTCATAATCCCGAGCCCATGCTCAATTGAAATTTCCACCGGTGGAGTTAAGTTGATTGCTTCATCAGCACCCGAAGATCGCATATTGGTCAACTGTTTTCCCTTGATTGGATTTACTTCCATGTCATTTCCCTTTGCAACAGTTCCAATAACCATACCTTCATAGACCTCTACGTTTGCGCCAATACATAGCGCTCCTCTATTTTGAAGATTGAACAATGAAAAACCTAAAGCTTTTCCGGTGGCCATAGAAATCATAGAACCTGTATCAGCTTTGACGATCTCACCTGCAAATTTTTTGAAGCCAATCATTCTACTGCAAAAAATTCCTTCACCTCGAGTATCAACAACAAATTCAGTTCGATAACCAAGCAGGCCTCTAACCGGAATTTCAAAAATCAACCGACTTCGACCATTC
>JABMRF010000003.1 GCA_013202715.1 Candidatus Kuenenbacteria bacterium
CTTTCCGTCCCGCCCGCAGGCGGGGCGACCGCACCGCAGGTGCGTAAAACTTCCGAAAATTCTGAAATTGTAAATTGGCGGAGGGTGAGGGATTTGAACCCTCGAGAACTTGCGCTCAACACGCGTTCCAGGCGTGCGCCATAAGCCACTAGGCGAACCCTCCGGGATTAAATTAACAATTAACAATACTTAATTAACAATATCAGATTTCAAAAAAAATTTCAACTTTACCCCGCCCTCCGATAGAGACCGAGAGGCGGGGTTGACAATCACCTAAAATCCGTTAAAATGGAGAACATTGAATAGAACGTTGACAATTTACATGGAGGCATCCTTATGACACCCGGAAAATTCGATTTTTGGAAAGATCTAGAAAAGGGGTGGATACCAAATACGATCACCTTCATCGGCATAGTTCTGATTTTGCCGACAATCAGTCTCTTAAATAACGGTACAATGATCGGTGGCCTGGCAATTTTTGTACTGGCTTGGATCTGTGACTTCCTTGATGGTTGGTCCGCACGAAAATTCAACGGAACATCACAAATCGGGGCGTTCTTCGACCCACTTGCAGATAAAATCTTCACAATCACTTTTTTAATTTATTACTGGGACCAAATCGCAATCTGGATCAGCGTCCCAATCATTGCTCTAGGAACAACGCTGACTGGTGTTCGGATTTACAAGATCAACTACGGCAAGAAAAAAGAAGTTGAATACAACATCATGGCCAGACTTTCGGGAAAAGTAAAAGCAAATGTCGAGAGAGGTGCATTTTGTCTGATCATTTTGTGCCAAACGTACATTGCTTATCACATTCTTCCGGAAGGTAGCCTCCATTACGCCACAATCATTGCCAATATTGCACTCGGCGTAAGTATCATTTTCGCGGGCTTTAGTCTGAGTCACCAGATTCGAGAAATCTCGTAGCAAACATAAATCTCCCTGCTGAAATCAGTAAGGGAGTTTTTTATATATTTTTACAATATATTTAAGCGTAGTATTGACAAATAATTTGTAGTTTGATAGCATTAGATATTCGAGTTCCAAGATCCATGCGGTAATACGCAATTAACAACAGGAGTAGACGGATGGCGCAAACAGAACAAAAGCTGGTAATCTACGTGCTCGATCAAGATGAAGATGGAAATGTAGTAAGCTCATTAGGAAGAAACGGCTACTTCAGAGAAGCTGGATCAGGAAACGTCGTGACTTTCAAGAAACTCGCAGAAGAACGCTGGGTGCTGATACGCGAATCAGCAATGGGTGGTGGTCACGTGGCACTCATAGAATCAAATAACAAAACATTTGACGAAAAAACTGTTGCAGCCAGTGCATTTGTATCGCTCCTGGTTTTCGAGAGAAAAATCATGACTTAAGAAAACAAAGAGCCTCGAGCAACATAGCGTCTCGTGAAAAATAAATCTCCCTGCTGAGCTCAGCCGGGAGTTTTTTTATTACGGAGTGTAAATCGCAGTGCCTCTGGTTCTCCAATTCGGATCACGCTTATCCATACAACTAGCGCAGTTGGTTGGTTTACTGCTGAACTTTGACGGATCATAACTGAATCCTTCATGGCAATGTTGACACACTGCACTTGCAGTGCGATCAGCCACAGATCCGGAACTCAAATTTGTACTTCTCCTTGTTGCCGGCGGAGACGGAGAATAAATCGGTGTCCCAGTTGATCTCCAACCCGGATGACGCACATCCTGGCAACTGCCGCAATTTGACGGTACGCCACTAAATCGGCTGGAATTGTATGAAAAACTTCCTCCACATTTACTGCAAGTTGCGGTTCCCATGACATCTCCTTTTTACTGTTAAACAACCGAACACTTCTATTTTCAATATAACACAATTGTCAGGATTGTAAATCCCAAACCACGACTCAGTCAAACTATCTTGTAATTTTACACTAATTTTACGCAAGACCTTGACAAATCTGAGATCATTTGCTATAATTAATTGTTCGAAGTTCGCACATTGACTCACGAAGGAGAAAAGATGGAAAACAGCATTATCCCGACAAAAATGAAGTGGCTTCTCGCAGTACTGCTTGTGGTAGTCGGAGTTATTGCACTTAGTGGTACGCAACTTGCGAAAAATACTTTCGGAACTTTCCTCGGCGTTGGCAGTTGCCCGAATTGCAACACTACCTGGAATGAAACAGAGCACGGTTCCGTGCCTTACAAAAAAGCCGTACAAGGCGTTGATTTCAATGTACAGATAGAAAACGGGACAGCAGAAGATATCGGCCTGAAGTCAGCATCCGGCACATATGGCGTGATGCTCTGCAATGAATGCCTCGACCATCCAGAAAGACTCAACACCACCCAAATTCATCAACACCTGCTGGATCACGGTTGGTCGAAAGATGATGCTGAGGCGGCCAAGATCGCTATTGAGCAGTACAAACAAGAAAAATCTGAAGAAACAAATCTGGCATTAAATCAATAAATTCCACACAGGAGGAGAAAATGGGATTTGTAACAAAAGAAAGTGTGATGGCTCGTTTCAACGATAATCAGGACAGAATAGAGTCAGCATTTCGTGAAACAGTAGACTCTAAACTGAGCAGTTTCTGTCCTGGAAATACAATTTCACTAACTGTTCCGGGAAACCTTCATAGTGACCGGCTAGTGAAGATCATAGCAGATTGTACGAAAGCCGGCTGGACAGCTGACTCATGCAGCCTGGACCCAAAAGAGCCGGGCACCATCATGCTGAACATCAGCTAAACTGCAAACCAAAACTCCCAACCACATCCGGTCGGGAGTCTTTTTATATCTAGGTTTTATTCACTAATCTCTATTCACCTAGCAATCCATCAATCAACCCTTTAAACTGCTCAAACGGTAATGCGCCACTGATAAGCTGGCCGTTCACAAATGTGGCCGGTGTGCCACTAACTCCAGCTGCGCCACCTTCATTCATTTGCTTACTAATCTTTGAAGCGTATTGTCCTGAATCAAGACAAGTATCAAACTTTGTTGTATTTAATCCTAAGGCTTTGGCAACTGATTTCCATTTTGTGACACTCATATCACTAACCAAATTTGCTTCGAAAATCTTGTCATACATTTCCCAAAACTTACCTTGTTCACCAGCACACTCTGAAGCTTCAGACGCTTTCTGAGCATTTTGATGAAATGATAACGGGAAATGTCGAGTTACAAAAGCAATTTTGTTTCCATATGTTGCCTTGATCTGCTTTGCAGTTTCATAATGACGTGCACAAAACGGACACTCAAAGTCTGTGTATTCAATCAACACGACTTTGGCATCTTTATTTCCAAAAACATAATCTTCACTATCAATTGGCGGAACAGGACTTGCAGTTGGTTCTTGTACATCATCATTTACTACTTCGTCTGGCTGGGCATTTGCTGCCAAGTCAACTGGTTGCTTATTACTAAAAACGACAATCAGCAAAACAAAAAACGCAATTACGGAAAGTAATGCCATTCCGGCAAAAAACCCCATAAAAAAGTTAGTTTTGGTAGCTGAATTCGCTTTCCTTGGTGTGTGTTCTTCTGTCATATGAAAAAAGACAAAGGAGATAAAGGGGATAAAGGGGATTTAATTGAAGTCTCAATCTTCTTGACCCTCTTTAGTCATCTTTATCTTCCTAATTTGTTATTTGTTCCCGTATTTTATCAAATCCCCTCAAGCATGTCAAATTGCTAGATGTGGAAAATCACATTCATCTCCGCGGCAACCTTTCCAAGTTTAAGCCGCTCTTTATTACTGGCATACATTGTGTAAAGTTTTTGTCCCTTTTTGATCTTATCCCCAAAATGAACATGGATGTGAATGCCGGCAAACTTATCTATCGGCGCGCCAAGATTCATGCAGACTTCATTAATTGCGCGATTGTTTACAAATTTAATTTTGCCTGATTTCTTAGAATGAATCTCGTATCGTTCAACTTCCTGCATAACCTCTTCAGAATTTATATTTTTTTGCCCACCCTGAGCTACGACAATTTGGTTCATTTTTTTCCAAGCCTGTCCGTTTTTAACTTGTTCTTTGGCAATCTTATATCCCTGCCCTTTTTTGCAATAACCTTTTAATTCCAATAACAAGCCAGACAGCCGACATGATTTATTTTCTAAATCTAAGGGTCTAAATTTGTGGCATTGCAATACTCGAAGCACGTCGCGCGCTTCCAGCGCAGGCCCAATTCCCTTTCCTACAGGCTCCCTTGCAGGAGTGGCCACAACATTAACTTTTATTTTAAATTTTTTGCAAAGAACCTTGAACTTCTTTTCAATTTCCCGGGCATGTTTCATGGTTGGTACTTTGCAGGATTCTCCAACTGGAACATCAATTAATAAATAATCAACTCCGGTAGCAACTTTTTTCGCCATAATGCTAACAATCATTTTATCATAAGATTCAATTGCGAGTGGCCTTGAAACTTTTATAATTTTATCATCTGCCGGAGCCATTCTCACTCCGCCACCCCAAACCAGACAACCCTTTGTTTTTCGGACTATCTGCATTATTTCTTTTAAACTGAAGCTAACAGGGCAAAGAACTTCCATCATATCTGCCGTTCCAGCCGGAGATGTAATTGCGCGAGAAGATGTTTTTGGAATGTAAATCCCAAGAGAGGCGATAATTGAAACAATGATCGGCGTCATCCGGTTTCCGGCCAATCCGCCAACTGAATGTTTATCCACAACCTTAATGTTTTTGAAATTAAACTGCTCACCGGTTTCAGCCATTGCTTTTGCCACGAAATACATCTCCTCTTCTGAAAACTCTTTTACAAACCCGCTGGCCGCGTAATAAGTTGTTTCAATTTTTCCAAAACGACCATCAGCAATATCTTTGATCAGCGCATAAATCTCATCATAGGTAGCAGGTTGCCCCAACATTTTCTTTTTTAATGTTTCAATAGATAAAGGTCTAGATTCCAAACTAACCTCCGCCACGTCATCTTTTTCGATCTGTTTTTTTTGCCAAACTTCTTCAAATAAACCAATTTCCCCTGCTTTTACTTTTTTCTCTGTTACATCCACAACCGCGGTAATTGATTTATTTTTTTTCCAAACTAAACGAACCCGATCACCGGGATGAATTCCATAGTTCTCTGCTTCTTCCTCGTTCAACAAAACAATCGGGTCTCCGCCGGTCGAAATGTCCAATTTTCTGCATTTTAGATAATAGGCCATAGAAATGTAAAATTAAAAACTATAAATGTAAAACCACAATCAAAATTTTAAATAGAAAATATTTTTGATTTATTTTTTAAGTTTGTGGTTTTGCATTTTTCATTTTGCATTTTTGTTTATCTCTGCTGTTTATACTTAACTCCACCCCACTGATCCAGGGCAGTTTTTAATTCTGGATGAAATTTTGCTTGTTCTTTTAGAGATTTTTTTTCAAAAATTGCTTCTGCTGCCTGAGCGCAGGCTCTAGCTCCTGCAGCTGATCCGTCCTTGTGGCCGTGAACTCCGCCACCAAAATTGGCAATAATATCATGGCCAAGAATTTCTTCCAGTTTTGGTAATAACGCAGGATGCAATCCGCCAGAGGCAATTGGCATAGTTGGCTTTAGAGCCGACCAATTTTCTCGGAGAATATGATAGTGTTGCCAGTCCTCACGCAAAAGCTCGTTAATTGATAAAACTTCCTGTTCAGATCCTTCCATTTTTCCAACAACCGTACCGGTGTGAAGCTGGTCAATCCCCGCTAAACGAGCTAATTTCGCTAAAACCAGCATTGTAATGCCATGCTTTGGATATCGGGTAAAAGTGCTGTGACCGGCTCTGTGGCCGTGTATAATGAGCCCCAAATTCTGCTTTCGCAAGTACTGCACATTATCGAGGCCGGTGGAGACAATATCAACCATCACGCATCGCCCACCAAGACTTTTCACATATTTTGCCCGCTCCAGCATTATGTCCGGCGGAGCGGTAACATTAGCAGCGTAAATTTTTATTTTACCAGTTTCTTTTTCAACTTTATCACGCATTGCCAATGTTCTTTTGATTCTCTCTTCAAATTTATTAAAAACCATACTGGTTAAATTTTCATCATCTTTTACCAGATCGATTCCATTTTTCCACACATCATAGGCCACTTGAGCGTGTTCGATAGCACTTAGGCCCACTTTTGGTTTAATAATTGAACCAAGTATGATTCGGTCTTTATTTTTTAATATTTTTCTGATGCCCTCAATTCCGAGCGCTGGGCCCTGAAAACTTTTTATATATTTTTCAGGAAACTCAACATCCACCAAACGCAAATTTTTTATCGCCTTCATGGAAAAAATATTTCCACCCACACTTGATAAAAATTGTGGAATGCTTCCGAGCTCAAACAATTCCAAAGGATAAGCGATTTTGACAATATTTTGTTTTTCATTAAAATAAAAAACTTTTGCTCCTATTTTTTTTGCAACATCAGGTTTCAAGGTTGACAAATCGGTCCAAGAACCGATTGAACTTTCTCCGGCGACCGCTTCGGCCGCTTCGTTGAAAGCAATTGCCGGCTCCATATAAAAGGTAACCACAATTTCTTTGTTGTAATTTGGCTGATAAGTTGTGTCTATAAATCCGACGTGTGACATAGGGTTTAGAAATTAGGTTAAGGCTTAAAAATTGAGTAAAATTAGTGCATGAAACGAATAATTATTGACAAATTTAATAAATCTAGCTATACTTCTATATCGTGGTCCAATCTAACAACGAGGAGGGAATATGGCTGAAGGAGCTGACGCAATTCTCATTATTGGTCAAAGAATTGACTTTGATACAATTTCTCTCGCATTTTTCACATGGGATACAACTGACCTTGATCTTGATAACGTCTTTCTACTTCACCCGGATAATGATCCTATTGAATTAGACGATGGTCAATGTTCGAACATCCATTCACTGGATGAAGAAATTACTCGCCTCTTTCTGATCAACTGGGGATCATACGGGCTTGGTAACGAACCATATGTTGGCGTTGAACTAGACTCAAGTATGTTCAATTCAGATCCTTTTGCTGATCCGAAAATCACAGTACTTTCTGAGAACCAAGAAGCGATTGCAGCTCGAATCGCTGAAGTCACAGCTCTCTTGCAAAAACTGGATCTTCCATGTAACGATGTAGGTATTTACGTTACAACCTCGGTTGACACTTAGGTTCAACCAGACTGTTGCCAACGGCAGCAGTTTTTTTATTCTTTAAATGTAGGTCTAACCAAAACTAAATTTCGCTCTGGATCACCTTTCACATTACTCCAATGTTTACCATCACAACATGTACACTTCTTATTGCCTTGTTGAATCTTGTTAACCTGTCTAGCCCTGTTTAGCCTTGTTGCCTTTACCACAGCCAACCGTAATTCTCCTTGATCCGCTTGATCATCACTTCCGGTTTAATAATTCCAAACTCGCAAATATATCCGCGAATTAATTCTTTTGGAATTTTATCAAACGCTGGGTTAAAGATTTTCAAATTCTTTGGGGCTTTTTTCCAAACTTCACGCGCAGATCTCTGCTCAATTTTTATAGCTTTTAAATTTTTCGCGTCTTCATTTATTTTTAGCGCCTGAGTGGCAATATAAACCGGAACTTTATTTAAAAATGCAGTTAAGGCCAAACTAAAACTACCAACCTTATTCACGCACGAACCATCACGGGAAATTGCGTCGCAACCGATGATCAATTTGTCTATTTGAAATTTATTGCCACTAATCTTACTAATGAGATACGGAGCGGCCGAATCTATCACCAAAGTATCCTTGATCCCCGCCTTAACGAGGTCTTTTGCAGTTTTGTGACCTTGATAAAGCGGACGAGTTTCAGTTTGAAAAACTTCAAATCGTTTTTTGTTTCTCTTTGCCGCTTGTAAAACTTTAATTACAGTGGAAGAATGGCAATGAGTAAAAACTTTGTCACCAAAACGGATTAATTTTTCGCCGTTGCGAATAATTTTCTGATTATTTTTGTGAACCAGGTCGAGGAAGTAATCCACTGATTCCTGAACAATTTTTTTCAATTCTTTTACTGAAGCGCTCTTATTTTTTTTCATTTGAAACAAAATAAACTCAACCACATTGTCAGCCATGGGCTCTGTTGCTCGCGCGCTCAGCAGATATTTGCCGGCGTTCGAAATATTTTTTATAAACTCGCTCCGTTTTTGAACATTTAATTCTTTCGAATACCGCTTCAGCGCTTTTCCAACCGCAAGAGCAACGTTTGTAGCGCCTTGGATCTTGATTGATTTGATGTCTTTATAAACTTGCTGGATATTTCTATTCATATATTTTTATTAGACTTTTGATTTCAAGTTCCCCATATCTTTCTTGTATTTCTCTCTTCGCTTACCCATCTTACTTGTCGTTCCCTTGTTTGTAATTTCAAATTCCTCACCCATATCGGCAACGTCAACTCGGCATTTTAATTTCAAAATATTGTAAATGTTGTCACGAAGCATTGCGCATTCAGATTCCTCGCCGTGAACAATGAAAATATTTTTCAAATCGCTAATATTTTTAATGTATTCCAGCAGTTCCAATTTATCAGCATGAGAAGAAAACGAATTTAGAACAACAACATCAGCTTTTAGTGGATATTTCTCGCCATAAATTTTTATTCGGGGTTTACCCTCGACGATCATCCGCCCTCGCGTGCCCTGCGCCATAAATCCGATCACCAAAATCATATTTTTCGGGTCGGTCATGTGATTTTTCAGATGATGCATGATGCGCCCAGCTTCACACATTCCAGAGGCTGAGATTATGATGCACGGTTTCTTGTAAAAATTTAATTTCTTGGATTCTTCTACGCTTTTTGTGTATTTGATTTCATTAAAATAAAACGGGCTTTTCTTTTTGTCCAAAAAGTCACGAAATGTTTCATTGTCATAATAATCACGATACTTATCAAACACTTTTGAAATTCGAGTTGAGAGCGGACTGTCCACAAAGATCGGAATCTTTGGAATCTTGCCCTGGTCATAGAGCTGATGCAGGACGTAAACAAAGGCTTGGGTTCTCTCAAATGAAAAACTTGGCACAATGATTTTTCCACCACGCTTGATCACATCATTTACGGCCCAAGTAACTTCTTCGTAAACTGAATCAATTGAATCATGCAGATGACTGGCGTAAGTGCTCTCGGTAATCAAAATATCCGCGTGGTCAACTTGATACGGATCGTTCAAAATCGGCATATATTTCCGGCCCAAGTCGCCTGTAAAAACAAGCCTTCTTTGCTCTTTGCCATCTTTGAAATCAATTCCAATAATCGCTGAGCCAAGCACATGACCGGCATCATAAAGAGTTACCCAGATATTTTCGTGCAATTTGAATTTTTTAAAATAATTATAGCCGACAAATAGCTCCATTGCTTTTTTCACATCCTTGTCAGTATAAAGTGGCTCTCTCAAAAATTCGCTCTTTCCTTTGAAATGCTTTTTCACATACTTCGCGTCCTGAACCTGAATATGAGCTGAATCTAGTAGCATCACTTCCATCAAATCACGATTTGCAGTTGTAGAAATAACTTTACCGTTGAATCCCATTTTAACTAACCGAGGCAACATCCCACAGTGGTCAATATGAGCGTGGGAAATCAACACGTAGTCAACTTCCTTTGGGTCAAACAAAAACTCTTCATTCAATTTACGAATTTTATCCCGATTCCCGCCTTGAAACATACCGCAATCCAAAAGGATCTTGATGCCGTTTATTTCAAGAAGGTGACGAGAACCGGTTACATTTTGGTCCGCTCCGCAAAATTTAATTTTCATATGTAGATATTATACCACAATGTAACAAACAAAAAAAACGCCCTCCCAGTGAGAACGTTTCTTATAACTTTATTTAATTTTTTCAATTGGTATTTTTAGCCAACCAGATAAAACATTCTTCACGTCGGTGGCCTTTACTTCCGGCCACTTGTCGTCCATAGTTGCCATCTTGTGTTTCATTTCCAATTCTTGAATTTCAGAAGTCAAATCCAAAATACCTGATTTGATTTTCTTTTTTTCATCATCGTCATCTGTTTTATCTTCTTGAATTTTTAATTTTTCTAGATTTTTCAAAATTCCTTTGATCCGATCCGGGGCGGCGGCAATTTCCTTGTGCACATCCTCCGCTGCGGCGCGAATTAATTTTAAAGCGTGATCAGGCAAATCATAGGCGCGTAAATTGACCAGAGCACCTGCCTCATCCATGACATCAATGGCTTTATCAGGTAGTAATCTTTCTTTGATAAATTTCTCAGTAAGCTTTACAGCTGCCTCGACCGATTCATCAGTAAATCTCACCCGATGATGATCTTCATAATCTTTTTTTATCCCTTTCAAAATTTCGATTGTGTCTGCAGCGGTCGGCTCATCAACTTCGACCAGCTGAAACCGCCGGGCCAAAGCATCATCTTTCTTGATATATTCGTCATACTCTTCAGTTGTTGTGGCGCCGATTGACTGCAATTCACCGCGGGCCAAGGCCGGTTTCAAAATATCACCGATATTCATCGCGCCCTCTGTGCCCTTGGACTGAATCAAGGTATGGATCTCGTCGATAAACAAAATAATATTTCTTCTTTTTATAATAATTTCATCAACCAGTTTTTTCACTCGCTCTTCAAATTCGCCTCTGTACTTTGTACCACCAATCATGTCAGCCAAATTCAGGGATAATACTTTTTTATTGGTCAAGGCGCCCGGAATATCATTGGTTACGATTCGAAGAGCCAATCCCTCGACAATTGCAGTTTTTCCAACTCCGGCAGAGCCAATCAAAAGCGGGTTGTTCTTTTTTCGTCTACTTAGAATCTGAATCACCCGTTCAATTTCTTCAATTCGGCCAATTACCGGGTCAATTTTCCCGTCCTTGGCTTTTTGGGTCAGATCAGTTGTATATAAACTCAAAACTTCAGCAGAAGTCGATCCTCCTCCCTTGGAAGCTCTCTTGGGCATCAAATCCTTGCGGTATTTAAATAATAAAAATGCGCCGACTAAAAATAAAACCAAGTACGGCCAGTTTGCTTGTAAAAATTCTACGTTCATACATTTTAAAAATGACAAATGTCAAATTATTAATGCCAATTTAATGACAAATATCAAACATCAAATGTCAAATTGTATTATAGGTACCTAATAAATTAACTGCTACAATTATAGCAAATTTAAGACTTTACTTCAAATCAATGTAAATATCCACCTATCTGCAACTTTACCAAATTTTTATAAATCCCACCTTGAGCCAAAAGCTGTTTGTGCGTACCTACTTGATTAATTCGTCCATTATCAAGCACCACGATTCGGTCCGCATTTTTTATTGTGGACAATCGATGAGCAATAACAATTGTGGTCCTGTTTTTGATCACACGCTGAATAGCTTCCTGGATCATCTTTTCCGAGCCTGCATCAAGTGAACTGGTGGCTTCGTCAAGAATTAAGATTTTTGGATCAACAAGAATTGCGCGAGCAATTCCAATTCTTTGTTTTTGTCCACCGGAAAGTTTCACTCCGCGCTCGCCAACTAGGGTGTTGTATTTTTTCTTAAACTTTTTGATAAATTCATCAGCGTTAGCAATCTTCGCTGCGTCTTTGATTTGCTTCAAGCTTGCTTTTGGATTTCCGTATGCAATATTTCCGCTAACTGTTTCATTGAAGACATCAATATCCTGATCAACAATGCCCAATTGAGAACGGTAACTTTTCAAATCAAGTTTTTCAATATGCTCGTCATCAATCAAAATCGAACCATGCTGAACATCATAATAACGATATAATAATTTTGCCAAAGTTGATTTTCCTCCGCCAGACGGACCGACCAAGGCGACAATTTCACCCGGTTTAATTTTCAAATCAATATTTTTAAGCACTTTTCCTTCACCGTAGTCAAAGCTGACGTTTTTGAATTCAATTGCTCCCTTGACCTGAAGTTTTATTGGATTTTCATCCACCTTAATTTCATCTTTACTATTTAAAACTTTGAGCATTCTCTCTACCGCTACCTTTGCGTTCATCAATTGGTCAAAAGTTCTAGTCAAAGCATACATCGAATAATATGTGCCGGTGCTTACGCTAATAAACAAAACAAGCTCGCCGGGTGTAATTTCGCCCAAATAGGCCAAATACCCTCCGATAATAATAATTATAATTTTCCCAACACCAATAATATTTTCACGGAAAAAGTTTGCCAAAAAGATTATATTAAAATTTTCGATTATTTTGCGAAAGATGAAGTCCAAACGAGATTTGCCCTTTTTCTGTTCTTCCTCCTCACGTGTATACGCTTTGACGGTTTTTATATTATAAATCGCTTGTCCGATCTGGCCATATACTTTTTCTTCGTTTCTACGGACGATCAAACGTCGTGGTTCTAATTTTAAATTTGCTCGCAGTGTAACATACAAAAATACAGGCACCCCCAGAAAAAATACCCCAGCAATACGATAATCAATAAACAACAAAAACACAAAACTGAAAACTATTTTTACTAGCGTAGGCAAAACATTCCAGAAAAAATTATCAAAGAAGAAAAGTAAACGATTGATACCTTGAAAAAGTTTATTCAATTTGGATCCTGTATCTTCTTCTTCGTGATATCGCAAAGAAAGATCCAGGTTTTTTCGTAAAATTTTCAAAGTCAAAAAATTACTAATTTTGACTTCGGTTTTAGCAAGCATTTTGTCATTAACAAAGTTGACAATACTATTTACCAGATACAAAATAGCCATGATTATAACTAGACCGACCAACTGATCCGGAATATCAAGTCTTGGCGTATAAACAAAGGTATCAATAACATCTTTGAAAAAATAATCCAATGCCAAAATCACCGCCTCTATAATCAAAATAAATCCAAAACCGAGAATAAAATATTTTTTGAACTTTTCCAACAACCCGAAAACCGACCTTGTTACTAAAATAAGGTTCAGGACAATATCTTTAATTGTTTTATTTGAAGCCATTTATTAAATTCTATTAATAAACCTCAAACTTCGCAAAATCTTTATTGACCTTGCTTCTATTTAAACTGAAGTTGTTTTATGCAATTTTATTATACCATATTTTCGCAAATAAAAAAAGTACTCCGAACAGAAATACTTTTTATTTTACTATTTTAGCAATTCAATTTCCTTTTCTGACAATTCTTTGTACTTTCCAATAGGCAAATCACCCAACTCAAGATTGTTCACTCGAACCCTTCTCAAATTTCGGACTCGGTAGCCAAGCTCTCCGCACATTCGACGGATCTGGCGCTTTTTGCCTTGTTTCAAAATTATCGAAAAAGTTTTATCAGTTAATTTTTTTACTTGGGCCGGCAGAGTTATCCCGTCCTCCAGAGAAACACCGGTACGCATCGTCTCCAGAAAATCTTTTTCTACAGCCTCTTGCACTTCCACTTCATACTCTTTTTCTTTTTCGTAACGAGGATGAGTCAATTTCAAAGCCAGGTCGCCATCATTTGTTAAGAGTAGTAAGCCTGATGAATTCTTGTCCAGTCTTCCGACCGGGTAAATCCGATCGTCCGTTCGAATCAGATCAAGAACACTTTTTTCATCTCGAAAACTGCGCGTTGTACAGACATAGCCGGTTGGTTTATTGAGCATGAGAACGATTGGTTCTTCATTCTTGATACTTATTTCTTTATTGTTTACCGTTACTTTATCCTTGATCGGATCAACTTTCGTGCCCATTTCCGTGACAACCTCTCCGTTTACTTTCACTCTTCCTTGCAAAATAAAACGCTCCGCGCCTCTTCGTGAGGCCACGCCGCAATCTGCTAGAAATTTGTTTATTCGAACTTTGTCCATATTGAAATTATCGTTATTCGTCTATAACCTATCAGCTATTACCTAATTTCTAATGCCCCAAGGTAGTTATCGGCCGCGACTGCAATATATAAATTTTGTTTTTTTCAATTCCCCACTCAATATCCTGTGGTTTTTTGTAATGTTTTTCAATATCTAAACAGACCTTTGCTAATTTTAAAATCTGCTTGTCGGTCATCTTTTGTTTTTCCCTTTTCCCAGCCGGAACTGACTTTTCAACCGTGCCTTTCGCGCCTCTCACAATCATCATCTTCTGCTCTGAAATATTTTTGTCCATTATCTGCAGCCCTTCATCTTTTTTTATTTTTAATTTTGATCGTGGTTTTACATTTTTCATTTTACATTTTTCCAAAACATACATATCCGGAGTAATCATCCCCCCAACAATCGCCTCACCAAGTCCCCATCCCGCTTCAATGACCATTTGGTTTCTGTCTTCTGTGACTGGGTGTACGGTAAAGGTAATCCCGGAAACTTCCGACTGAACCATTTTTTGAATCACGACTGCCACGGAAACTTTTTCTTTGTGCAATCGTTTTTCAAAACGGTAAAAGATTGCGCGCGGTGTGAAAAGTGATGCCCAACATTTTTTTACTGATTCGTGTAGATTCTTTTTAGTTACATTCAAATAGCTATCGAGCTCACCGGCCCAACTGGCAATGGCAGAATCTTCAGCAGTGGCTGAGCTCCGAACTGCGACGTGGGTTGATTTCAGCTTAGCAAACTCTTTAGCTATTTCATTCGCAATATCTTCAGGCATGATAGCATCATATATCATGTCTTGTACAGCCCCGGAAGCTTTTTCTACAGAATTCAGGTCGTCAGGATTAACCTTTTTCAATACAGATGAAACCTCCATATTCAAGTCAGTTTCAGCCAGAAACCGCTCAAATGCGCCTGCAAGCACCACAAAGCCCGGCGGAACCTCAATACCGGAGTTTATCATTTCACCGAGGCTGGCGCCCTTTCCACCGGCAATTTTGACGTCTTTTTTGGTTATTTGTTTAAAGTTTTGTGTAAATTTAGGCATACTGGGTCAAGAATATAAAATTATAAAAATATAAAAATAAACTGCATCCAATTATTCTTGTATTTTTATATTCCTGTAATTTTACTACATAGCTATTGACAATTATTAAAATGTATGCTATAATGCTATATTAGGAATGATCCTTTTAACACAACCTTTGGAGGAATACGATGAGAAAATGTACAGCAATTATCGTTCGGCACGGTGGGTATGCAAGGCAGAAATTTGGCGACGGACCGCTGACCGAAGGTGGAGTCGAAACTGTTGAGGGTACGGCAAATGTAATCATCGGGGAACTGGAGATGCTCTGTTCGGGCATTGACCTGGCCTTGATCTCTGGTAGTCTTCGCGGGATGGACACGTTCGTAACCATACAAAAAGAAATGATGCACCCCGAGGTTCAAATCGATGTGGCCGAAAGGCTCATCCACACCGACTTCTACAGCTCGGCTAAAGAAGCTGGGGACTGGCGCAAACTCCACGGTCCTGACTCGGAAGCCTACTTTCCCGACTTTACCGCCTCGTGCGAAATCATGGCAGAAGAGCTGGCGATTCTCAAACACGCACCGCATCTTTTTACTGGGCCGGCCAACCGCGTAGTTGAGGCCATTCGCGAAGCGCAGGCCAGAGGCAAGACAACCTTCCTGATCGTCACGCACGGTGGCTACGAGCAGGTCATAGTCAAAGCCCTGACCGGCGAAAACTGCGAGACGCTGGGACTGGGCAAGCACATGACGATCAAGTTCGACTAACACGGTCGAGCTAGTAACACACAGCGATTTACCACTCTTGGTAGATCGCTGTTTTATTATCCCGGACTTAAGGCCGGGGTAAGTAGACGACCCCCTTATCCGCATCGACTTCAACAAGATCACCATCTTTCAAAACTTTAGTTGCTACCTTCGTTCCAATTATACAAGGTTTCTTCATTTCACGAGAAATTATTGCCGCATGGCAAGTGATTCCACCTTCGTCAGTTACAAAAGCAACTGCATTTTTCATGTATGGTACAAGTTCCGGTTGAGTCATGGGTGTAACCAAGATATAATCTTTTTCTTTTTTTAATTCACTTATTTTCTTTTGATTATTATAATCAGAAACTAAAAATTTCATAACTTTCCCTTTGGCGATGCCCATGTTTCCTATTTGTCCTTTGATAATACCCTCTTTCTTGACCTGCTCTATCATGGTTTGTTCTGGGCTCTCTGAAAGTAAAAATTTTTGAATTTTCAGTGCATCATCACCAACAAAAATTGTCTTTTTTCCCTTTATAAAAACGAAAGCAATCGGCCGATCAATAATTGAGTCAATGTCAACACTATCATCTTCTTCCAATACTTTTATAATCTCCTCATTGGTTGCATTCTCCAAAACTTTAATGTCAATTTTAAATTTTTTATTTAGTATCTTTATAATCTTTTCATATGCTGTCCAGAGGTAATTAGTTACCAAATCATCAAGTTCCATTCTTGCTTGTTGCAATTCTTGAGTTTTCCGTGTATCAGTGATTTCAAATAGTTCATCAGTAAAAAACACAAAATAATTGTATATATTACTGGTAATTTCTTTCAATTGCAATATTGTTTCTTTTGAACTTATTTTATCATCAAGAGTTTCAGTTTGTTTTATAATTTTACTCAAAGCATCTTCGGCCTTTTCATTGTTCAGTCTCACATCAGTTATAATCTGAGCAACTTTAGCCAAATCGGTGATTTTAGTTTTTGTACGAAAATCAAGCCATGATTCATAAGCATGATCTTGCAAAACAACACTTGATGGCTTGTAATCTATCCCCAATTTCTTGGCATAATCATTCTTTTCGTAACAATCGAGCATAGGCTCAAACAACATTACCGCAGTTTTGGGAAATTCAATAATCTTCTCAAATTTTATTTTACTTTTCAGAAAATCTTTTATATTCATAAGATTTTAACAATTCCATTATTAGCATCTACTTCCACCATATCACCATCTTTCAGAACTTTAGTTGCAATCTTCGTTCCAACAATACAAGGGATTTTCAATTCACGACTTATAATGGCTGCATGGCAAGTAATTCCGCCTTCATCAGTCACAATCGCAACGGCCTTTTTACAAGCTAAAATCGTATTCGGTCGGGTCATTTCTGTAACTAAAACTCTTCCTTTTTTGAACGCTTTGACTTCTTTGCTTAAATTTTCCTTGTTATGCAAAAGTAAACTAACTCGAGCTGTAACTTTTCCTTTATTAGAATTATATCCTTTTAAAGTATTATTTTGAAAGCCAAATTTCAAGGATTCCTCAATATATTTATTAAACTCTTTAAATTTTGTCCCAATTATAATCCCCTGCTGTCCTTTTCTCTTCCACAACAAATAACCACTTTTTCTTTTTTTAATGTTTACTTTTTTATTTTTTAATAATAGCGCAACCAGCTCATCCATTGTGTAAAAGTACAAATCTTTGACAGTTAACCCAGATCTTCTGGCCAATTCTGTCAAGATTTTCTCGATTAAAACGTAAAAAATAGTGTGGCTCATTTTTTTTAATTTCAATCTCTGTTTTGCCACTTGATTTAATTGACTAAGAACTTTTTTGTTTTTAATGTTTTCAAACTTTTTTAAATAAATCGGCTCTGCCTTGTCATAGACCTTACCATATTTTTCCAAAACTCGCAGGCTTTCCCAAAATAAATTTTGTAATTCTTGATCATCCAGTTCCTTTAGCCTTTGTTTTTTTACTCTACTTACAAAATCCGCAATTAATTTTTCAATATTTTCTACTCTAATAAAATATTTCTCAAACCCATCCTTTTTCATGAAATAATTATATCCTTTTTGCTCATCCACGCTTTTTCGATTTCCAAGAGCGTAAAGTTTGACAGTGTTGTTCTTGTAAAGAAAGATCAAATTATCAGAAAATGCCCCTGAACTGTTGCTAAGCAAAAATAAAGGAAGTTTGTATTCCTCTGTCCAATATTCGATGTTTTTCAGATCTGAGATCTTCATGCTAATTTTAAAATGATTATTCCCCGTTACTGAATCTCAAACAACCCTGTTGTTTTTTTACCGGTTTCAAAAATAAATTCTTCAACCTTATCTCCATTTTTATCTTCAGCTACTTTTACTCGCCAATATGCCCCATTTGAAGCAATCAAAATTGGAAATTTTTCATTTGTCGAATCATTCAAAGCTTCACTCATATCTGTTCCCATTTGTCCATGAGCAACCACAAGCACCACAACCTTGCCACCTTTTTCAATAACATCTCTTCCTTCACCTTTCAAAAAATGATGTTCAATATGGTCAAAGCTTTTTAAATTTCTTGCTACAGTCGCACTGGCCACCTCTTGCACTCCTGTTTGCTCTTCAAGTTCCTTAACATTTTTAGCCTCTGACGCCTGTACAAATGGTGATAACTTAATAGCCTCTGGATATGGTAATACCCCGTCTGCCTGTTCAGCTTCTTTATTTGCCGTCATCTGTTTTCTTACTTCAGCTAACCTAATTCCATCTACAGGCATTTCAACAAAATTACCTTGTACCATTGGTGTAATTCCTTGACCTTTTTCACCATCAAGATCATTCAAAGCATAATCGATTCCTTGACTTGCCAATTCTTTTTGAATTACCTCTGCTGTTTGCTCTGTCCGTCTATCTGCTCGAATACCCTCAGCTGTATCTTGGAATTGACCAGTCTCAGTTGTGATAATAAAAACTTTTGTATCATTATCTATTTTCATTTCATCTAATATCTTCCTTACCCTTGGTTTAAATCCTTCTTTCGCCTCTTCTGAAACGATATTGTTTATATGATCTAAATGACGAACAAAAGCAATTTCTAACTTTGGCTCACCCATATCTAATGACTCTGGTGAACCAACACCACCCATTAATTTTTTATAATCAACAATGTCCTGTGTATGTAGATACCCATCTTTTGTTTGATCTTTCCTGGTTTGCGCGTCCTTGACCGCGCGACTCCTCGCTTCAGGTCGACGGACACGAATGGTATAGCGTTTCCGTCCATCCTCCAAAACCTCAACTCTAGGTTTAAAGTCTGGCCTTTTAGCAGTTTCAAAACTCATATTAGTACAATTATTTATTATCTTAAATTTTATTAATATCAAAATCAACTGTATCAACAGTATATATTTGTACTTTCAATTTAGCTGGTAAATACCAAGACAAGTAGTAATAAAATGATCCTGGTCCACCATTTTTTACCACATAACCAGTACCCATTTCTTTGAGTATGATTTCTGCTCGCAAAATTACCACATTAATCCAGAAAGGTAACATCAGAGCATCAATTTGGCCCATAACATCCTTATACATTGAAAAATTACGGACCATTTCATAACTAACTTCCAACTCTTCATACTCTTGTTTTGTAAAGGTTTTCTTGGCCAAATCCAAATAACTTTTTATCCGTTCATTGCCTTGTTCATGCCTTTCCTCAAGTTTTTTATTTTGCTCTGCAAATTCAACTGCATGTATTATCAAAGTGTAAAAAGGCATTTTAGTTTTCCTCCATTTTGACTGCGATATTGCGATGGCCATATATTGCTGTAACTTTTTGGCCATTGCGCTTTTTCCTTCAGCCATAGTAAAAATTGGGTCCAGCAATTGATATATTTTTTTATTGCTTGCAGCATTTTGCTTTTCTATCAATGGTTCAATTTTTTCTATTATCTTTTTTGTTTTTGGCTCAGCCTTTAATACTTTAAATAAATCAACACATCTTAACGCATTTTGCAGATACAAATCAGCATAATCATTTTGTAATAAATCTCGTTGAATAGATAAATATTTTTCTTCATAATCATGAATATCAAGATCAACATCATTTGCCAAGCGACGTGCATAATTTTTCAAATTTTCCACATAAAAACCATGTAATGGCCCATCAGGAAATAGATAATTAATAATCCAAAAACGAAAACAGTACATTCTATTCAGTCGCTCATCAATGCTAGTCAAAAATTCCAATTCTGTTTCTAGCCCAGCCTGTTTAGCTTTTTTATATTCTTTATCATAATCGCCTTTAATTTTAGAAAAAGCCATAGTCAACTCTTTATAATGCTCATCACCAATTTCTCTAAACAATTTTGGATTATCATATACCCTTTTGGCAATATCTTTGTACAGCTTTACTACTTTGGGATATTTATTTGGGAATACAAAGAAAAATCCTTCTAAATCATTGTCCAAAAACTGTGGAAATTCTAAATATTTTTTATCAATTTTCATATACAATCCCTTCATGACCATCAACAATAATTCTTTGACAGTCTTTTATGATTTTTGTAGCATTTTGGGTTCCCACAACTGCAGGAATATCAAATTCACGAGAAACAATCGCTGCATGACAGAGCGTTCCACCAAGGTCAGTGACAATTGCACCAGCTCGACGAATTGCCAGCAAAAATTGTGGCCTCGTCATTTCAGTGACAATAATATCTCCTCTCTTAATTTTATTCATTTCTTTTTCAGTATTTCCACCCATAAACATATTAACTTTTCTAGCCCGGCCCTCAACCAAACCTGTTGATGCATGATAGCCACTTAAGATCTTTTTTAATTGAGGTTCCTTGTTAACAAAGTGTTGTCGTAACATTTTTTCAACAGCCTTATAATCTTTAGTTCCTTTTTGCCAACCTTTTTTATCGTGCGTAATTGGCACTCCAATAACATCAACTTCACCAACAATCTGTTTTACTTTTTGGTTTGGATTAAGTCCAACCTTATCAAATGTTGTCACCAAACGACCACGTCGAAAAGTATTAAAACCAAAATATTCAATATTGAGTTGACGAAGCTGATAACCCCACCAACCTGAAACAGTATACTTACCTTTGGAGATTTTAAATTTATTCTTTTTACCTAAAATTTTAGGAATATGTGGTTCTAATTCTTGATTATTCAACAAAATCTTTACTTTCTGATCTTTAATAAATGGTCCAAAACGAATACTCAACTCTTGTTTCATACCATCAATAATCTTTTCTGTAATATTCACTTTTAGATTTTCAATAATAATACTTGTACCAGAATAATTTGCTTTTACTCCGTGATTAATCGTAAAAGGATATTGAGACCAATCCCCTTCTTTCATCCAATTTTCTTCATCATACGTAATCAAATACTCCTCGGTTTTATTTTGAGGAGTAGTTATTACGGTAAAATTTCTACCCATAAAAGTACAAGAGGTTTTTAATCCTAAACCAAATTCACCAAGCTGATTTTTCTTACTGGAAAACCCCAATCGAATTGATTTAGCTGCGGTTTGTTCATCCATTCCTGCGCCATTATCTGTAATTTGGACACTTTCTGGCGCAATTCGGATATCGATCTCCAAATTCTTTTTGTCAATTCTGGCATCAATTGAATTATCAATTAATTCAGAAATTGCTTCTTGAAAGGAATAACCGGTCTGGCCAACTTTTAGCATTAAACTTTTGTGAGGAGTAATGTCTATCAGTTTTTTCTCGTGCTTTTTTGCCATATTTTTATTTGTCGTTAATATAATTACAGTTAAATTTTACCATTATTTCACTATCCGGTCAAAGAACTCCAAGAATCTTCACAAGGCCTATATCGGCATCAATCTCCACCAAATCCCCATCTTTCAAAACTTCAGTTGCATTTTTCGTCCCAATCAAACAAGGAATTTTTAATTCACGAGAAATAATCGCGGCATGGCAAGTGATTCCGCCCTCATCAGTAATAATTGCTTTGACTTTTTTCAAATACTGAATAAAATGGGGGGTAGTCTGCGTTGTCACTAAAATTTTATTGGCCAAATTGGGTTTTAATTTTTGCAAAACATTTTTATCTTTGATAACAATAACTGTTCCTTTGATTTTATTTTTCGCCCGAAACGCCGTCTGCCCATGAATTTCGTCACCTGTTTTTGAGTTCTGTTCATTGGCAATTTTTGAAAAATGCTTAACCGCATGTTCCTGTATTTTGCAATCGTCAATAACGACGTTTTGATATTTTTTATTTCTTAAATATAAATAAATGTAACAATTACTTTTTCGTGACTCTACTTTGTTCTCTATTTCCTGCGGTTTGATTAGTCCTTCGGCAAAGTTAAGCGCTTCGCCGTACGTTAAATACTGCATCAATTCGATTGGCTTTACTTCCAATTTATTTATTTTTGCTAGCATTTTTAAAAAAGCAAAAAAAGTTTTTCCCAGTTTTTCTTCCTTGAAAGCAACTGAGTTTCGCCACTTGTCATGTTTTTTGAGGATGTTCAGCGCAGATTTATCTACTCTGTTTTTATTTTTTTCGAGTTTCATTCCCAAAGAAAATATTGTAAAAAAATTCGACCCGTAAGCGCCGTACATCTCAATCAATTTCTTGAATAACATCAAACCTGCCTTATAATCATTTTGTTTTATTTTTTCCTGCAACTGCACACTCAACTGCCCAATCTGTTTCCACAAAGCATAATCTTTGTTTATGATTTTTTCTAAACTGGCTGGATTTTTCAAAATTCTATTTTCTGATTCTTGATGAAAAACTTTTGACTGCTCCAAATTGAATAACCGAACTAAATAATTTTTTGACTTTGGAAATAAAACAGTTTCTACAAAATCACTTTTGGCCTGCCTTTTTATGAACTTTCCTCTATTATGATATTTTGCCGAATAAAAAAACAATGATTCCTCTCTTCTTATTCCAAAAAACCATTGTGTTTTTTTTATCTGCTCAATAATTTTATCCATACTTGCATTCCCTTTCCCTTTTAATTCGCTCCCAATTCGCTTAGTTTCCGCCATAGGCGGACCCGCCTTTGGCGGGCGCTTTGTTCCCCCTAAATGAAGATGGCTTTGCTGAACCGAGTGAACTCAGGCTCACACCATCATCACCGGATTTTCCGCCATAGGACGGACTGCCTTTGGCATGTGGTACATCTGGAAAACTTGGCGCCTTAGCCGGAGGAGTCGAAGGAGTAGCCGTTGGTGCTGGCCGAGGAGCCGGTGCCGGTCGCGGAGCTGGAGCTGGAGCTGGCGCTGGAGCCGGACGATCGCCGACAGTCCCACCTCGCCTCATCTTCAAATTTTCCTCCACAGCCTGTTTCCGACGATAATCTTTCAAACAATCCTTGCAATAAACCGGGCGCCGAGGATCCGGCTTGAAATGAATCTTTGTTTTTATACCACAACTATCACATTTTACAATATTTACTATTTCCGGCTCGTCCGAACTTGGCCTGCTCGTTTCCCCACTTACCTTTTCAACTTCTTTTATCTCTGCTTCTTTTTGCTCCGAAAGCTCTTCTTCTTTTATCAGATCACCACGCATACTGGTCAAAAAACACAATCGCTTATCAATAACTTTTTGCGCTTTTTTTTCTAACTGCTCATTTTCGATTTTCTCAAGCATTGCTTCAGTTTCAATCCCACTCCAGCGGGCTATTTTGTCTTCTACTACGTCTCTGGTTTGAGAGTAACGCTCTCTTGTCGCAGTTACAACTTTTTCAGCTGTACCGGTTTCAGTTGAAATAGGAGGCAAAGTGAAAGCGCTGAACGGATCAGAAGATACGCCATCAATCATCAACTTGAGGTAAACATTATATTTTGGTAAATTTACAAGATCTTCCTCGGTAAATTTGGGCGTAAATTCTCGAGCCAAAAACTCCGCATCAGCGGCTCCAACCCGAAAAACAACCATTGTACCCACATTACCAAAAATCGCGTCGCGAACAACTGTGTTGCCACCGATTTCAAGCTGGCCAATATACTGATGACCGATTGTTAAACATAAATGATATTTTCTGGCTTCAGATAAAATATTAGCAAAAGATTCGGTAGCAAAGTTTTGAAATTCATCAACGTATAAATAAAAATCAGGTCGCTCTGATTCCGGCACATCTACTCGGCTCATAGCCGCCAACTGGATTTTTGTAATAATCATCGCACCGAGAAGTGCTGAGGCATCTTCACCGATTCTACCTTTTGATAAATTAAGAATTAAAATTTTGCCTTCATCCATTATTTTTCTCAAATCAATGGAAGATTTTACTTGACCAACAATATTTCTAATAAGTGAGGTGGACAAAAACTGTCCAATTTTGTTTTGAATCGGAGCAATTGCTTCTGTCAGAAACTTTTCATTGTATTTTGAAAACTCGTCCTGCCAAAACATTTTCACAACTGGATCCTGAACTTTTACCAAAACTTTCTTTCGATATTCTTTGTCAACCAACATGCGATTGACTCCGAGGAGTGTGCTGTCCGGATAATCAAGCAAAGCGAGAATTGTATTTCGAAGGATGTATTCCAAACGAGGCCCCCAAGAATCAGCCCAAATTTTCTTGAACACACCTACTAATCCTGAGGCAACCAGATGACGATACTTGGGATCAACTTTTTCAAGTACGTTGAATGCAACCGGATTTTCCAGGTCAGCCGGATTAATATAGATAACGTCATTGATCCGGTTCGAAGGAATTGAATTTACGATCAACTCCGCTGAATCGCCATGAGGGTCAACAAGACAAACGCCGTTGCCCTTTACAATATCCGAATAAACCATGTTTTCAATCAACACAGATTTACCCATACCGGTCTTACCAATAATGTACAGGTGACGACGCCGGTCATCAATTTTTATACCAAAACGCCTTCGCTCGTTGCGAAAACTTGTCTCAGCAAAAATTGTTACTTGATCGCTCATAAAGTACCGCGGATTATGCGGATCTAACGCGGATTAAACGGACCTAAGACCGTTCAATCACGAGACCCACTTTTACTCAAAAGGTAAATTATTTGGGATATCGCTACCTACATCATCACTGGGCTCATCAACAGAAATTGGAGCTTCATTTTCTAATTCTTCTTTTACTACTGCTTTGTCAACCTTTTTTTGAATATTTAATTCTTTCATTATTTTCGCTTTTCTCTCTCTGTCAGCTTCACCGGACTTGTCCACTGCAAACCGTTGCTCAAAGTAATCATTGTCATAATCAACTACAGGAATAATCTTTTCTTGCTCATCCATTGGCGGTAGCTCTTCAATCTCGTCTGGAATTGATTTCTTGTCCTCCATAGGCAGACCGATAGGAGCTCGAGCCCTAGTGGATTCGATTTGCTTGACCAGCGGAGTTTTGACTTCAATATAAGGAAAATGATACAGCGTTGCCAATTCCTCAACATTCATTAGTTGTGTTCCATCGCATGTCTCTGGATAACGTTTTTTGAAAACTGCAAAAATTCTGTTCTGCTTGATATTCATGCGAGGCTTTTTCATCCACAGTTTTGTCTGGGTTTTATTTTTCCCAGGTTTTAGAGAATTCAATCCGGTTGCGCCAAACTGTTTCATCGCGCCCATCACACCGGAAACCCCGAGGCCTTTTTTGAATACCTCTTTTTTACCATAATAAATATACCTATATTTACATTTAAAAGAAATTTTATCCACTTTTTCCAAGATCGCATCCACTTCTCTTTTTTCTTTTGGCGGCAAAAACATCATGTTCATTTTTTCCTTGTCTTTCTTGTCATCTTCACCTGCAGGCATTCCAAGTAGCTGTTCGCCAACCAGATTTAGCGCACTCAGAGGAGCATCGCCTATTTTATCCAGCATATTCCTCTTGCCATTTTCATCAATGCCGAGCATTTTGTTGACAGCTTTGAGACCTTTCTTTTCCCAGCCAATATCGGCCGGATAAGCCAAAAGCTGAATCCAAATTTGTTCCCCAGGACCAATCTTACTCATGACTTCGAGTAGAGCAGCCATTGGATCTTTGAATTCTTTATCCAGCTCTTCTTGAAATTCTTTATACGTTTTGAGTGGATAGTAATCCTCTCTTGTAAAAACTAAATCAGCTCCCCACAAATTATACTCATCATTTGGAAATTTAATATTAATATCAGCCAGATAATCAGTTGTTTCCGTAATTTCCGCTTCTGGATATTGAGAATAAACTGCCGCTTCAACCAAATTTCGAAACTGAACCGGAGTTTGAATTATAAATTGAATAAACCCGTCAATGCTAACAATCTCCAAACTAAAGCCAAGCTGAAATTCACCCTTGAATGTTTTTTCATGCCAGTCCAGTGGCTGATGCGCGCCAGCAAGAGCTGAAAAGATATTTTCCACTGCCCGCGGTGTTTGTAGATTGTTTTTTGGGATATCAATTGCCAAAAAAACAAAAGTCTGCTTACCGACATATACACCTTGTCGCCAGTAAACAAAATTCTTCCAGGCTCCCCACAGTCCGGCCACTACAAACAAAATCCAACCGCCATTTACAAAGAAATGCCAGGCTATTGCGTAGAGTGGCTGAGAACCGAGATTATCAATCCAACTCCAGTCAAGATTCAATTGAACACCAAATATTTCCATAAACAAAGTCAAGAGTCTTGAGTCAATAGTCTAGAGTCTGTAGATTAACTCTTAATTTTTGACTTTCCCCTCGGCCATGAGCTCAGGGCCGAATGGTGACTCTAGACTGATTATACCATTTTATTTAAAAAAGAAAAACCCAAAAGTTATTAAACCCCGGATTTTCTTCCCCCCTGCGATATAGTAAACGTTTCTAACCGTTTAAATTTTATTTGATTGTAAATCTTCCGTCTTCAGTCTTAGCAAATTTATCTTTATTAATCAAAGTAAGATAAATAGTAGACTGATTAACTTTTCGTTGTTTTAACACACCGTTAAAAATCTCATCCTTGCTAAGTGGTTCTTCAGAATCCTGAAGAATCTTGGTAATAATGTCAGAAACTGTACCGGTACTATATCCCCATTCTCCTGGAGCGTAAATACCACGGCCGATTAAAACAAAATCTTTGTTTGCAATAAGTTCGTTATGAACTGTAGCAGCACAGATTTTTTTATGATCAAATCCTGCATCATTAATATTTTCTGCAAGGTCTCTGAAATGAAGCGGGTCATTAATATTTTGGAAAATTAAGTTAATTTTATCACTTAATTTCTTGGGACGAATAGTATCCCAATTGGATAATCCCCACTGATCAAGAATATTTTTTTCAATGCCTGAAGCAGAATGAATATAATTTTCTACAAAGTTCTTAATCTCACGATCAGAATGTTTTTCAGAATATTTCTCAAGTACTGACTTTAGCTCGTCAGAAAGTTTTTCAACACCAACATTTACAATTTCCTGAGGTGAATGAACTTTGTTCTGCTCGTTTAAATGAGTTTCAACATTGCCAAGTAAATCAGCAATTTTTTCTAAATCAATCTGTTTTAAAGCCCAAACGCTGTAAAATTTATCGTGATTACCGGCGCGAACAACAGTATCAAAAACATGCTCTAAGACAAACAGAAAAGCGTTTGAGTGCAAAAAGTCCAACTCATAATTTTCATTTACATAATTTTCAAGTAAATGATCCTCACGAACAAGACCACCCTGCCTTTCTAGATGATTACCGAGAGCTACTTCAATTTGTTTTAATTCGCCTGCAAACTCCTGAGCTTCAGCATGTTTTACAAGTTTACGAACGGCTTCACGCTCAATCTGACGAACACGCTCGCGAGTAATATTATAAGACTCACCAATCTGTCTAAGAGTAGCTTTCTTTGCTAAATCACTAGTTAAGTGATAGCGCTGTTTCAGGACCTCCTGCTCACGATCAGATAGTTTTGAAAGCAAGTTTACAAACAGTTCCTGAAAGTTTGTAGTGTTTACATTTTCCATACCTTATATGTATAACCGACAAGCTTATTATCAGTTATTAGTATTAATCTAATTAATTAAAAGTATACCGATATAGTATCATAATTAGAAAAACTTGTCAAGTGCTTTAGCCACCTTTAGGTAAATTTAGCCAAAACAATTCAGACCAATTACTGCTGAAAAGCAAGTAATTTCACAATTTGTCAAATTATTGTTTAACCTTAACTTATTTTCAGGATCCTGTCAAGAGTGTTTATTGGTAAACAAAAAGCCCCTAATCCCAAGACGTTCAGCGCGGGGTTTAAACCCCGCGCTGAACGATCATAATATATGAGTAAACTATAATCAAAAAACCGCCCCTCGAGGCGGTTCTTATATGAAGTTCTACTATAAACTTTCACATTTTACCTTTTAACTTTTTCTTTTCCCCACCTCTCAAACACAACCAAGAGCGGACTGGCGAGGAAGATTGAACTGTAAGTTCCAGATAAAATTCCGATCATAAGGGCAAGGACAAAAAATTGAATTGATGCTCCGCCGAAGATGGCGACCATTAACAAAACTATTAAAGTGGTAAAAGATGTATTTATTGAACGAGTAACGGTTTCGTTTACTGAACGATTTACAATGTTTTCAAAATCGGTTTTGACCAGACGACCCAGATTTTCTCTAATTCGATCAAATACCACAATTGAGTCATTAACAGAATAACCAAGGATGGTTAAGAGAGCTGCCACAAACGGTAAGCCAACT
Source organism: Candidatus Kuenenbacteria bacterium (assembly GCA_013202715.1). GTDB lineage: Bacteria > Patescibacteriota > Patescibacteriia > UBA11705 > JABHMO01 > JABMRF01. The sequence goes on from JABMRF010000003.1 coordinate 28,219, forward strand.
TCAATCCCGCCAAAGCGGCCAAGAATCGCAAATACGCCCAGCGTAATCATCACGTCGTGACTCAAGGCGATGATCGCGATGATTCCGTACTTCCAGGATTTCACAGGCCAGGAAACTTTTCGGAACGCCCAACCAATGTATAGCACGATAGCCAGGATAACGACAAGAATGGAATAAATCGCTTTTGATCTTAATTCTTTTCCAATTGAAGGCCCGATTGCTTCAAAGCGCTCTTCTTGCGCATTGTCAGGATATTTTTCTTCCAGCATGGAATAGATCTGTTGGTGAGTATCTTCTTCGATCTGCTGAAAACGAAGAATCATATTCTGGTCACTGGTTAGCTGAACTACAATGTCACCTTCTAAGTTTAATTCTGAAACCGCAGCTCGCACTTCTTCTGCCGCCGGCCGCTCATTTAAAAATTTAATTTCCAATAAACTTCCACCAGTAAAGTCAATTCCAAGATTTAATCCCCAGAGCGCAAGAAACACGATACTTAATCCGACCAACACGCTTGAAATGGTCAACCAGATTTTTCTTTTTTGAATTATTTTGTACATATATTTTTATTTAGTTTAGCGTTGTTTTGCGTCATGTTTAGCGTTGTTTTGCGGATTAACCCCAAACCACCAGGTACTTTTACTTTTCTTATCTGGATTAACAAATAAATACAATAACTGACGAGTGACCACTATCGCCGAGAACATACTTAGCAGCACACCAATACTTAGTGTGATCGCAAAACCCTTGATCATACTGGTTCCGAACCAGGCTAGGATCAAACAGGTAATCAGAGTTGACACGTTGCCGTCGCGAATTGAGGTCCACGCCCTTTTGAATCCTTCGTCAACTGCATTGCCAAGTGGTTTGCCAGTTCTTAATTCTTCTTTCAATCTTTCAAAAATCAAAACGTTCGCATCAACGGCCATTCCGATTGATAATATAAATCCGGCAATACCGGCCAAAGTGAGTGTTACCGGAATTGCTTTGAATATAAATAGAACAACGATACCGTAAATTATTAATGCACAAACAGCAAGTAGGCCAGGCAGACGGTAATAGACAATCATGAAGATGGCAACTAAAATTAATCCGACAATTCCAGCGAATAAACTTTTTGTTAATGACTCAGCCCCCAAACTTGCGCCAACGGTCTGCTGACTGACTAAATTGATTGGAACTGGAAGTGCGCCGGCGTTTAATCTTTGAGACAATAATTTTGCCTCAGTAACATCAAAGTCACCGGTAATAACTGCTCGGCCTTCTTTGATCGGCTCATTCACTCGAGGGATACTGATCGGTTCGCCGTCCAGAAAGATCGCGACCTGTTTATCAACGTTTCGGGTTGTAATCTCAGCAAACAACTGTTTTCCTTCGTCGTTAAATTCCAGTGCTACCTGCGCAGCAGTTGTATTTTGGTCAAATTCAACTCGTGCACTATCCAACTGTTTTCCGGTCAAGCCTGTATCTTTCCAAGCGTCATTTGGTGGCAAAATGTCAGTTTCAGTTTTTGCCTGTGTATAAACCTGAGCAATTTTATATTCTGCAACAACTCTTTCGTCAACTTTATGCAAAATGTGATAGCCAAACTGAGTTTCGACAACATCGGAGATATCGCCCACTTCCATGGAATAAACTGCATCTTCAAATTCAGAAACCATCTGTCCTTTACCAAACCAGCCCAAGTCTCCGCCAGTTTCTCCAGTCGGGCCGGTGGAATGATCTTTCGCCTTTTGAGCGAAATTTTTTGGAGTAGCTTCTTCTTTTATTTCTTGAATTAATGTTAGAGCATCTTCTTTTGAAGTTTCCTCTGTGCAAGTTTCCAGTCCAGTATAACAAATCAGGATATGACTTGCCATCACTTCCGTATCTCCGTCTCTTTTATCATCAAACTTCACAACATAATTACCTTTGGGACGAGAAATAACTTCCGGATAAACCTGACCAAGTTCGATCTTGTCCAGATTTGCATTTGAGATCAAAAATCCATTCGGATCCTTTTCTGTGACCCAGCCAAGGTCTCCTCCGGTTTCAATATCAATATCACTGTCTGAATATTCTTTAACAACCTGCGAAAAATCCTCACCTGCCAATACTTTTTCTAGAGCTTCTTCAGCTTTTGCTAATGAATCTTTATTGAACTGATTCAGCTCAACATTTTCCTCAGGAGTTAACTCTCTTGGCGGTTCTTCATTTTGTTCTTTGAATTCTAGTAGCGGAGTTTCACCAATCATGTTAATCGCTTCTTTCACATCGCTAATTCCGGCTAATTCCACAATCACCCGCCATTTACCTTTTGCTTTATTAATCTGAACTATTGGTTCAGCAACACCAAAAGCGTTAACCCGGCGTTCTATCACATCGCGTACGCCCTCGACCGCATCACCCTTTTGGTCAGAATCAACTTTTGAAGTATCAGCTTCGTAAACCAGATGCGTTCCTCCTTGCAGGTCCAATCCCAATCTGAACGGAATATTTGAAAAATGTGAAAATTCAGTTCCCATTTTTGCGTTCACAAAGTCTGCTGACTTGTCGTAAACTGCTGGTGCATCGAATAACATTAACAAAAAAGCCAGAGCGATAATCACCACAACGGTTAGCCTGACTTTATGAATTTTTTTCATTTTTTTTGCCATAAATACATGATAATAATTAAGAATTGCTTTCGCAGATATTCTACCTTAATTTTTAAATAAATGCAATAAATGTATACACACAATTTAGACCTTGACAACTCTTAAATTACCTGCTATACTACAATTAATTCCGAAAGGCTTTCGACAATACAGAAAGTCGGGCGGAAGGTTCCTGGGACGGTGCGGTTGAAGCGGTACATTTGGTGCATGGGTCTAGTACCTACTGCCTCTCACCGAGCAAACATTCTCTCAGGACAGACTCTGACTATTCAGAATAGTCTATCCTCTGCTACCCCACTATGGGTAGCTTTTTTTTTAATTTTAGTAAGTCTTGACAAAACTTTAGTATTATGCTACAATGTCCCTTCTGGATGATTTACGATAAGGAACGAAAACAAGGAATCTAGGCTTTTTCACAACACAACGAGGAGAGAACAAAATGATTCGATGGCTCTATCACGCAGCGATTATCTGTTTTGCCTGCTGGACCCTGCCTGGCGTTCATGTCGCCAGCTTCTGGACCGCCATGGTCACGTCGATGGTCATGATCATTGCCAGCGTCTTCATCAAGCCGATCCTGCGCATCATCGCAATGCCGATCACCTTCGTAACCTTGGGACTTTTCTCCCTGGTTATCAACGGCATCATCGTCCTGGTGGTAGACAGTGCTGTCGACGGTTTCTCCGTTGACAACATTTGGTGGGGCATTGCCTTTGCCTTCATCGTCTCTGCCGTGTTCTCAATTGTGTCCGGAGGCAGCGACGACGACGACGACAAGTGATCGCCTGGTCAGCAAGACCGCTCTTCCCCCCCGCATCGCGGGGGGGAATTTTTTTACTTATTTTAAACTAAAAACCCTTGTCCGCGCACGGAAAGGGATTTTATATTTTACAATCTAATCTCTATCAGATAGTTTCTCTAATCGCTCTTCAGAGGAATAGGGATGCTCTTCCGCTCCGGCAAATAATTCTTCAACAACAAACTGTCTTATTTCCGGATAACTGCGAATCTTATCACCTTCATTGAAACAAACTGCTCTTGCTCCTCCAAGATCATTTTGACGAAGAACAGTAATAATTGTACGAACACAACTCACACCGCGTCCACCGTTTTCTTTGGACTGCAATTGATCCAATGTGTCAGCCCACTTATTTAATTTTTCTTTTTCACCGCCCACTTGAGGCTCTTTTAGCTCTGACATACTTTTATTTAAATTAGAACGGTCTTGTAGGGAACGGTCGCGACCGTTCCCTACAAGACGATATTGAAAATTATTTTTACCCGCAACACTTTTTATATTTTTTACCACTCCCACCCTTCGGTAAACTCAGGGCGTCGCTCTATTTCAAATAACTACGTTAAACGCCACAACAATGCTTATACTTTTTTGGAGTTCCGTCAGCTTTTGTCGCTCCGCACGGACACGGATCGTTGCGCCCAACCTTTTCACCCGTTGCATCTCGAATCTTGGCTTCAACAATCGGAGCTTCTTTTCTCGTAACTTTTGAATATGGATCAGCGGCTTTAAATTGACCTTCAGGTTTTGCGTCAACTGCCTGCGCTTTTTCATCCTGCATGATTGAGTTGGCCATCGGAGTTGTAATACCTATTTTGTAAATGCTGTAGACAACCTGTTTTTGAATTAAATTCTGCAGTTGCATGAACATGCGATATGTTTCTTTTTGAAATTCGATCAATGGATCACGCTGACCATACCCGCGCAAACCAATGCCAGCTCGAAGAGCGGAGACCGCATCCAAATGATCAACCCAAAGGTTATCAATACTGCGAATCATGATTTCTCGCTCAACCATACGCATATTATCAATACTACCGGACTGTTCAGTGATTTTTTCCTCGAGAAGTTTATACTGTTTTTTCGCTTCACCAACTAGAAATTCAATAATTGTTGTTCTGGCTTGCACATCCTGCGACTTGTCCCCTGCCAATTTTTCAATGCTGTCGAGCATAGCACAAGCAGATTCGTCCATTGGAAAAATAGTTCGCGCAACTTCGCAAATTTCTTTTAGATTCCATTTTGACTGCTGAGGATCTACGGTATGAAACGAAACAACCTGTTCGATTTCGGTTTCAATCATTTCCAAAAGCATTTCCTTGCTTTTGATCGCTTCTTTCTCAGCAGAATCAAGAATCAATTTTCTTTTTTTATAAATAATTTCGCGCTGTTTATTCATCACATCATCATAATCCACCAAATGCTTACGAATATCAAAATTATTACCCTCTACTTTCTTTTGAGCGGTTTCAATAGATTTGGAAATCATTTTGTTTTCAATTGGCATATCATCCGGGACTCGCAAAGTAGTCATTACTGATTTAATGCGATCGCTA
>JABMRF010000021.1 GCA_013202715.1 Candidatus Kuenenbacteria bacterium
ATCTATGTGAAAGGCTTGACTTATTATGCTAAAACAGCTATCATCTAAACATTATATTGAAATTAAAAATTAAAAATTAAGAATTAAGAATTAGGAATTAAGAATTAAGTATAGCTATCGTAAGTTATTCATTGTTAATTCTTCATTCTTAATTGAAAAACATGTTATCAATCAAACTATCAAGAATTGGAAAAAAGCACATGCCATATTTTCGCATCATTGTTTTGGATAAACAAAAAGATCCATGGGGAAAGTTTTTAGAAAACCTTGGTACATACAACCCAAGAACAAAAGAACTTAAAATTGATGGCGAAAAAGTAAAGCAATACATTTCAAAAGGAGCACAGCCTTCAAAAACAATCCATAACATCCTGATTTCAGAAGGTATTATTGAAGGGAAAAAGGTTCGTGTCTCTCGCCTAAGTAAAAAACGTCAAGTCAAATTAACTGAAAAGGCAAAAGAAAAAGCTGAAAAGAAAGCAGCCAAGGAAGAAGCTCCGACAGAAGAAGCTCCGAAAGAAGAAGCTCCAAAGGAAGAAGAAAAAAAATAATCACCTCTAAATAAAAATGGTCTGCGAACTTTGTTTGCGGGCTATTTTGTTTATCCTTTTCGCTTGAATTATTATTAACATACTTTTACTTTAAGTTTACCTTAGTTTTGCATTATTCTTGACAATTCCCTTTTTCTTTTCTATAATAACTACAGATCGTTCAGACATAATACTTCAGTGTTTTGCCGGAATTGATCATATTAAGTTAATTAATAAGTAACAGAACGAAACTTATGGCAAACGATTTCGACAAAGAGTTCTTAGAATTCGTAGTTAAGTCTATCGTTGGCAACCCTGAAGATGTAAAAGTCGTCAGAGAAGTTGACGAAAGAGGTGTCCTACTAACATTGGACCTAAACGCAGCTGACATGGGATATGTCATTGGTAAACAAGGACAAACAGCAAAGGCAATCCGAACATTACTAAAAATTGTCGGTGCCAAGAACAACGCTCGCGTAAACCTTAAGATCAATGAACCAGAAGGTTCAACTCGAGGACCAAGACGTGAAGAAAATGTTGAAACTAGCGCTCCAGCTAGTGAAGACATTGATACTGATGTTGTAGACGATCTAAAGATCTAAAATCTTTATAACCTATAATACAAGAAAAGCCACAATTTAGTTTTGTGGTTTTTCTTTTTACAAAAAAAACCGATGCTTGGCATCGGTTTCGTGCGACATCTGACATACTTCACTCTTGATCATTTTTAGCCAATAACTGAAAATGTTTTACTGACTCAGAGATCAACTGATTAATTTCCGTGCACAATCGACCGCGCACCCGACTTGACGCTTCAGAGATCAAAGAGTACGATACTCTCTGGATTAGAGCATTTGCATGAGAAACAAAATGCATTACGCTTTCGTCTTCAAGAAGAATTTTGACTAGCAACTCGTACATTTCTTCATCGCGGGAAAACATATCCAAAAAAAATTCCCTTTCCCCTTTCTCGACCTGTCTCAACCAGTCAATTAGATTTGCCCAATTTGTCTCGTCCTCTATATCAAGATATTCAAACAGAAATTCTCTCAGCAACTCGACTTCCGAATTGATTAAATTCATTTTTTCCTCCACTGTTTATTCAACAATGTTATCTTTACTAAATACATTTGTCAAGGTATACTTCTAAAAGAATATAATTATATGAAATTTAATATCATAACAATTTTCCCGGAGATATTGGACTCTTATTTTTCAAAGGGCATGCTTCGGATTGCTCAAGAAAAAAAATTAATCAAAATCAAAACGCACGACCTGCGGAAATATTCTACAGACAAACATGGGAACTTGGATGACAAACCGTATGGTGGAGGACCGGGACAAGTTTTGATGGTGGAACCAGTATACAACTCATTAAAAGCTATTGGTAAAAAAACAAAAAATCAAAAAAACAAGAAAACAAAAGTTGTATTGCTATCAGCGAAAGGAAAACGCTGGAATCAGCAAATGGCGAAACGATTTTCAAAACTGGATGAGATCACTTTTGTCTGTCCGAGATATGAAGGGCATGATGAGCGAATAAAAAAATTCGTTGATGAAGAAATTTCAATCGGCGACTTTGTTTTGACCGGCGGTGAGCTTGGTGCAGCCGTTATTATTGATTCTGTAACAAGACTAATTCCGGGTGTACTTGGAAAAACTGAATCTCTTGACGAAGAGTCACATTCAATCCCTGGTTATTTAGAATATCCGCAGTATACAAGACC
>JABMRF010000022.1 GCA_013202715.1 Candidatus Kuenenbacteria bacterium
GCCATATAATTGGTTTATTAGTTTATTGGTTGATAGGTTGATAGCTACAATTGACTAATCAACTTTTTGCGTTCAAGAGCCAGTATAGTCTATTGTGTAAAATAAGTCAAGAGCCATTTATAATTTGTTTAATTTTAGCAGTTGCTTGCTCAACCTTCCCTTCTTCATTTACAACCTGAAAATCATAACTGTCAGCTTGCTTCATTTCTTCTGGAATTAGTTCCCATCGTTTTTCAAACGCTTCATCGCTCATTGGTCTTTGTCTTATTCGCTTTTTGAGATTTTCCAGATTGTCAGGTAAAATAAAAATTGATTTTGCATTAGGAAATTTTGCTTTGGTCGAGTTTACTCCCTTGACGTCAAGTACGGCCATGGCAGTATTTCCGTCGTCCCATATTTTTTCCAAGTCTTTGAGACTGTTGCCGTAATAATTTCCATAATGCTCTGCATTTTCAAAAAAATCACCGTCTGCAAGTTTTTGTTTGAACTGTTCAACCGTCACAAAATGATAATCCACTCCATCAACTTCTCCTGGTCTTGCCTCGCGAGTAACATAGGTCACCAGCCGTTTTAAGTTCGGTATTTGCTCCATCAATTTGTAAGCAATGGTTGTTTTACCAACTCCAGATGTTCCGGAGATTAGAAATAATTTATTTTCCATACTTTTAACTTTTATCTTTTACCTTTTAACTTTCCTAATATTTTATCAGCCACTTCTTCTCTATTTTGTCCTGTAACAGTATTCTGATATTTTAGAAGTAGTGATTTGTTTTTTTCTAAAAATTTGATTGCATCTTCTAGGTGATTTATTTTTCCAAGGTCGGCAAATTCATTGAGGACCAGTAGTATGACTCCGAGGAGTGATCCGCCCTTTATTTCCAGTGTTTGCATGACATGATTTCCATCGACAATTTGTTCCGGTTGTTTTTCTCGAATGGCCTTGATCTCCTCGATCCTTTTTTGGGTGTCTTCGAATTTTTTCATCGGGGATGTTTCGTCTGGTTGCACCGAGCAGGCAAGGTCAAGGTAAAAAAGCATTAGCAAGTCTTGAGAATGAGGGCTATCAATAAATCTTTTGGCAAATTTATTTGCACCAACCGTGAACACATCCGACATGGTCATCGCAAACATATGATTTTTGGTCATGAATTTTAATTTTTCAGTTTGAAAATCTGATAATCTAAGGCGGTTTGCTATTTTGACAGCGGTTTCTGTACCAGTACTCTCGTGGCCGTTAGATTTGACTCTGTCTGAGCCGTCTTTTTTAGGTGTTTGCAGTACTTGTGGTGTGCTAATATCGTGAAGTAAAACGCCAAGTGCAAATTCGCCGGTGATTTCGATTCCTTTGAAAAGTTTTTTGAATTCCGGGGAGTTTATTTTCTTCAGCATCATTTTTGTGTGTTCCCAGACATCACTTTCTTTCATTTCTAGAGTTTCTGGCAAAAGTTTTTCCAATGCGCCGCTCTCATCGAGCAATTCCAGCGCGCGGGCCGGATTTTCTTTTAGAGATTTTAATATTTCTGTGGAAATAGTTTCACGAGGAACAACAAATTCTAGTTTTGTAGCATCAGGATCTTTTTTCTTTTGCTGTTCTGTTTTTTCCCCAAGTTTTTTTATGGATTGTTCTTCTGTCGCCAGGCTCAGCTGTCTTTCCAGCGATTCAACTATGGTAATTTCGTGCTGATCATTGATGTGAGACATTAAATCTTGAATTGCTTTCCATGTTTCTGGTTCAATTTCAAATCCAAATCGGCAGGAAAAGCGGACTGCTCGAAGCATCCTAGAATAATCTTCCTGAAATCGATCTTCAGGTTTTCCAACGGCGCGAATTGTTTTGTTTTCGAGGTCTTGTTGACCATTGTATGGATCAACGAGTTCCTGTTTTGCTACGTTCCAGGCAATAGCATTAATCGTCAAATCGCGTCGGGCTAAATCTTCTTCAACCGGAAGTTTGTGATCAGATTTTGTTTCGACGTCCCTGTATCCGCCAGTTCCTTCGGCCAATTCGGTTCTAGGTAGGGCAATATCAATTGCCTCTTTTAGGGTTGAGTCCTTTGGAGTAAATTTGAGCACACCAAAATTGCGACCAACAAAGTCAACCTGGCCCATTTTTTTCAAAGCAGAGACAAGTTTTTTTATTGGAACACCGCGGGCGATAAAATCATAGTCTTTTGAAGTCGGATGTTTGATAATTGTATCTCGAACCATACCGCCAACTAAATAAAATTCCAGGTCAGGCAGTTCTTTGAATAATTCTCCCATGAAGTCCAGGCTTTTTTCTTTTTTAAGTTTATTTGAAAATCGCTCAACTAACTCTGGCGAAGTTGATTCTTCTTTTGGCGGATCGGTTTGTGGTTTGTTTGGGTCGAACATGGGGAAGGTAAAAGGTAAAAAGTAAAAGTTGATAGTATTAGAGAGGTGCTTGGAATTCGCTAGGTAATTCAGATTCAAAAGCCTGCTCGGTCCCTTGCTGGTCAGTAAAAGATAATTTCGTTGCGTGCAAAAGTGGCTTGGTAGTTTTTTTGTTATCAAAAGCTGATACTTTATAAACCATATCTCCAACGATAGGGTTGCCGAGTGCCATGAAGTGGACTCGAATCTGATTTGTTCGTCCGGAATGGAGTGTTATTTCAACTAAAGTTGTTTTTTGGGTCCGATCAAGAACATCAAATTCAGTAAATGCTGGTCGTCCTTTGCCAGATCCTTTCGGATGGCTGGCCATTCTCTTTCCCTGCGAGCTTCGGCTGATCTCAAATTCTATTGTATCATGATCTTGTTCAATTTGACCATGAACTAGGGCAGTATATTTCTTGTTTATTTTTTGTAGTTTAAATTGCTGTTTGAAATAGTCAAAAGCATCTTGGTTTCTGGCAATGAGCATGAGGCCAGCGACATCTTTGTCCAGGCGGTGAACGATTCCAGGCCGATATGTTTGATCATCTTTTTGCAGAGAAACTGTGTCGCTAACTTTTTGAATTTCCGGAAATTTATTTATCAGCCAGTCAACAAGAGTGGTTTCAGTAGAAGTATCAGTTGCGTGAACCAATAGCCCCGCCGGTTTCTCCAGAATAATATAATCATTGTTTTTGAAAATAATTTTTGGTTGAAGGCTTTTGTCGTCAGTAAGAAAAGTTTTTACCCGTTCAATTAAGGTTGGTTTGTTTTTTTGATTATTAATTTTAGATATGTGGTTTTGCATTTTTATTTTTACATTTTGCAGTTCCACCTTGTCCCCTAATTTTAAAAACTGATGTACCTTCGCCTCTTTCCCATTAACCAAAATAGCGCCATCAAGGATGGTTCTTTTGATTTGGCTGCGCGTTTGCTCAGTTTTCTCAGTCAAGAACTTGTCCAAGCGCTCACCTGCAGATTTTTCATTAACAATATATTCATTCATATAGGCTTATTCTAGCATGAATTAGCGAAAAAATCAAGACTTGTTGATTTGGACAAGAAGGGTGTTGACAAAACCTGGTTTCTCATGTAAATTTGAATTGATTATCAGTTCATTGACTTTTTTTAACCGGTCGTAGAAAAAGGAGGTCTCATGTTGAAAATGCGAACTAGGGTGAAGTTGATTTTAACTCAAATTTCAGTTTTTGTCTTGATGCTGTTTGCTGTTTTTCCGTCTTTGGCTCTCGCGGCAGAGGCTGTGAAAAAGGAAGTTGAAAAGCCGTGGTATACCGGCTTTGCTCCGATTGCGCTACTTCTTGGGGTTTTGGTAATTGTTTTTTGGCGAATACCAAAAGTAAAAGAAGATTTTCCAGGACAGTTATCGCACTTGAAGGTGAATGGTTACAAACTTCGACGTTCGGCAAATTGGATGGTCTTGGGCTTGATTTACGCTTTTCTTTATTGGGGGCGTTACAATCTCAATGGCGCTGTTGGTGCTATTGGCGGCTCGGAGATGGTTAGGACCTTCAACTGGATCTTTAGTGTCGGAGCTGCCACGTACGGTTTGTCATTTTTGCTCAATGGGCCTCTGACTGACCGCCTTGGTGGGCGATTCGCGATCCTGATCGGATCCTTTGGCGCGGCCGTGATGAATGCTCTTATGGGCGTTTCTTGCTGGGCAGCTGTCAATGGACATGTTACGCACGATCAGCTGTTTTATCTCCTCATGGTTCTCTATGCTTTGAACATGTATTTCCAGAGTTTTGGTGCCGTGGCTATTGTCAAGTGCAATTCTGCCTGGTTCCATGTGCGCGAACGCGGTATGTTTGGCGCGATCTTCGGAATACTTATTTCGCTCGGGATCTATTTTGCCTTTGACTGGACTTCTCTTATCTTGAATGATTGGAAGTTCTCTGTTGAGTGGTCTTTCTTCGCTCCATCGATCGCTCTGGCAGTCATGTTTGTGGTCGGTTGGTTTGTTGTCCGCAATCGTCCCAGTGAGGCGGGCTATGAGGACATCAATACCGGGGATGCTACCGCTGGCGACAACACAAAATCTGATCCGCCCTTGGCAGTATTCAAAATGATGCTGAGGAGTCGGGTAATTATGATTATTGCCTGCATCGAATTTTGTAGTGGTTTCCTTCGTCAGGCAATCATGCAAATGTATCGGTACTATGCCAAGGCGATCAGCGCGACTGGCGAGCTCGGGCTTGGCGGAAAAGATTCCTTTGTTTATCAGAACTGGGGATTACTGCTTTGCTGTGCCGGAATCATGGGGGGCGTCTTTGCTGGGACCATTTCAGACCATTTCTTTGGTTCTCGTCGTGGGCCTGTGGCTGCCATCCTTTATCTGGGCATGATTGTGTGCGCTGTTGCGATGTGTTTCTTGCTTGGCGTTCCGGTCTTGGCTTGGCTGATGATCGTTATGTCCATGTGTGTGATCGGTGTCCATGGGATGCTATCCGGTACTGCCAGTATGGACTTTGGTGGTAGCAAGAATACGGGTATTGCTGTAGGTATGATTGACGGCTTTGTTTATGCGGGTACCGCGACTCAGGCCGCTCTCTATGCAATCACATTGCCTGAGGTTGGCGCGGTGGGCGCAGAAAATCCGAGTGCTTGGTGGTTCTGGCCTATGGCTATGATCCCTATTGCAATTATTGGCTTTTACTTGTCGTACAAGATTCGAAACGAAAAGCCAAAGGCGAAGAAAAGGAAGTCAGATACAGAGCCGGGAGTGGAAACTGCTTCGGCCTAGTTGACTTGTTATATTCCTGCTGAGATCTTATTCTCAGCAGGTTTTTTTTTGTTCAAAATGTTCAAAAAATAAAAAGCGACAAATCTGTGATTTGCCGCTTGCCCCGCATGTTAAAATTCTCGATAGCGGACAGAACCTGGATGACCTTTGATACCCAGCTCCAATGATTTGTGATAACCAAAGTGCGAAGTTCTCACCTGAAAATCGCTATTATCAAACATTTTTACCAGTTGAAGATACATTGCCTTGGCGATTTCCGGGGGAACCAGATCGTGGGACAGATGCGCAAATGGAACTAGCATCAATCTGTCTATTCCAACGTCTTTGGCAGTCTTGATGATCTCGGCGTGAAGTTCAGTAAGTTGAGTTTCTGTATCATTTGATTCGATGGTAAAGAAGCAGGCCAGACAATCTGTCATTTCTTCATGTCTGGTTTTTTGTTTTTCCGGCTCAATCCCTTTTGGTCGCGTTGCCGGCTTTTGCAGTTTGGTTTTGAACCGGTTGGTGTGTAGGAGTAGGGCTCTCATTTTTTTTCCCCTCTTTTTCTTGTAAGTAGAATGCTCCAACCATAGCTGGAAATAGTATTAACCAATTGATAAAAAACACGATCGGCAGATCTCTGAAAAACGCATACATGGCAAAGATGTAAGAGATAGTACTGACAGTGATGAAGTATCTGGCTTTCATTTATTCCTCCTGCGATTGATTGTCAATGAACAGGGAATTATAGCACAAGAAAAATAATTCGTCAATCCTAAATACCAAATTACGTCTAATAAAAATAGTAAAATTAGTAAAAATATTGAATATAAAAATAATTTGTCCGTAAAAATTGACAAATAATTAATAATTTGCTATAATCTATTCGGATGTAAGGGTTCAAGATTTTGAACCCTTACATCCGGAAATCTTATCCAGAATATGCAAAACAACAAACTAACAAGCGAACTAAAACAAACCGGCCTTTCGGACAAAGAGGCTCAGGTTTATGCTGCTTTGGTTGAACTGGGCGGAGCGTATCCTTCACGCTTAGCAGAATACACAAAGTTAAATCGAAGTACAGTTTATAAAATTCTAGAAGATTTATCTGTTAACGGATTAATCAGTTCGTTACAAAAAGGAAAAAAACTTTATTACCAAGTTGAAAAACCGGATCGTTTAGTTCAGTATTCAAAAAAGAAATTACAAAAAGCTACTCGAGGAGTAGAAAAAGCAGAAGATTTAATTCCTGAGTTGCTGGGTTTATTTGCTTTGAGTCCAAGCAAGCCCAAGGTTCGTTTTGCTGAAGGTGTGGATGGTGTGATTTTAATTTATGAAGATCATGTTGATCCAAAAAATCCTTACAAAGAAATGCTTGGTTATAGTAATGCCAACGAACTATTGAAATTTTTGTCAGAAAAGTTTATGCGAGATTATGTTAAGAAAAAGGAAAAAATGGGTATTATAACAAAAGGTATTTTGCCAGTATCAAGTAAAAGTTATAATAAAAAAGCGTATCGTCAGGTTAGTAAAAAGACTTATCCTGATTTGCGTTTTATTTCAGATGATAAGTTTCCTTTCAAAAGTGAGATTACAGTTTATGGTAACAATAGGGTATCTGTGATAAATTTTGAAAAGAAGGGTTTAGTTGGCGTCATTATTGAAGATAAAACTATTCACGATATGATGAGAATGATATTTAATTTGGCTTGGGATAGTGCAGGAAAATATAGCAAATAAGCTTTCAAATAAAATAGGCCCCCCGCGTTGCGGAGGGCTTTGTGTTTGGGGAATTATATTTTTTCGTAGCTAGTCCGGGTAAAGGTTCCGTGTCCATTGCATGGTTTGCATGTAAATGTTCTTCGTTTTTCTCTGGTTCTGCCTCCGCTGGTCACATAGCTTATTTCAACCATTGAACCTGATCCGCGACATGTGGGGCATTTGCAAAGATATGTTACTTCCCATACTATACGTGTCGTCCCGCAGGTGGTGCACGGACCAGGTCCTGATATACTTGTTGATCCGCCTAAAATTGATTTCGAAAGAAAACCGGTTCCTCTGCAAGGTGGACATGTTATTTTACGTCTTGAAATTTCTTTTTGCATTTTTTACCTCCCTTTAGTGTTAAGCCTGCATTTGCTGTTGTAAAAGTGCTGGAGTGAATTCACCAAGAACTTTTATGTTATGAATTGTGTCTGGTCCCAAACAGTAATATTCGGTTGCGCATTCTCCAACATAATCTATTGCTTCTTGCTGTGTTGTAGCGGCAAGGTTGAAGAATAGGTGGTGAATTTGACCAATGTAGGGGAGGTGGGATGTTTTAAGATCTTCACAGTAAAGCCCTGATGTATAATATTTACCAAGGTCTTTAACAATTCTGCCAATTACCATATCATTATAGTCATATAATACTGTATCGCTTTTTACTTCCAAAACCATTAGCCAGTTTTTCATAATACTTCTCCTGTCGTGCTAAGCTTGCAGTGTTTGCAGTAAAAGTCCTGAGCTGAATTCACCTAAACAATTAATGTTGTTAACCATGTTAGGTGGTTGGCAGTAGTATTCGGTTGACCATCCTCCGACGAAATTTATTGCCTCCTGTGGTGTTGGGGCGGCAACGTTGAAGTATAAAGAATGTATCTGTCCAACATAAGGAAGGAAAGATGTTTTTATTTCACTACAATACAGTGCTGTTTTATAGTATTTTCCGAATGCGGTAACAATTTTGTCGGTGACCAGATTGAGGTATTCATGTGTATTCATTTCACTTCTTACGGCTAGGACAATTAGCCAACTTTTCATAACATTTCTCCTTTTGTTAAAGAACAGTTACCTATACATATTGTACAATTATATATATTGTTTAGAATTATTATCAGAAAATGCAAAATTGTTTTGTTTAATTTTAGAATAGAATCGTGATTTGCTAATATGTTGTTCGTAAAAAATAACAAAATATGCTATAGTTTTTATATGGATACAAATCAAAAAGTAATTGAGCAATTAAAAAAAATTGGCATAAAACAAAAAGCCGCTGAAGTTTATACTGCTCTTTTGGAATTAAAAGGGGCGCATCCAAGTAGAATTTCTGAATATACAGGATTGAATCGAAGTACGGTTTATAAACTTTTGGTTGAATTGTCAGTGAAAGGCTTGGTAAGTGAATTACAAAAAAGGGGCAAGCTGTATTATCAAATTGAAAACCCAAAACGTTTGGTCAAGTTTGCAGAAAATCAAGTTCAGTTGGCTGATGAGCGATTGAAAAATGCTCAAAAGGTTTTGCCGGATTTTTTGGAACTAACAAAATTATCTCCTGTGCGACCAAAAATTCGTTATGCTGATGGTCTTTCAGGGTTGATGAGTTTGTATGAAAGTCATGTTTTGGAAAAAGAACCGTATGAAATGCTTGGCATTAGTAATACTTGTGAATTAACAAAAACTTTTCCTAAAAAATTTGTATCAGATTATATTGACAGAAAAAAGAAGTTGGGGATTGCAGGCCGAGCAATTTTCCCGGACAGTGAAAAAGATAAAAATTATTTAAAAGAATTTTACAAAAATTATCCTAAGAAAATATTACCGCAAATTAGATATGTGCCGGCAGATTTTTTCCCTTACAAAAATGAAATTACGATTTATGGAAAAAATAAAGTGTCAATTATTAATTTTAAACAAAAAGACACGGTTGGCGTCATTATTGAAGATCAAACCATTCACGACATGATGAGAATGATTTTTGAAATGGCCTGGACGGGAGCTCGGTAGTTTGCTATCCTTAGAGGGTAAAAGAGTGGTCAAATAGTATGAATTTATGAAAAAACTGTTACTGTTTTATTTAGTTATTTTATTAAGCGCGACGATTTTTGTTGGTGTGGATTTTTCCTATGCAAAAACATTATCTGAAACTTTAAGTGGCAAGATACTTCTTCAAGTTGAGGACAATGGTGAGGCTTGGTACGTTTATCCAAAAGACTTGAACCGATACTACCTGGGGAGGCCCTCTGATGCGTTTGATATTATGCGTTATTTGGGTTTAGGGGTTAGCGAAGCTAATTTTAATAGTTGGAATAATTATGCTCCAAGTAGATTGGCTGGTTACATTTTATTGCGACCAGAAGCCAATGGTGAAGCTTATTATGTTTATCCTGAAGATTTGAGAATGTATTACCTCGGTCGACCAGCGGATGCTTTTGAGCTAATGCGAGTTTGGGGATTGGGAATATCCAATGTGAATTTGGAACAGATTGCAATTGCAACAAATTCAAAAGAAGTGTTTCCGGTGCCGAACAAAGTAACTAATACAGTCCCGGCTAATTTTACCCATTATGAAGATTGTTATAATCAAGCTTGTTTAACTACAAACTTTGATTATTTAATCGTTTCCCGAACTATGTTCGAGTATACACTGCAGGATTTTGTTCAGTATAAGAAAGAGCAAGGTTTCAAGGTGGGTTTAGTAAGCGGAGATTGGATATACAATAATTATTCAGGTCTTCATTTTGCTGATAAAATAAAAAATGTTATTAAAGCTATTCATGAAAATAATGGTTTGCAATATGTGTTATTGGTTGGTGATAGTGAGATGCCAGATAATAATGTTTGGGAATATGAATCAATTGGTTCAGCCAAGGACTCATTTGATCAGTATTATAACTTGAGTATAACTAGACCATGGGATATCCCAACTGGTTATTTTGTTTCTGCAGATTGGTACGTGGATCCAGTTACATATGAAGAGTTATATGTAGATAAGTATTCTTCTACCTTGACGGATTTGTTTTACGTTAGTTTAGAAAATTGGGATACAAGTGGGAACGGAGTGTATGAAGAATTTGGGGATTTAATTTTTAACAATGAAGATCGGACTGCAGATAACTCATGGTTGGGCGAAATGTATTTAGGTCGGTGGCCAGTAAGAAATGATTTGGAACTGCAAACGATTATTACTAAAACAAAAAATGCTCCAGAAATTAAACAATTTAATTTTCTAGATGGAATAACTGATAATGAAAATATTATTAATAACTTTTCTGCTTTTACGCCATATCGAACAGTTTTAGAAAATTCTTTTTATGGTTTACCTGTTAATTTTTATAATAATGTTGATGGTCTTAGTTATAGCAAAAAACAAGAACGGGAGGATGCTTTTGGTGTTTTGTCAAATGTAAATTATGTCCAGTATACTTCAGCAGACCATCAAGCGATTAATGAAAATATTATAAATAATAGTGGATATTTAGCAGAAAATGCTCATGGTGCGCTACCGTGTATTGCTCCCTATGGTTCAGAAAACATGATTTGTATTAATAACACTACTTTTAATTATATTTTTCCTGTTTTAGATCTTTCTTCTTGTAGTGTAATGGCTTTTTACTCTGGAGAACAGGATGTTTTTTCCGAACATTATTTAACACAAGAGAAAGGCCCAGTCGCTGTTGTTGGGACGTTTGGTTATGTTGATGATATTTATTACAATAATTTGTTTATTGGAAAATCAATTGGTGAATCATTTTTCAATAGTCTAAAATTAGGAGAGTCGACGCCTTCAACGGCAAATATGATATTGGGTGATCCTTCTTTAAAATTTAATAACTAAATAAAAATTTTTATGAAAAAGCTCCTTTTAGTCTACGTTTTGGTCCTGCTTGTCGGGGTTGGTTTTTTGAGCGTGGACTTTGTTCATTCGAAAACGTTAGCGGAAACTTTGAGTGGAAAAATTTTATTACAAGTCGAAGAAAATGGAGAAGCCTGGTACGTTTATCCGGGCGAATTGGAAAGATATTACCTCGGGCGACCGGCTGATGCTTTTGATATCATGAGAACTTTGGGACTGGGCGTTAGCGAAGCAAATTATGATATGTTCAATGGAACAGCGCCAAGCAATTTAGCCGGAAAAATTTTACTCCGAGTCGAAGCCAATGGCGAAGCGTATTATGTTTATCCAAATGACTTGGAAATGCATTATCTTGGGCGACCGGCCGATGCTTTTGATATTATGAGAAGTTTAGGTCTAGGAATTACTAATGATAATTTGGAGGATATTACAGTTGCAACTGAATCCAAGGCGGTTCTAACTGCATTTGATAATTTAATCAAAAGTCTTTACTCCTGTGGCGTTTGCGGTATGGGTGAGAAATGTGTAGCCGGAAGTTGTCAGGCCGTAGCATTAACCAATACCAGTTATTGTGGAAATTTTATTTGCGAAGCGGGGGAATCTTATGATGGCTCTGCGCAAACTGGAAACTTTACTCAGTGCGCAATTGATTGTAGCGCTCCTTGTACAGATTCAAATTGTAATGAATATGTTCGAGTTGACTGTGGTTGTAGTGAATCGGCTGAGCTTTCAGAGCGACATGGTTGTGTGGCGAATGCTACTGCCTGTACCAGTTGTGGCACTCAGGCTACCTTGTTTCCTGAATTGGTTTCTATTCAAACAGAAATTGTTAAATGTTTAGAAGATTATTTTCAATTCAAGCCTGCAAAATTGGTTTACAAAGTTTTCAATAATCAGGGGCTAGATAAATGCACGTTGGCTGAGGGTTGTGATGGTATTGAGGGTGGTTCTGGTGGCGCTGATTATGTGATGTTCAATAATATGAATGGTTTTCGTGAATACAATCAGATCACACCAACGAAGCCTGAGCATCTGACCGCTGATGTTCACGAAACTACTCATTATTTCTTGTATCAAATGCTGCACGGTGTCCCTTCCTGGTTCCATGAAGCGGTTGCTATTCAAACCAATGAAAGACTTGACTGTACGGACCGGCAAATGCCTAGTGGTGATTCTTATATGAAGGAAAAAGATACCGATGCCGGTGGAATTGTAATGGGTAATGACCGATATTTGGATTATAGTTTTTATAGAGACTTCCGGGACGGCAAAGTTAGTCTGACTGCAGAACAAAAAGCAAATCACTATCTTACCGGAACTTTATTTATAATGGGCTTGAATGAAGATTACAGTTGTGGATTTGATTGTGTCGGAGATGCAGTTATTAAGCTGAAAGAATATGAGCAAGCTCAGTGTCGAATCGGTTCAGGTGTAAACTGCGCCATTTCAAACTATCTAGACACTTGGGGACTCGGTTGGATAGGCGGTGCTGAAGCGCAATCCAATAAAGTGATCAAACAAAAGTTTGAGGCTGTGATTGGTAAAAGTATTTCTGACTTGTTTGATCTGGTGGGACTGAATTATTAAGTATGAATGACAATTTTGAAAATATGCCAATTGAAGGTAAAAAAGATCTTTCTGCGAGAGAGCGTGAAGATCAAATTGCTGAACGTTTCGAGGAAGTCTCAACTGAAAATAAAAAACTGAAAGAGCAATTAGCAGGTCTTGAATCAAAAACCAATTCTGTAGGGGTATTTTTGATTGGAGAGTCTGAAAAGTCTCCAGAAAAGATTCAACAGGTAGCTGAAAATTGGAAAAAAAGAGTTCGTGAAGAAACTGCGTTTTTCGATAGCTTTGATGAGCTTGGTTTAGATTTTTTCAAGGAAGATTTAACTTCTCAGCCAGGTTTCCCTGATACAAAGATAATTTTCTCTGCAAAATCAGAAGCAATTGATAGTTATTACAAGTCAGAAGGAAAGGTGCCTGGAGGTTTAGCTAGCCGGGTTCATGATCAAGTTGATATTGGAAATGAGCAACCAAGCTTGGCACACCAGCTTCGTGGTTTTTTGTCAGCTGGTCGCTTTGATACTTCTACTGAAACATTACTTCATGAAATGATTCATAGAAAACATATAAATGATGATGAGGACGTGTCAGTTGTTTTGACTGAATCTCAGGCCTATTTTAGTGGCATGCTAGGTGGTGGAAAAACAACTTTGAAAAATATCGCCACGACTTTATCAGCAAAAGATGGACTTTACGGGTTTGATGCAGATGCAACAATTGAATCACTTAGAGCTATTGCTGGACTGTATGCACTTGGCAAGGATAGTCAGGCAATTTGTGATTTGGTGACAGCAAAAGATTACAAAAAGTTTCCGATGGGTTCTATGACTGCTGATTTTTCAAAACATTTTGAACAATTGGCAGAGGCACATGGTTATGATGATGTTGATGAACAATCTTTGGTTGATATATATCGGTTAAGTTTGGAAAATGAAGCAATCAAGGCTCGCTTATTACTTTTTGATGAGGTTTCCAAGGTTTTTCCTGTTGATGAAATTATTGAAAAACAAAAAGGAAATATTTTGCAAAAAGTATTTTCACCAAGTTATTCTGTTGATGGGGTTGAGTTTTTTGGCGAAGAATATGGTCAGTATGCCATTGTTCCAGAATATTCTGAATTTTGTTACAATGATGATAAGAAAAAAGTTCTTAGTTTTGGTTTTTTTCCTGAAGGTTTTGATGAGATGGGTGAGTTAAGCTTTGATGTTGCAGTCTTGGATATTGATAAAAATGGAGAAGCAGAAGTTGACTTTGCAGACAATGATGAAAAGAAGAGTAGGTTGTTGTGGTTGATTAAAGAAAAAGCTACAATGTTACCACCAAAGGAAAAACAAAAAGCATTTGATTTACTGTATGGTACAGGTGGGAGTAGTGATTTGGATAAAAAGATAGAAGTACTACAAGCGTTTTTTGAAAAAGATGAATTAATACCCTTGATAAATGCAGAAAAAAGAACCAGAGCAGAGTTTGAAGGAATGATTGAGGGTTTGAATGATTATAAAGAAAATGAATTGTCAAAGTTGAAAGATGGAGAAGTTGACAGAAATATTGTAAATGAAGTCAAACTTAAAGGAGAAAGAGTGATTGGTTATGCAGAAAATATGTGTCAAAAGTTGTCTGGGATTATGGCTGCCTATGAAATTAGTTTGTCCGATTTGGACTCAGATTTAGCTATGAAGTACGTTTCTTTGAAACAAAAGATTGCAGAAGTTAAAGAATTAATGAAAATTCAATCATTGTAATTTTAAAATAACAAAAGCAGCCCCACGATGAGGGGCTGTTTTTGTTTGTTTGTTTGTTTAGTTTTTTGAACTATCTGTGGTTTCTAGGCACAGTTAATTGACAAGACACTGTTCCTGCGCCTTTTTTGCCGTTGCATCATCCAGGTATTGAATATATTGGCAAGCGGTTTTGCAATTATCATTTGCCAAAGCCAGTTCACCCGTTGTCGAGAGAACAAGTCGTTCAAGTTCTTTGTCTCGAGGAATTATTTTATGTAACTTTATTAAAATCCACCATCGTCTACTATTACAACCTTTTTACCATATTTATCTAGAAATTCTTGCATGACAGTTTCTCCCAGTGAACCATAATAGCTTCTATTAATTGGAAATTTTCCATTATGTTTAAATGTTGACTCTTGTAGTTTTATTTCAAGTAAATTTAATTGTTCTGTCATGTATTTTATTTGATCCTTAAGGCTTTTTATATTTAGATCTTCAGCTAAATCAAGTTTTTCGCCGGCAATTTGGTCTCCTCTTTCGTCTATTTCTTCTGTTAAAGGTCTAACTGATAGTCGGATATATTCTGCTCTTTTTTCTGGTGTGTCGTAGTTTTTTGTTTTTGGCATCGGTGCATAAAAGTTGCTTCTGACTAGATTTCCGTCTTGATTTATGCTAGAAATCATACAAACAGAAGTTTGAAAGAATATACTAGTTTTATCTGGATAGTCTTTTTGTTTACTAGGTAATGGTGTTGGGTAATCTTGGTTTAGTTGAACGAATCTATCAAACAATTTATCAAGTTTCTCATGCAATATTTTTTGTTCTTGATTTTCTGGTGTTGGGGTAGGTTGTGTTTCTGTTTGTGGTGTTATTAGCTCTTCTTTTTTTGGAATTTCTTTAGTAGGATTTTCACGCATAAAATTTTTGTTAATTATCTTAGTGTAATTGTAACATTGTTGTTAGTTTTGTCAAACAATTGTACAGTTACCCTTAAAGGTTAACTGTACATAGGTTTGCCAATTTAGGTGAAATGCTATATAATAATTATAGAAATTTGAAACTGAAATTTGGAAAATAGGGAAGTTATATTACCTAAAATCTATAAGCTATAAGCTAAAATTAGCATTATTTTTATTTTTTTATTTATTTTATAACTAATATGGAACAAACGCACATCAAGGATTTTTCAGAAAAATTAGATCAGGAGGTTACAATAAAGGGCTGGGTTTACAATTTCCGTTCATCCGGAAAGATTGCTTTTTTGCAGATTCGGGACGGATCCGGATTTACGCAGGCTGTAGTTGCAAAAGACTCAGTTGAGAAGGCTGCATGGACCGCTGTGGAGGAAATGAGCCAAGAAAGTTCAGTTGAAGTTGTCGGCACAGTTTCCAAGCATCCGAAAAAAGAAGAATACGAACTGCAGGTTAAACAATTATCATTTATTCAAAAGGCAGAAGAATATCCTATTGGCAACAAAGAACACGGCCCGGATTTTTTGATGGAAAACAGACACCTTTGGCTCCGCGCGCCAAAACAAGCTGCCATTCAAAAAATCAGAACTACGGTAATCATGGCCACTTACGAATTTTTATTGGGCCAAGGTTTTACAAAGATAGATTCTCCGATTTTGACTCCTGCCGCGTGTGAAGGAACAACTGAACTTTTTGAAATGGATTACTTTGATCTTGGCAAAGCTTATCTTTCTCAGAGTGGCCAATTATATTTAGAAGCGGCAATCGCTTCACTGGGCAAAGTCTTTGACTTTGGGCCGACTTTTCGAGCAGAAAAATCAAAAACCCGCCGTCATTTAACGGAATTTTGGATGATGGATGCGGAAATGGCTTTTTATGATCATGAAATGAGTATGCAACTGCAGGAAGATTTGATCTGTAATATTGCAAAATCAGTTTTAGAAAAAAATAAACCGGAATTGGAGATTCTTGAACGCGATACTTCTGCGTTAGAAAAAATTACAGCCGGATTTGAACGATTGACGTACGAGCAGGCCCTGAAAGAACTGCAGGAAAAAGGATCAGATATCAAACAGGGCGAAGATCTTGGAAATGATGATGAGGATTTGATTATGCAGGATAGAGATAAGCCGATATTTATTGAAAAATGGCCAGCAGACATTAAAGCGTTTTATATGAAAAGAGATAAAGATAATGAAGATATTGCACTTTGTTCAGATGTGATCGCGCCAGAGGGACATGGTGAAATTATCGGTGGCTCTCAGCGTGAAGATGATTATGAAACTTTAGTGAAAAGAATCAAAGAACATAAATTGCCACAAGAATCATTTGAGTGGTATTTGGACCTGCGAAAATACGGTTCAGTTCCGCATTCAGGTTTTGGTTACGGACTAGAGAGAATAGTCGGCTGGATGTGTGGCACAAAACATGTGCGGGAAACTATTCCGTTTCCAAGGACGATTAATCGAATATATCCTTAATAATTGAATACTGATTGTATTGATATACTGAATAAATTTAAATAGGGAAAAATAAGATTAATGATCAGTAAATCAGTAATATCAGTACTCATTTTTATATGAAGAGATGGATAATAGTCGGGGGGCTGATAATTGTAGTAATAGTCGTTAACGTTATTTTCTGGCAGTGGACAGGAAAAGATAATAATGATGCGCAGGTGGTTGTTGATGAACTGAAAGAATGGGATGAATTTGAAGACAAGGATCTGGTCAGATTTGAGGTGCCGAAAAATTATATCATTAAGTACTCACCAAGTGGTGATGTGTACTGGTTTAATTCTTTTGAAGATGAAAACCCACTTATATATCAAAAAGTTTTTCGAGATGAAGAAATAAGCTTAGTTGATCAGGCCAGAAAAAATATTTTCGCAACAGACGAATGTTACAACTTGTCCGCAGTGAGCGATTTATCTCTTTTCCGAAACTGTCAGCACCTTGATTCTGAATTTACCTTTGCTTTTTTCGAAAAAAATGAGTTACTTGTCATTCTTTCTATAAACCATAAGTATTTTTCTGAGGAAGAAGTTGACTTTATTGTAAATAGCGTCGTAATTAAATAATAAATCAAATAAGTAATTTATTCGCGTTATTCGCGATTCGCATCATTCGCATGGAGATTCGCAGTATTCGCATTATACAATATGCAAAGAACATTAAACGTAGATACTTCACAAAAACAAGGAGAGGAAGTTGTAATAAAGGGCTGGGTAAATGCCCGGCGCAATATGGGAAAAATTGCTTTTGTTGACCTGCGTGACAGAAGTGGTTTGGTTCAAGTTGTTTTGGTTCCCGCTGAACTTGATGAAGCTTCAAATGAAATTTTAAAAGATATTCGACCGGAATTTGTTTTGGAAATAAAAGGGATCGTTAATGAAAGAGGGGAAAAACAAAAAAATGCAGATCTTCCAACCGGTCAAGTGGAAGTGTTAGCAAAAGAAGTGAAGATTTTGTCCGAATCAAAAACTCCGCCATTTGAAATTGACAATGAAGAGCGGCAAGCAAAAGAAGATTTACGTTTACAATACAGATATTTGGATTTGCGACATAATCGAATGCGTACAAATTTAGTAATGCGCTCAAAGATGATGCATTTTGTCAGAAATTATTTAAATGAACAAGGATTTATCGAAATCCATACTCCGATTCTATCCAAGTCAACACCGGAAGGCGCGCGAGATTATTTAGTTCCGTCTCGAGTTCATCAAGGTAAGTTTTTTGCCTTGCCGCAAGCGCCTCAGCAGTACAAACAGCTATTGATGGTGGCTGGAATGGAAAGATATTTCCAAATCGCTCCCTGTTTTCGTGATGAGGATGCCAGAGCGGACAGAAGTCCGGGCGAGTTTTATCAGATTGATATTGAAATGTCTTTTGTTGAGCAAAATGACATTCTCGATTTGGTTGAGGGTATGTTTACTTCCATGATCAAAGAACATTGGCCTGATCGAACAATAACTGAAACACCTTGGCCAAGACTGAAATATGATGATGTTATGAAAGAATACAAAACTGATAAACCTGACTTACGAAAGAATAAAGAGGATTCAAAAGAATTGGCCTTTGCTTGGATTTTGGACTGGCCACTTTTTGTTCCGCAAACTGAAGAGGACTTTTTCCATGGTGCTGGCTCTAAATGGGGTCCGGCTCACAATATGTTTACCCGTCCAAAAGAAGAAGATATCCCGCTTTTGGAAAAAGATCCCGGCAAAGTTAAATCTTATCAGCACGACCTAGTCTTGAACGGTGTGGAAGTTGGTGGCGGAGCGCTCCGAATTTCAGATTCCAAATTGCAGGAAAAAGTTTTTGAGCTGATTGGTTTTGATGACGAGAAAAAGAAACAGTTTGCTCATTTATTGGAAGCTTTTCAATATGGCGTTCCACCGCATGGCGGAATTGCTCCGGGTTTTGATCGCTTGCTTTCAATCCTGCAGGGCGAAACAAGTATTCGCGAAGTGATTGCATTTCCTCTAACTTCAGATGCCCGTGATCCGCTGATGGACGCACCGGCAGAAGTTGACAAGGCACAGTTGGATGAACTTGGTTTGGAAATAAAGAAGAAAAAATAAAGAAATAAGTGAATTAAATGTATCGAGTATATGAAAAGAGAGCCTATTGTTAATGAAGCGAGAAAATCCAATTGGGCTGAGATGCCAGATCAGGAGGTTTTGGATTATGATGCAGTGAGTTTACATTACAATGAAAGATTAAAATATCGTGAAAGACTTCAGCAGATTAGAAAACGTGATGGTTGGCAGGTTGCTTATATCAAGGATATTTGGCCAGAGCATCATTTAACATTATTTTTAGATGAAACTGAAAATGTTTTAGATCCAGGTCAAATGTTGTTTCAGGAAAAAGCTGAATATGTAAGGCGATTGCATAAATCTGTGATGAAAGCTCATAAAGCTGGAGATAGCAGTAAAGAAAGTGAAAGATTAGATGAATTTTACGATAAATATTGGGATTGGGAAATTGATGAAACAGAACAGATTCGTCGTTATAAAGGAGAAAGCTCTAAAGATCCAATAACTAATTCGCCGGCAGGTGGAAAAATAGAACATTTAAATTCTGGTAGCAGAAAAGGATCTTTGAGTTTAGCATATTCGACTCCAGAAAATAAAAGGACAGAGGAACAAAAAAAGATTTTGGGTTTTGTCGATAGTTTACCAATAGATGTTAAGGTTTTGGATTTAGGGTGTGGAGTTGGATCATCTTTTGTTAAGGGATTGCAAGAACTTGGAAAACTTAAGCCGTTGAATAGGACAAATATAGATTTAGATCCAAAAAACATAGATGTTTTTAAAAAATATCCAGAAACTAAAGTTGGTATTAGCTTGGTTGCTGATGCTCGAGAGATACCTTTGCCTGAACAAAGTCAAGATTTGATTGTTTGTAATATGATGTTGGCAGATAATTACTTGAATCATCGTGATCAAAGACAAATACTGAATGAAATTGTTAGAGTTTTGAAAAAAGGCGGATATTTAGTTGGAAGTATTGGGTTTGCAGAAAGTGTTGTTGGTGAATTTTTTTCTAAAGTAGATTTGTCTGGAGTTCAGATTTATCAAAAAAAGTAAAAAGAAGAAAAAGTAAAGAAATAAGTGAATTGAGCGAATTTAAAGCGAATTAAGCGAATTGAATAAATCGAATATATGAGGTTATCCTCATTACAAAAATTCATTCTTATCAGATGCTACAACAGCCGAAGTAAACGGGTGAACAGGATTGGGTTTTTGGCGTTCTATGGAAAAGAGGCGAGGGCAAAGGCTGAACTTCGTACGAAAATAATTACCGGTAGTATTGAAAGTTTGATTGACAAGGAATTATTGGTTGGCTTTGGCACTCGAACCTCGCAAAAGTGGTTTATTGGTGAAGTTGGTTTGACAATCAAAGGGAGAAGATTGTCAAAGAAACTACTTGGTGAGCAATTGAAATTTGGGTTTAAAGTAAAAAAATAAACCCCACAGTTATTAGCTGTGAGGTTGCTCATGTTGTGCGATCCGGGTTATTAACGCCAGCTCGCGGTTCCAGGGGAATAGGGTACAATGGGGACCTTTCATCAGGTGCGTTGCGCAGAGCAACAATTGTACAGTTCTTGGTCTGACTCATCACGCTGGTCCCCAGCAAATGCTAACGTGATTCGTCCATTTGACCATTTGCTGCCAAAAGATAACAATCCTCTGCGCCAAACAATGGTACCTGCATTATAGCAAAGAATTACGAGGTTGTCAATAGTATTATTGCTAGTTAGCTTAAATTTACGAAAAAATTTGATTATTGTTACCGCCTTATTTAGCCTTGTTTCGCCTTATTTTTATTATGTATCAAATAAAATCTGAACAATTTAACGGGCCAATGGACCTACTTCTCCAGCTGATTGAAAAGGAAAAAATGGAAATCACGGAGGTTTCATTAGCGGAGGTTACAGATCAATACTTGGATCACCTCGACAAAATGGAGGATAAGAATCCTGAGGATTTAGCCGACTTTTTGGTTATCGCTGCTCGTTTATTATATTTAAAATCAAAAGCACTTTTACCATATTTAGAAGCTGAAGAAGAAATTGATGATTTGGAACAACAGTTGAAAATGTATAAGCAGTTCATTGATGCTTCTCGCAAAATTAATGAAATGATTTTACAAAAACGATTTTCATTTTCTCGGCGAAAGCAGATTACAAAAACTGAGGTTGAGTTTTCGCCACCGAAAAAACTTAGAGTGAATGATTTAAGAGATACGTTTATGGTTGTTTTGAAAAGATTGGATCCTTTGGTCAAAATGCCAAGGCAAATGATCGAGAGAGCGGTCAGTCTTCAACAAAAAGTTTCTGAGATTCGTGATTTTCTAAAGAAGCAGGGTCAGTTCGGATTTAACACTATAAAACAAAGCGCAAAAAATAAAACGGAAATAATTGTTAATTTTTTAGCTTTGCTTGAATTATTAAAAAAACAACAAATAAAAATCAAACAAAACAAAACGTTTGAAGATATTATAATAACCGCGGATTAAGCGGATGTAACGCGGATTAAGCGAAGTTTGCTAAAACATCTTGCATAAATCCGCGTTATCCGCGTTTGATCCGTACTATCCGCGCTCAATATGAAAACAAAAATTGAAAGCTTATTATTTATTTCGAGCAAGCCACTGACCAGCAAATGGTTAGCAAGTTTTTTGACCAAACATGGGGAGAAGGTTACAAAGGCCGAAGTCGATGAGGTCTTGACAAAACTAAAAGAATGTTATAATATAGAAGGAAGTGGAATTCAAATAATTCAGTCCGGAGATGACGTTCAAATGGTAAGTAGTCCGGATTCAAGCGAGCTGGTTAAGAAATTTCTAAAAGATGATATGACCGGCGAATTAACTCCGGCGTCCTTGGAAGCCCTGACCGTAATCGCCTATCGTGGCCCTATTTCAAAGGCTGAGCTGGAGCAAATTCGCGGTGTAAACTGCAGTTTGATTCTTCGAAATCTAATGATTCGCGGACTGATCTCAGTGGAAGAAGACAAAAACAAGGCGCAAAGCTATTATCAGGCAACCACAGATTTTTTAAAACATCTTGGGTTAAATTCGGTGGAAGATATGCCTGATTATGACAGACTTCATCAAGTAGAAAATTTAGAGCAATATTTAGAAAAAGCTGAAGAAAAAAATGAAAATTAGATTACACATTTATATATATAAGATTTTTAAGTAATAATAAAATTATATGTCACATGAATCAAACGCGGCAGATGAAGTTCGTCATGACAAAACAGTGATGAAAACCGCAGAAGAAAGATTTGAAGAGTGGGATCCTGAACTTTTGATGGAAATGTATGGCACAACGGATGTTGAAGAATACAAGGCGGGACTGAGAGAAAAAAAAGCAGAAAAAGTCGCAAAAAACAAAGAGAGGATTGAAGCAGAGTCAAGAGAAGCAGAGATACAAGCTTCTGAAGCGAGAACAGAAGTTAATACTGCTGTTGTTCCAGAAACTGCAGAAGAAGTAGCGGAAAGAAAGAGGGATTATGCAGGTGTTTTTCCAATCCCACCTGAGATAGTTAAACTTAATGAAGAGAGAGCAGCAGCTCAAGCAGAAGAAGCACGAAAAGATGTACCGACTAATACAACAAAAAGATTTTCTTGGAAAGGCTTATTTGGAAAAAAATAAATGCTAATTAATCTTTTGATAACCCTATTATTATTGAATCCGATGGGTAATGTTTATTTTTCAAATACCCATTTTTTTGATATCGGTACACAAAAAGAAAGTCCAGCGCCAGAAAGAATCAATCCAGAAAATGTCGGCGTCAAGGTTTCAGCGGAAAGATATGTGGCCATTGATGTAAATAGTGGTAAATTGCTGATTCAAAAAAACAGTAACGTCAAGCAACCGATTGCCAGTATTACAAAGTTAATGACCGCTCTTGTTATTCTTGACCAGAATCCAGATTGGCAGATGGAAGTTGAAATGAACAGATTTGATGAGACGATCGGTGCCTATCCTCATATTTATCGAGGAGAAAAGGTTAAGTTTATTGACTTGTGGAAGTCGGCCTTAGTTGCCTCAGATAATAATTCCATAATGACTATGATTCGCGCTCTCGGATTCAGTCGCTCTGAATTTGCGGAGTTAATGACTGAAAAAGCTCTAGAATTGGAAATGTACAATACGAAATTTGCAGATCCTACAGGGCTCGATAAGGAAAATGTTTCCACCGCACTAGATGTGGCACGTATGGTTCATCTGGCAATGCAAAAAAATGAAATTCGAGAATCAGTTTTGCAAGGAAATTATATTTTCAAAATTTTAAATAATAAAAAAACCAGAAAGATCAATAATACAGATATTCTGGTTGATAGTTTTCTGAATAATCCCAAATACGGCTATGAATTGGTTGGCGGGAAAACTGGATTTCTAACTGAAGCCGGCTATTGCCTGGCAGTTGAAATTTCAAAAGAGGATAATCCAGTTGTGATTGTAGTTCTGAATAGCAATGGCATGAGTCAGCGATTTCAGGATGTGAAAGTTTTGGCAGACTGGGTTTATAGTAATTATGAATGGAAATAAAGCGCCCCAATGTCTATGACAAAGGGGCCGCGGGAATCTTGCAACCAACATAATGTCGTCTTCTGCCCGGTGGAAACCCAGACCCGCAAAAGCATATTGGCAGTATGTTAGCCCATTCAAGTGTAAGTGCTTGAAAGGTCTGTCAATCATTATTGATCAACATCCTAATGATTATAGCGCATTATTAATAGCTTGTCAAGTACTTTTACCTTTTAACTTTTACCTTTTACCTAAATATGCTCGAGCCAATATATCAATTTTTTACTCAATTCCCAGCTTGGCTGGCGACTTTTTTGTTGGCCATGCTTCCAATAACTGAATTGAGAGGTTCAATTCCTTTTGCGATTGGATTTTTCAAAATGAATCCATGGCTAGCATTTGGAATTTCGATTTTAGGTGATATTGTACCGGCAATTTTGATTGTTTGGTTCTTGAAACCAGTTGCTGATTGGCTCAGCTCAAAGTTTAAATTTTTCGAAAGATTATTCAATTGGTGGTTCAATAGGGTCATGAAAACATTTGAAAAAAAATATCTAAGATATGGAGCATGGGCACTGATGATTTTTGTGGCAATTCCATTACCAATCACCGGAGCCTGGACCGGATCTGTAGCTTCGTTTTTATTTGAAATTCCGAGGAAAAGAGCAATCCTATTTATTGGAATGGGTGTTATCATTTCCGGAATTATTGTAACGTTAGTGTCGATTGGAGCGTTCGCGATTTTTTAATCACGAATGACACTAATTGGCGCGAATAGCCGCGAATAAAAAAGATAAAATATGACAAATATTATTCATCCTGAATTAAGCTATGATATAATTAATTCAGCATATAATGTTTATAATCAGTTAGGTGTTGATCATCAGGAAAAAGTATTTCATAGAGCAATGGCAGTTGATTTTGACAAGAAAGAAATATATTACGAAAGAGAAAAGAAAATAAAACTCTATTACGAAGGAGAATATGTTGGTGAATATCGTTTAGATTTTATTGTTGGAAACAAAATTATTGTTGAACTAAAAGTAAGACCTTATCCGGAAAAAATACATATCAAACAAGTGCTAGATTATTTAAACGCCACTGGTTTAGATTTGGCCATACTAATTTTTTTTACACGCGACGGAGTAAAATATAAAAGAGTTGTTAATTCTAAAAAAGTTAAGTAATATTCGTGTTTATTTGCGCCAATTCGCGCAATTCGTGATTATATGAGAATAGGAATCGATTGCAGAAAATTTTACGACATCCATCTTAACCTTGGTGCAGGAGTGGAGCGTTACACTTATCATCTGGTCAAGAATCTTTTAGAAGCAGATAAAGAAAATGATTATGTGCTGTTTTTTTATAGTGATATTAGTCCGGAAACAATACATAAAGTAAAAATGAACAGTTCACGGGTTAAAATTGTTAAACTATTTCGTTCCAGTTCTAAAATTCCGTTACTCGATAGTCATATTAGGTTTTCGTGGCTACTAAAAAAAGAAAAACTGGATTTGACAGTCTTTCCGGCCAATGTGATTCCTCTTTTTTATAACAAAAAATCAATTTTGATCGTTCATGACATGGCGATCTATCTTCATCCGGAGTGGTTTCCAGAGCGCCAGTGGTTTTCAACAAAATTTCTTGTTCCTCGAAGTATAAAAAAAGCGCACACTATTGTGGCGATTTCTCAAAATACAAAACAAGACCTAATTAAATTGTTCAAAGTGTCGGAAGAAAAAATTCGAATTATTTATCCGGGCGTTGTGGTCAAGGACACATACTTGCCTGAAGAAATTGATAAGGTGAAGAAGAAATTCAACATAAAAAATAACTATGTTTTGTTCATCGGCACAATTGAGCCGAGAAAAAATATTTTGAATTTAATCAAAGCTTTTTCTAATTATATTTTTGAAAATGAAGAAAGCGATGTTAGTTTAGTTCTGGCCGGAATCAAAGGATGGAAGTTCCAGCCTATTTTCCAGGTGTTGAATAATATTAACAAAAGGTTAATGAATTCACCAATCAAATATGTTGGAAAGGTCAGTAACCGGGAGAGAAATATTTTGCTCAGAAATTGTCAGGCCTTTGTTTTTCCATCGTATTATGAAGGGTTTGGCTTTCCGATCATAGAAGCCATGGCTCTGAGAGCGCCGGTGATTACAAGCAATAATTCTTCGTTAAAAGAAATAGCGGGCGATGGTGCTTACCTTATTGAAGTTGATGATCCAAATGACATTCGCCGAGCCATTGCAAAAGTTTTGGAGGACAAAAATTTGCGTCAACAATTAATTTTAAAAGGAAAAGCCCAGGCAGACAAATTTACCTGGGAAACAACGGTCAATAAATTTCGGACATTATTAAAATAAAATTACAAATCCAAATTTAAGATAGTAATTTCTGGCGGATTAAACAATCTTGCTCTTGCTCCTGACTCGCCAAGTCCTGCGGTTATATACAAGTAGCCGTTTTTTAGTTTAAATATTCCTTGATCAAATCTTTTATCCAGATCCATTGTTGGTGTAGCCAGTGGTCCGATCCAGGGCAGTCTGATTTGGCCGGCATGAGTGTGGCCGGATAAAACCAAATCAAAGCTTTCAGCCTCTTTATCCAAAATTATACTTGGATTATGAGCAAGAAGAATTTTTGGTGCCTCGGGATCTGAATCTAATTTGGCCACTTCAAGGTCATCCAATTCGGTCCAGATATCAGGTATTCCGGTTATATTGATTGAGCCATGTTTTGTTTCTACAATTTGAGTTTGATTGTCCAGGATCGGAATATTCCATTCTGCAAATAATTTCCTAAGAGTTGCAGTTCGATCTTTCTGTCTTTTATCATTTGGTTTGCCCATTTTAAATTCATGGTTACCGGTTACGGCAAAAGTTGGATATTTAGCGCTTAATCTTTTAAATGGTTCAAGATATTTAGCATTTTTTTCTCTAGATAATATATAGTCACCTCCCAATAGAACAATGTCGGGTTGTTCAGAAATAATTTTGTCAACGACTCGATTTAAAAACCAGTTTTTCTTATACGGACCGACATGAGTATCAGACACAAATGCAATTTTGAGAGTCTCTTTTTCAACTGTTTGGTTATAATTAAGATTAGTTTGTTTTATAACGATTCTATTTGATTCAATAAAACTGCCCCAACTTACGATAAGAAAACAAAAAAGTAATAAAGCGACAATACAAATTCGAACAATTTTTGTTTTTGCCTGCTTTTCTTTATCATAAAAAAAAGAACGCACGATAACATACATCCAGTAAGCTGAAAAAAAGAGGATTAAGAAAATTATTAGATCAAATAAAAAGCGCATAAATTATACTTTGCCCTTCGTTACGAATGGCGTGCCTTCGACCTGTCCGCCGTAGCTCGAAGAGCGAAGGTGGAAGCTCTGACAAAGTACAGAGCGAAGAATGGTACCGGGGGGCGGGATTGAACCGCCGACCTTAGGGTTATGATTCCTACGCTCTAACCAACTGAGCTACCCCGGCAGAAAAAAGACTCACAACTCAGGGCACAAAAGGTATTTGTCGTCTGAACCGTGAGTCTTTTAGGAATCTCAGATAAACATAATTTCGTAACGAGATTTTCAAATTTTGAAACGAGAATTGTTAAAAGTGAGGAAGCCTAATAATAAATTAAGCAGACGAGCATTTAACAATTTGCAGTAAAAATTTGGAAATTGCAGTAGAAAGTATGTTTGTCTGAGATTCCTTTATATAAAGTTTTAGATTTTGGTAGCGGGAGGGGGACTCGAACCCCCGACCTCCAGGTTATGGGCCTGGCGAGCTGCCAACTGCTCTATCCCGCGACGATTATGGCTAATATTGTATTCCTGATAGCTGCCCCAGCCAAAGGCTGGTCCGCCTATGGCGGAAACTGTTCTATCCCGCGTCAATTGCAAGGGCTTCACTAGTATAGTATATATTTAATAATTTTGCAAGAACAGAAAAAAACGACCTTGACAACTGTACTCGACTATGTTAAAGTTTTGGAAATTGGATCATTTAAAATAAAAGAGGGTGGTTATGTTTGATATGACCAGACAGGAAATTTTAGCTGATCTAAAATCTGTTCATGACCTGCGTCCGAGAATTTTTGGGACAATCTTGGGAAAGTATGTTAAAACTGGACAAATAACGCAAGAACAGGCAAGGGTGCTTTTGAATTTTGTTCTGGGAAAAGTAGATTATTCAGAAGAATTGCTTAGTGGATTAAGTAATAACAAGCTTTTGGGAATTTCGGCTACAATTTCAATGCAAGAAATATGATATTTTTGTAGTGCCAAAACCTATTGGAGGTATAAATGGCAAAACAGACGACAGTGGAAAAATTGGTCGAAGCGATTACAAAAGAGATCGAGATTAAAGGAGACATGTCAGTAGCTGCCTCTCAACGAGGAATGATCGATGATACATTTAGAAATCCTGAGCAGAAAAGAGAAAAGTTTGATAATAAGATTGCTAAACTTCAGGAAAAACTTTCCAAACAGACTGCAAAAGTGCGGATGCTGACTCTTCTGAAGAAAAAAGAAGATGTGGTTGCTCTGGAAGCTGAAATTCAGCAGGAAGAAGAACAACTGGTTATGGAAGCTTTGAATATCGATGACCAGGCAGGACTTCAGAAGATAATTGATGCTGCGCATACAGTTATCAATCTGAAAAGCACTCGCCTCATCATTACCAATCAGGAACAAAAAGCGGAAGAGTTGTTGCGTCGAGTTGTTTCGGCAAGTCCTACCGGCTGGACTGTTAATGAAAATGTGCACCGGCAGTACAAGTATTTGCGAATTGGTCGACTGGCGATTGTCCTTCAAGACGCACCCAGATATTCAATCTCTTTTGATAGCTTGGTGGCCTGGATTGGTTTGACTGAAGCTATGAAGTTTGCCAAGGTGGATGTTTCTACCCTGACAAAGGCAATTGA
>JABMRF010000023.1 GCA_013202715.1 Candidatus Kuenenbacteria bacterium
ATCAACAAATTTATGATATACAAGAAATATTAAACAACAGACCTAGAAAATTATTAAATTATTTATCTCCAAACCAAGTCCTTACCTCAAAGTGGGGCATTAGAACCTAGAATTCGCAACAAACAAGTTAATAGTTAAAATGTAAAAGGTAAAAGTACTTAAGCGCCATTTTCTATACTTTTACCTTTTACATTTTAACTTTGCACTATAATGTTGTATAATAAAAACAGAAATTTATGACGCACAACATGCACAAAAAGCTTGGTCGATTTCATCGGCTAATGATTAATTTTGATTTGGCAGTTTTAACAATTAGCTTCCTGCCTTTTGTTTTAATTATTGAAAAATTTGTAAAAGAGGAAAGGCGAGGAAATTTCTGGAGAAAAATTGCCTGCTGGATTGTGCGAGCAGTTTTTAAATTGAATGGTGTCCATTTCAAAATAAAACATCCGAAGAACATTTTAAAATATGGAACCATCTATGCAGCCAATCATCCAAGCCAGCTGGACGGTTTCATGTTGCTTTCAATTTTGGGGCCAAACACAATTTTGTTTGTGATGCCGATCGAAGGCTTTCCACTCATCTTGAAGACATGGGTTAGAAAAATGCAGGCCATTGATGTTCGTCGTGATCCGATTGATGATAAAAAATATCCGTCCGGGCATAGCAAGAAAGAAGCTATTAATCTGGCGATTAAACATTTGAAGCAAGGCCGCAACTTAATAATTTTTCCAGAAGGGCATACTGAAGTACTCCATGTTCTGCACTATTTTCATACCGGTCCGGCCAGAATTAGTATTGGCGCTCACGTTCCGATTATTCCGGTCTCAATTGTAAATGCAGACCAAATTTTTCCGGACGAACATCATGTTTATCCAGGAACCGTACTTTTTACTTTTGGAAAACAGATCACCCCGCCTACAATTCGAAATAATAAAGTCTCCTATACAAAAAAACAGGTCCAAAATTTACGTTCCAAATTTGAAAAGTCCATTGCCGACAAATTACCTGTACGTTATTTACCAAACTATTACAAACAGCGAGACAAAAGTGTCGGCGTTTTCGTGGACATTGACCGAACTATTTATGAGGGACTTTCACAAAAAGACTTGATCGCATATCTACTCTGGCTTCATAAAATCAAAGCCAAGGAAGCGTTCAAAGTATTTTACTGGCTCTTTATGGAAAAGATGAATCATATTGAACACGAAGATCTAATGAAAAAAGCGCTCCTACTTTTACGTGGCTGGGACATGGCAGAATTACACAAGTATACGCATCAGGCTTTTGAAAAAAAGTTAATAAAAAAAATTCAGTACGGAATATTCCCATTACTGAAAGATCATGCTGAAGAAAACCATTCAATCGTTTTAGTTTCAGAAGCAATTCATCCGTTAGCCAATGAATTCAAAAAAATTGTCCACGCAAAGGGATGTCTGGACACAAAACTTGATTTCACAAATCACTGCTACACTGGAGAAACAAATTGCCTCTGTTACAAAGAAAGAAAAGCAATTCTGGTTCGAAACTTTGCTAAACGGGCAAATATTAATTTGAACAAGAGCTTTGCCTACGCAGACAGTCACTCTGATCTTCCATTTTTGAGTTTGGTCAAGTATCCGACCGCGGTCAATCCAGATGACAAGCTTTTGGATTATGCGATTGATCATGATTGGGAGGTACTGCTTGATGCGAGCTAGGGGGGGGGAAATGTAAAATGCAAAATGTAAAACCACAATCAAAATACAAAATATAAAATTAGGATACAGAGATAGAACAAAAAAAACGACTCCATTGGGAGTTATTTTTTTTATTTAATATTTAAGTATGTGGTTTTACATTTTGCATTTTTCATTTGTAGTTTACCGTGTAGACCTCAATCTCCCCAACGCCCTTTGGGCTAATTTTTTTTCCATCAGAATATTTGTAATTGTCTTTGCTGGAATTGTAAGTTCTCGAGCAAACCAAAACATCTTCAGATTCTGCGTAGCTTTGCAGACGAGAAGCCAAATTTACAATATGACCAAGGCAATCAAAACGCCGTAAATCTTCCGTTCCAAATTCACCGGTAATAAATTTTCCGGTCGCCACACCAATTCTCTTTTGCCAGGTATAATTTTTCATAGCCTTTTGCATTTCAATAGATGCATTTAGAGCTCGCACCACATGATCGCCTTTTCCATGCAGTCCAAACAAGGCCAAAATCCCGTCACCCATGAATTTATTCACCCAGCCACCGTGTTTATTTATAATATGACTCATGGTTGTAAAATATTTTGTGAGAACATCAGAAATCTGTTGCGGTTCGAGGTTGCGACTAAATTCTGTAAATCCTGTTAGATCTGTAAAAACAACTGTGCCTTCAATTTCTTCTGCAACTAATTTACCTCGAATCATTTTCTCAGCAACGTGCTGAGGCACCATTGTATAAAGAAGTTTTTCAGTTTCACCGCGCCAATGTTCAGCCTCACCCTTTGCTTCGTTCAACTGACGGGTTCTCTCAACCACTTTATCTTCCAAAGTTTCTACGTAATTTCGAATTGTTGAAAGTTGCGACTCAATCCCCTCTCGATAAGCCTTTTTCGAAATAAAAGAATGAATGGTCAGCTGATAAATCTTGCGCATGAAGCTGAGAGGCTGCCATTCTATTTTGTAAACAAAATAAGGCGCATTAAAAATCTGTTCTTTTTTTAATTCAAGTTTTTCATTAATTTTTAAATCTTTGGTAATTAAAATTCCAATTTTAAATGTATCCAGTTTGTCGTTTGTATCTATTTCACGATATTTTCCGATAAAAAGTGGCTCTCCGTTTGCAAGCTCTGACAACAAAACAACGCGATGACCTATTTCGAGATCATCAATAAAAATTTTATTATTCTCCCATCGAATCGATTCCCCAGAAAAACGACCAACTTTTTCCAATAAACGCTCCAAATTATATTCAAAAAGAGGCTCTTCCACTTTTGCATACGGTAAATGCCAAATCTTCGGAACGCCGGCCAAAATTCCTTTTATAAATGAATCGCTAGCAAAATCATCAACAGGATTAACATTATTTTTAAATTTAATTTTTATATAACAGTGATCCTTACCCGGTTTGCAGACAATCAAATCCTTGGTGCGATTAAAAAACTCGTTATATTTTCCAACTTGTTTGTAAACTTCGATCGGACCGAAAATCACACTACCAAATACTTTTTGCAAATATTTAAATGCACCCCAGGACTCCAGTTCCTGAGCTGACAGGCCCATTTTGTACGGCGCTTCCGGATCTTTTAGAAGTTCTATCGCACGTTGAATAATTTGAGCATAAACTTCCAAGGGAATCCAGTTATGCTCATCTTTCAAATACTCAACCGAATAAGGTAAATCTTCCAACAACAAAGCATCGCTACCGACAATTTGTTGCACATAGCGAGCGATAATTGTTACATTTCGACAACAGACGTTGTTTTCTTGGGGCATATAATAATGCGAATATGAGGACTTATGCGAATAAAATAACCTGTAATTCGCATATTCGTGGCATTCGCATCAATCTAGTTCACTTCAATCTTACCCAATTTTCGTGATTTAGTCAAAAGCTTACTTGACTATCTCAAAATAATAAACTAAACTCAAACTGTTCATGAATCGGTCGTTTCACAGCAAAAGGAGGTTGAGATGAACAAAGTCTTTGATGCAAAAAAACTTCTTGTGGATGTTTTCAATCCACTAAAAACCGACGTTGTCGCGTTTTTGATTGATCTACCGCATCAAACGTGCGCGGACAATGAAGATTGGCAAGACAGAAGAAAAATGGCTCTTGAGTGGCATCGAGCTATGAGAGAGCTGGCGCTGGATCGCGGGTTTACAGTTATTCCACCGGTCTATTTTCCAGCAACCGGCATAAACAGTGGACCGTTGCCAGACGAAATCGTTCAAATCCTAAGGGGTTGTACACTGGGAATTGCCATGACTGAATTTTCCGCATCCGGTCCGCTTGCAAACCTTTGCAAAGAAGATGAGATTCTCCGTGTGGCTTCCATGCCCGGTGTATTGCGCCGAATGGAACGCTCTGCGCTTGGTGCGGATTACAGCATAGTCCAGGATCGGTGCCGACTGCTCGGCAAAATCATGCAGGACGCGGTCAGTTGCCGAGTAAAATTTTCCAGTTCCAGCAATCACGAGTGTACTTTTGATCTACGTTTCCGCGATGCGCACGAAGACAACGGCCTTTTGCACTTCGGAAAAAGTGGCATCATCAACCTTCCTTCCGGCGAAGTTTACAAGACTCCGTATGAAGGAGAAAATTCTGATGAAGTTTCTGAAACCAACGGTTATCTACCGGTGACATTCAACGGTGAAACGGTTATCTTCGAAGTTCGTGAAAACAAAATTGTTGACGTCACCGGCCACATGGACGGCGTCAGACATTTCCTGGCCTTCTTCGAGGCTGACCCTGCTCGCAGAAACATTGCTGAATGTGCCTTTGGTGTCAACGACGACGCCATCGTCACCGGCAATGTGCTCGAAGATGAAAAAGCCGGCTTCCATTGGGCGTACGGCCTCAGCACCCATCTGGGCGGAACTGTAGGACCAGATGCTTTCAATTCACCTGAAACTCAGGTTCACGAAGATTACGTTTACGCCAAAGAAAGTCCGATCCAGGTTACGAGTGCCGTACTTATCGGCAAGTCCGGCGCAGAAGTAGTTATCATAGAGGATGGCGAGTACGTCATTTTCTAGAAAAAATAACCACCGAAACAGTTCGGTGGTTTTTAAATTAAAAATGCCCAAACAACGTTATGTCTGGGCTTTTTTCATTAATATTGAGCAGGTGGGAACGACCGACGAGCTTCAGAGGTTTCCTCACCCTTGGGCTTTGGCTTGGGCAAGAGCGCCTCCTGCTTTTCGCCGGCTCTGTCAGAGTACACATCGCACTCCTCGAAGAGACTGCAGTCGAGGTAGTATACCGCCTCATCTCCAGCATCATTTTTGACTTTCACTTCAGAATAGGCAAAGAAGTTCTTGTCTACCGAAACGATCTTTTCAGCTGAATCGTCAGTCTCCTGAATGGCGCTCAGAGCATCAGCTCGAGAAAACCAACGATTTGCCATTACTGTTGGACCAACGAATATAACACAACTTCCGATGCATAGAATTGCCATCACGATCATCATCTCAGCCAAAGTAAAACCGGCTTCTCCCCTTCGCATCTCTTCCTCCTTGTGCGCGTTAAAACGAAAACACTAAACCACGTTACCAATTGTCGCTACTGCCCATCGGATCACTGAATGGATCCAGTGGATTATCAAGCTTTAGCGGATCCTTGATCGGATTCAGAGGATCTTGGAACATTCCCCAGCCACCATTGTCGTTATTTGGAGTCTGAGGTTGACTATATTCGGACGTGACTGCATTGTTTTTTGGAACCAACTGAACTTCTCCAGCTGCTATTTTGAAAACAAAAATAATGAACGCCCAGAGCAAAAACAAAACAAAAAGGGCCAAAAAAACATTCCAACTTGTCAGCCATCGCTTCCAGTCTTTTTTCATTTTTTCCTCCCAATTCAAAGAACTATCGATTAGACTAATTTAGCAAATAAAAAACAGGCTGTCAAGTGAAGCCTGATTTAAATTAAATTTCACCCCACTTCAGTGGGCTACGCACGTTATTAAATACCACGAACAGCGATTAACCACGCGCCGGGTATCGTATCCGGTTAAAACCGGGCAAAATTTATTTTATTTTTTCTACCTTTTCCATATCTGCCACAAACGCCTCCTCTGTTTCTAAATCAATATCCAGTGCAATCGTATTAAGAATCAAATTATCAATATATTCCAATCCATACCTCTTAACCAATTCTTGATAACTTGAAAATCCGTATTGATACAACTTTAACAAATTTTTTACTAAACCATGTTTGTACGGGTTTCCCAATATATAACCCAAGACATTAAAAAATGATTTTTCTGTTAAAATTTGTTTTGCCCATCTTTCATTCCACATTCCTCTTCTTTCAAATCCTTGCTTTCGATTTAACAAAAACGTACTTCCTCCATTTACAATTTGTAAAAATTTTGGAACATCACGCCAATGAGAACTTTTAATTAATATATGATAATGATTAGATAAAATCACATACCCATAAATTTTTATACCGAATTTCTTTTGAGCTTTTCTAATTTGCAACTTAATTATCTGTTTTGCGTAATCCTCAACAAAAAACTTGTAGGCTCCAATAGTCCTACAAGTTATAAAATAAATATTTCCCGTATAATACACGTACCCCATATAGACTAATTTTTATTTACCCCACTTCAGTGGGATACGCACGCCACGCACGTTCTTAAATACCACGAACAGCGATTAACCACGCGCCGGGTATCGTATCCGGTTAAAACTGGGCAAAATTTACTCTAAAAACACCAGCCCAGCCATAATCGCAATACCCAAAATCAACATTAATAATTGATATAGAGAATTACACCACTTACATTCCTTGTGAAGCTCGGGAATCAAATCAGATCCGGCAATATAGACAAATCCACCACCGGCGATTGCTAATAAAACCAATTCAAGTCCAGGAACTGAATTTGAAATTAATAAAGTAATCACCGCGCCCAGGATTGCCAAGGCTGCTGAGAGAAAATTAAAAAGTAATGCTTTCGCTTTTGAAAATCCGGCGTAAAGCAAAACGCCGAAGTCGCCAATCTCCTGCGGGACTTCGTGAAGGATTACAGCCACAGTTGTCGCAATTCCAACAGGAAGACTAACCATAAAAGCGGCCGCAATAATTACGCCGTCCAGAAAATTATGAAATCCATCACCAACCAAATTTGTAATGGCGAGCGGTTTAAGCTTGTGCTCATGGCTATGATCAACGTGATGGCAGTGATGCCAGTGCACAAACTTTTCTATTATAAAAAAGATAACTATGCCAAGCAGAAAATATAATCCAATTTGATATGAAAAACCGTGTTCCTCAGTTATTTTCGGAATAATGTGCAAAAACACATCGCCAAGTAGCGCACCGACAGAAAAACTTACAAAGTATAATAAAAAATGTTCAAGTTTATTCTTTTTCACAACCAAAACCAAGGCTCCGACAAAGGAGATCAGACTAACAATGCAAACACTTGTAATTGTATATAACCAAATCATATTTAACTTTTTTTCTTTTTAACTTTAACTAAAAAGTGAGCAGCAATAACCGTCGCAATTGGCACTGCTAATATAAGCCCAATACTACCGGTCAAAGTTCGCACGATCTCTGTGGCAATAACCTCATTATTTAAAACCTGAGATAAACTTACGGAAGAATCAGACCTTGTACTAAATAATAGCAACAATGGAAGTGATGCGCCAGCGTAGGCAAGAAACAGAGTATTGGTCATCGAACTGATATGATCCACGCCAACCTTGATCCCCCGCTTAAAAAGCTCGTAATGAGTGAGGTGATGACTGGCCAACTTAATTTGCTCAATCGTAGAAATCTGACTGATAACAACGTCATCCAAAACACCCAAAGTACCAATTATTATTCCAGCTAGCAATAAGCCTTGAAAATTAATCGCAATTCCGCCAGCTCCAACCAAAAACATAGCATCATCCTGCGCTAAACCGGACAAGGCGGTTAGCTTTGTAAATATTATTGATAATATTCCGGTTATTACTAAACTTATCGCAATGCTCACAAC
The DNA here is from genome assembly GCA_013202715.1 of Candidatus Kuenenbacteria bacterium. Taxonomy (GTDB): domain Bacteria; phylum Patescibacteriota; class Patescibacteriia; order UBA11705; family JABHMO01; genus JABMRF01. The sequence continues at coordinate 7,687 of JABMRF010000023.1, forward strand.
CGCGATATGGGCTTTACGTTTGATTCCCCAAGTAATATACACAATTGCGCCCAAAATCGCAACTGACCCAATAATTGAAACCAAAAGCGGACTGTGCCCGGCCATAATCAAAGGAATTATAAACCACATTATTATTAAAAATGTCACAACTAAGCTGATCAACGCTTTGACGCCCTTTCCTTTTCCAACAACGATAATCAAAACCGCAAAAAGCAAAGCCAAAAAATAAAGCCATCCGCGCCGAACATGATCTGTAACATAATACACCTCTTCTCCGTCTACATTAGTGGAGGCAGTTAGAACGACTTTGTCTCCTTTTTTAGCTGTAACGCTTTTGATGAGATCAAGGTCATTGATTCCCTCGTAAATAACCTCTTGATCTTCCCATCTCCCCTCTAATCCTATTAGCTTTAAGTTTTGTTGAACAAATTCTGAGCCATCCTCACGAGTAACAATATTCTCGTCCATAATTTCAATAACTTTAGCTTCAAAAAGCTGATCTTGGACACTTACTCCCTGCGCAAACACAAAACTTGGCAGGATTAAACTTACCAAAAATATTAGAATGAATAGTTTTTTCATATGAATAAATTATAGCAAGTTGAGATAAAAAAAGCGAATTAAGCGAACTTAGTGAATTAAGTTAATTTCCTTTAGGGGAAATTTTTTAATTCCAAGCAATATTCTCTCGATTAACCTGCCTACCGCAGGCAGGCTCGAGATCTGCGAGGAGGAACAAAATGAGAGAAAAGACACTGAGCAAAGAGCAGTTCCTGGCCCAGTACGTGTTCAACCCCAAACTGGCCCGGCACCTCGGGCTGGAGTTGGAGCTCTGGACCGTTGATCCACAAACTGGGGTACTTATCCCAGCCGCGATTGATGTATTCCAGGAAATCCCTTGTGGGAGTAGATTCAAACCAGAATTACCAGCACACCAGATTGAGTACAATTCAGAGCCATGTGAAACAATGCTTGACCTGAAGAAAGATCTGGAACTTGCCTTTGCTGAAATTCGCGGGTTTGAAAAACGGTTCAAATTCAAAACTGTGTGTCAATCCTTGCCACCAAGTGAGTTTGAACTAACCGTATATCCGAAACCAAGGTATTTGCAAATCATCGAGCAGATTCCCGCTGAGCGCTTGCGCAATGCGTGGATTGCGGCAACACACATTCACTACGGACTGGAATCTTTTGAACACGGGATCAAACTGCTCAATCACTTCCGAGACAAGATTGATTTGATCGGTGAGTTGTCCGGCGTAGAGCCAGAGAGAATGGCCATTTACAAAAAAATGGCCGGCACAATTGAACCACCTATCATTGAAGACACTGACCACTTCTACAAGATCGCGCTTGAACAAGGATTCCTCACAGATCCGCGCCAGTGCTGGTGGTTAGTGAGAATTAACCCAATCGGAACCTTGGAGATAAGAATCTTCAAGGCAACTAGCGACATCAGCGAGTTGATTGGCTTTGCTGCTCTGGTAAAAGCGTTCATTTCAGAAGCAGGTTAAATCACAATCCCCCAATCACATCGTTGGGGGATTTTTTATTTATCCCGCAAATGGCGGGATTGACAAACAAAAGAAATGAAGCTAAAGTATCCATGAAAGCAAATTTAATAAAAGCCCTTCTTCGCTCTATACTTTGTCAGAGCTACGAAGGACGCAGGAGGCAACATGAACCCAGTAATATCGATTTTGCTTATCATTGCTTTTTATTACTTTGCTTCACTATCCTCAAGACTTCTTGGCGAAAGTCAGGCAGATCCAGCTTCCATAGTGCTTAAACAAAAGGCCCACTCAGCACTTACAGTCGCAATTATTATATTATTGATATTGGTCTGGCAGGTGATCGTAATTGTGACCTCGTGACTTGCCTTATTCGTGACAATTTGAACAACACAATTCCCCAACTACATTGTTGGGGAATTTTTTTTGACATTTCGCAAAGAATAAACTAACCTCTAATTAGTAGCCCTTTTCAATAAACACCGGAGGTAAACACATGTTTTCCAGTCAGACAGCAAAAGAATTGCTTGGACAAGAAGCTTGGGAAGAGGGAAAGGTAATCCCACTCATGGAGGGTCCGTACCGCTACCGCATCATAGTGCATTGCTCCGTTCATGGAAGACAAAAGACACAGTTTTCAAACGGAATGCAAAATTACTTTAGCTACATCGAGCTGCTGAACAATGCAGGCCAGTGGATTGAGTCGGGCGCAAACATGGTTCCTGTTTTGCCTGACGGGCGATTTATCATGGTTGTAGAACAGCGGCCCGCACAAAGTCGGTACAAAACTAACAAAAAGGCCTTGATTCAAGGTAAAACCATTGACCTAGACGTCTTCGGACCGCACAGCTCTCTGGAATTTCCCGGCGGAGCGGTTGATCCCGGTGAAGGCTTGAAAGCAGGATTTCTGCGTGAACTTCAAGAAGAAACTGGAGTAAAAGAACAGACCGCTCTATGCTACCAGAGGATTGCCCCCTGCAATGGCTTTGGCTCAGAGCTTGCGCTCCATACACATTGGGGCGTCATCTATCTGTCCGGGCTTAGGTTTGAGAGAGAAGTCGACACAGACGGAGGCCTGAGTGTCATGGCACTGACCAGAGGAGAAGTACAGGCCAACATCTGGAGTGGTGTTATCACTTCAGGGCAAGGTGGCCTCACTTGCTGGTCATTTTTACAGGAAGTTGAGCAAATCAAAGAAGATCCTGAATTGCAAAAGTATCTGATCGACATTGGATATCTCTCGGTGGAAGAGCTTCAGCTAACCAACCTATAAAACATTTCCCCCTCATCACAGGGGGATTTTTTTGTCCACCCTTGCTAATCTTATTATTTCCAGTAAAATGGAAGCAAGCCTATGAAGAAAATTATCAAAATCATAATCGTCATAATACTGATCGGACTGATCGGCTGGTTTTCTGTCGAAAAATTCAAGGATTTTCAAAAAAATAAAGAAGTACGCGCAGCCAAGCAGGCCATAGATGATAAAATAGATCAATTGATTACCGCGCGCCAAAATGCTGATGTAAACGCAGAAGACGATCCATTTGGCGATAAAGATAGTCTAAAAATACTTTTACTTGGACTCGATTCTCGAATTGGTGACAAAAACGGTCATTGTGATGCAATTCAATTTATTGAAATAAACAAAAAAACAAACCAAATCAATATTACCGCCGTTCCACGCGGAACGTATTCCCCTCTTCCGGAATACAGCCCTATTCCAAGTGAGTACTATATTTCAAAGGCATGTGAAGTTGGCGGACTGGAATATGGGATTGAACAGATTGAAAAAATTCTTGGTCAAAAAGCTGACTATCTGGTTATGGTTGGCTTTTCAGAAGCAATCGGAATCTTTCGCAATCTAAATCTACCAACAACTGAGACTCTGCAATGGCTTCGAAATCGTCAGAGCTTTGCGATTGGCGAACCGCAACGGGCGCATAATCATTCGACTTTTATTAAACAAATGATTGTCAAATTCGCACCAAAAAATAATTCTAAGCTGGACACCACTTGGCAATATTTAATTTACAAGTTACTAAAAACTGACTTATCATTCACACAAGTCAGATTCATTGCCGACACCGTTCAAAGCATAAAACCTAACGAGTATCCGCAGCGGATTCAGACGCACATGAGACCAAGCTATGAAATACAAGAAATTAAGTACGACGAAGTCGCTCCTGGCGAACAAGTCAAAAAGCTGCTTGGCTCAATTGTAGATATTTTGCCGGAAAATGATTATAGCAACGAGAGCTTGGCCGACATCCAGGGTAGATTATTAAAAAAAATAAACCAAAACATTGATGACAAGGAATTCGTACGCTGGGCATATGACAATCATCTATGGTTACAAATCGAAGATGATCAAGTTCGGCAAGAAACTCACTTTTCTTTATTAAACAAACATCTAGAAAGCTATGATTCAAATGAGGACAAAGAACTTCTGATTAGTGAATATATCATTGCTATGCAAGCGCTGAATTTAGTCGAATGGAAAGACAAAGGCAAGGAACTGTTATTTGAACTTCAGAAATAAGCTCCGCCTTGACTTTCTCAATTATTTGCGATAGTATATTATTAGTTGTTTTGAGTTTTTATTTCAAAATTTAATTATTTATTGTTCATTCTTCATTGTTAATTATTATTCGGGGATCGTCTAATGGTAGGACACCTGGTTTTGGTCCAGGCAATCTAGGTTCGATTCCTAGTCCCCGAGCCATGAACCACTCGCTTCTTTTAAGGAAGGGGGTGGTTTTTGTTTCTAAAGAAGCTCGGGTTCATGGCAAGCAAAAAAAAACGATGAACTTATGTTCGTCGTTTTTTTTTATTCTACAATCCTTGTCGACCATGCTCGTCATAATTTTTTGTTTTTTGCTATGAGACAATGTTTGCTTTTAAAAATCTTGACGAGTGGGGATAACATTTTTCTGGAAGAGAACGAAATAAATTGGCACAATGGTAATATATGTATAATGGCAGAGAACGAAAATTAAACCGTGCTAAATCTATTGATTATTCATTGCCGGGATTTTATTATTTAACGTTTTTAACAAAAAATCGGCTTGAATGGTTTGGAGAAATTAAAAACAACAAAATGGTTTTGAATGAATGGGGAAAAATTGTTTGCCGTCAATTATTATGGCTGGAACAACAATATGATCATGTGCGTTTGGATGAATGGATCATAATGCCAAATCATGTACATGTGATCGTCGAAATCCTTCACGCATCGAACCCCACGCCTGTAAGGAACGGTCGCGACCGTTCCTTACAGGCGTGGGGAGACCGTGACCGTCGAGTACAGGAAAAAAAGAGAAAACCCATCCCCGAATTAATCGGTGCATTAAAAACCACATCATCCAAATGGATACATCGGAATGGTTTGTTTGAATTCAAATGGCATAAATCATATCATGACCGTGTCCTGCGCAGTCAATCCGAATTGGAACACGCTCGCTGGTATATTCGCACCAATCCTGGTCGCTGGCATCGCGACCGCAACAATTAATCCCGCCGTTAGCGGGATTAAAAAAGAAAGCTCTTTCCAAAAAGCTTTCTTCACTTCATTATTTTCAACTATTACTTTATAATCACAAAATCTTTCTTAATTCCCATTTCTACCATTATGAGATCATCCCAGGCATATCTGTCTTTACCTTCCAAAACAAGATCCAGATTACGTTCAAACCAGGGCTGAAGATTTTCGTAGCCGTGATTTGAAATAATATAACGCACAGAGCTTTGTAATTTGTAATAGTCGTCTTTCGGAACTAGCTTTTCACCGGTAGAAATTTTGTCGTCAACTAAAATCTGATGTTTTTCCAATAATGCCTGCAGTTGATTTAATTGAGAGTTTTTCGAAATTTCAAACATTCCCCACGGGCCGAATAAACTTAGAATCAAAATCACGCAAATTGAAATTGGAATAATTTTAATGGAAGCTTTTTTCCAAATCGCAAACAATAGGCCGATTCCCAAAAGCCAAATACCCATTAAGACAACCAAGTATCTGCGCTCAGTCACACCATAATCATTGATCCTGATCTTAATCGCCCAGAACAAAATTCCGGTCAGAGGAACAATGGCAATAAACAGCGCGCGATAAAATATCCGTAGCCATTTACTTTTATTTTTGTACGCCCAAATAATTAAACAAGTAATAATTCCGAAAATCGAAAAACCAATAATTAACGAAGCGACAATCCCCTTTGGCCATTCACCTGTAAATAAAATTTTTATTGAATACACATAAACGATCAAAAAGTACAAACAAACGATTGGGACTAACAAATACTTGCCAATTGCCTTGATCCAAACCGGAGGCTCTGACTTCTCTGCCAAAGATCTTATTTTCTTCGGAACAAATAACAAGAAAAAATGCACAGCAGCAAATACTACTAAAATAATCCAGATTGTGAAAAATATATTTTCGGAGAGATTGAAAACAAACAACTTTGAGACGGCCAGCAAAGCAATTGACAGAGCGCCAAACACAAAGCCGGAAATGGCGCCCGTGATCACAAACATAATAGCCAGATTTTTTACAAAATGCCAAAAATACTCGTCATTATTTTTGGTTAAATAGCCGATAAATAAAACACTTAAGCAAAAACAGCCGAATAGTATCATGTAACGCGCAACATCGCGAGTCAATTCATCATTGTTCACACCGGGTAAAATAAAATAATACAATCCCAAGAAAACAATTCCTGTAGCGCGAACCAACCACTTTTGCCACAACTTCCAATTTTGCTGTTCCAAAAATAAAGCTATTGCTAAAAATAACAGTATTCCCAAAAGGCAAAGCAAAAACAGCTTCATCATAACCGGATATTCATATTCAAATAAGACCCAGCAGACACCGAGAATTGTTCCGAAAAGTGAACTTAGGCTGACCAGTGGAAACCGGAAAACTGTGCTGATTAAATTTTGTAGATTGAAGTTTTGTTTCAGGGTAGTCATATGCTTTTGTAAATAATAAAACTATATCAATACCATATCAATTTTGCCAAGGATAAGCAAGTTACCACTAATTCGTATTACTTGCTAAGATACTAAATTTAGAGCAGCTCTTGACAAATAATAAAATTTATACTATAATACCTGGTCAGTTATTCACGGTGAATGGCTGACAAACCGAGCTTACTTTTCTACTGCAAATCCTTTGTGGAAAACAAAGAGAGCTTGCTGATTGAAAAGTAAAAAATGGAGGTTGTGTTATGGAAGGTGTCATTGCTATCATTGTAATTGGAGTTATTGTTGTTGCCGTATCTATTTTTGCAATCCGTTTCAAAAGAAGTCTTAACAGCATGATGTATGATTCACGCGTGGTAATTGAAAACGCATTTGCCGCGGCAAAGGACAAACTGAACGAAAAGACATTTGTTATCGCCATTCACACGACAAAGTCGGCCAGAACCGACATTGAAAACATTGTCATTCAAGAACTCAAGAAACTGGGTGCCAAGATTCTACTGCTGACAAACGCGGAATGGAAAACCCTGCGAAGTGGTGACCTCGCAATTCTCAAAAACGATAAGGCCGAATTGGCAATTATCGGTTGCGTGAGGCAAAACTTCTACGACAAAGACTTTTTCAGTTTTCACAAGAATGAAGCAGAAAAACCCGTCCTTGATTTCAAAGTCGTAAATAAGGATGGTGAAATCATCCACCTGGATGTCGTTGAATCCTTTTTCGAACAGCTGACCGCCAGAGCTGCGGCCGCTTCCATCGCCAACGCATTGTAAATAAAACCTTCCGCCCCGGGACAATACTCGCGGCGGATTTTTTTATTTAAAAACAAAAAGCCCCTGAACTATTCAGGGACTTTTCATTATTCTTACTTAGCAGCAAAAAGATTGCAATGGCCTTCCGGCGGACAAGCGCCAAACGCTTCAAGAGCTGCTTCAAATGTTTTGTCTTCCGGAACGCAGGCAGTCTTGCCACCTTGCTCCTGAAACAATTTACAGTTCTTACATTGAGTTGCTTCATCCTTCCAACTGTCAACAAAATTTACATCATCAGACATATTGATTTAGCGAGAGAGACAATGCAAGCAAGAAAATTCTATTATCATGCCAACTTGCCAACTCGCAGTTACTTAATCTTTGGAAATTTTAGTTAAAAAATGATCAATGGCTTCGGCCTTGATAAGATTCAAACCCGTACCATCTTTTCTTTTAACAACGATCAGCTTGTCTCCTTTATCAATCCCCAACTCTCTTCGAAGATCAATCGGGATTGCAAGCTGACCCTTGTCAGTCAAAGTTACCATACCGTAAAATAATTTTTTTTTTGTACAAACACCTTTTTTCATATTTTTGCTTGCCCTGAACCGTCTAAGAAAGACGAAGACTGGTTTAGGGTTTATTTAAGATTTGTAAGATATTACATACTTATCTTACTACACTTTTCAAAATCTGTCAAGACCCTGAGCGACGATAAGGAGTCGAAGAGCAAGTGTTTTCGAGCTTTTTGTCTAAATTAACAAGAATCAATCAAAAAACCCCGCCTCGAGCACTGTCGAGAGGCGAGGTTCTTTATATTTACTAATTATTCTAAAGTTTTCAACACCGCCACCCTCTGCTCGTCAGTTAAACCAAGTGACTTTAACTTGTCATCCGCCTCTGCCTTTTCAATTTCTTGTAACTCTGCATAAACTCCTGCCACAGCCATAGTTTTATCCTGCAAAACTCTACCAAGTTTTCTCAATTCAACAGGAACTTCGACTTTCTTTTTAGCTTCCGGTTTTTCATAAACATACTCGTCGCCCTTCAAAACAATGCCCGCAGCTTGATCACCGCCTCTTCTTCCCTGGATCGCGCCAAGTAGTGCCGGCAATGCTTTTTCCAATTCATTCAAAGTAGCAATTTGTTTATCAGCTTTTTTCTTAATTTCTTGGACCTTTGGATCTTCCATGTCGCTGTCTTCATCGTAACCTGCGCCTTTATCCGCTCGATTCAACGCAAAAATCATGCGCATTTTTTCGATCAATTCATCATCACCAGGAATTCCCTCCGCCAGCGCGACAAATTTATCATAAGATTTTAATCCCTTACCTTTTGGTTCTTTTTCTTTCTCAAAATTGTTTACCAAATTCAGGGCTGCAACGTGCAGACCCGCCATCTTCGCTACAAAATCTATTTCTTCTAAACTTAATTCAAAATGTTTTGGCAAAAGCTCTCTCAGCATTCTCTCACTTTCTCCTTCATGCCCAACATACTGCCGTTTTTCCGCATCTTTTGGATGAACTTGCTGCCCTTCCGGCGAAGCCTTTCCAAGATCATGCGTTTTTCCGGCTAATATTAAAAGATTACGTTTTTTTTCCGGCAACCCAGCCACAAATTCATCTGACTCCAAGTTGCTGACCAGTTTTTTGGTATGATCATCCAAAGTTAATGAATGATAATCACTACGCTGGTCAAGTCCTTTCATGGCAGCTACTTCCGGAATTGCCGCTTCTAATTGTTCATAACTGGCATCTGCGCCAAATTTTTTGTCTTCAGGAGTTGGTGTGCCTCCCCCCATCATTTTTTCTGACATAAAATTATAATTATTTATTTTTTAAAGTCTTCAAATACTTTTTTGAAGTCTTCTTCATTTAATAAAGAAGTTCTGGAAGCTGCAATCAAAGAGCCGCCAGCCACTAACACTGTTGGATCTTTGGTAATAATATCATCTGCATCAACTTCACCTGAAGCAACTTTGTCATTTAGGCCAAAAAACGCTTCTCTATCCGCTTGCCCTTCCCAACCGTCAACCATTTTTTGTTCATCTTCAGTTTTTTCCGGCTTGGCAATAATCGCATCTCTTTTTTGTTTTTCCGCTTTTATTAAAGCTAGACAAATTGCGCTCAAATCCATAACATTGGCCATGTCAGGTGTAATCCCAATATCATAATTATCGCCAAATGCTCTGTCTTCACCCGCGTAAACCGCAACAACTGTGTCTGGGCTAACTCGGTTGTAAGCCATATTTGTAAAGACAAGCGGTTTTTTGCTGGAGCCAATCACAACATTCACCTCAATATCATTTCCTTCTTTGTCTTTAATTATCATTTTCCCTTTTTCCGCCTTTTCAAACTCCTCTAAAAATTCTTCAAATGCTGCTTTTAAATTTTCCCGACCCTGACCAACCACTTCTTGCAATTCCGGAGACAACTCAAGTTTTGTAACATCAGTCGCTATATCAAAATTTGAATCTTTAATTTTTTCAGCATTGGCCGCATTAATCAATTCAAAAATCATTTCATTACGCATGTTTTCATATTTTGCCTGAATTTCTTGAAGTTTTTTTACTCCCTCTGCGTTCAATCTCCCGTCTTCACCTTTCATTTCCGGATTACCAAAAACTTCCTTACCAAGCTCTGCCCGGCCTCTGTCGCTAAGCAAACTTTTGATCGCGGAAGCCGTTCCCGGTAAACTGGAGGCATATTGTTCAGGATCAAGTCTGCTCAATCCATAATCTTCAATATTGGTAACTTTTGCCAGATCCTCAGCAATCACCGGCATTTCACCATTTTCAATTAAACTGCGGGTCAAATATGATGAAGCAATAGCGTCTAAATCACTCTCAAAATGAGTTTCAACTTTGGTAATGCTTTTTTCTTTAATTAACTGCAAAACCGCATCAGGATAATCAAAAACCATTTGAGTTGAACACTTTCTTGAATCAACTCCTTTGGCGCTAAAAAAAGCATCTATAGAATGGTGATCAATTGCACCGGCCAAGATACTTTCTTTATAAATATTATCAATGTCTTCCTGACTAAATTCTGTTTTATCTTTGTGTTTTTTCAAAAATTCTGTAAACACACCTGTGTCAGTAATCAAAGACCCTTGCGCTAATTTTTCTTCAAGGTTAATTATAGCGCCCTTTGGCAAAGACGGTAGACACCCTTCATATTTTATAGGTGTAAATTCTTGTTTTTCCGGAGTTGGTCCGGCTCCCATCATTTTTTCTGACATAAAATTTGTGTTATTTTTTGTAATTTATTACTTATATTTTATTCTTTCATCGCTAACATTTTAGTAAAAGCTCTTTTCATAGCTTTTTTAATTTCACCAGTACTAGTTAATCTAAACCCCCATCCATCATGACCGGTTGAATAACCTATTGTTTCACCAAAAAAACTGACTTCTCCTTCTTCATGATCATCATAATCTTCTGAAGACTTTGTTACGCTTCTGTTCAACAAAGAACTTGCATCAACTTTTACATTCATCTTCCGAGCTACCAAACTAAAAATACTTTCCAACTCATCCTCCAAGTGAAAACCCATACCAAAAGAACTACGCATTTCTTCAAATGCCTCCAATTCTTTATCTGCCCAATCAGCTATTTGGTCAATGTTTTTCACTGAAAACTCGACTTTATTGAATTCATCTTCATCTAAACATAAACCTAAATCATCATAGCTTTCTTCAGCTACTTCTTTTTCATGTTCATTCTCTACCTCCGGGCTTGGATCATTACCCATTGTAGGATCTTTCATAAATTTTAATTATTTTTATTCGTTTAATACTTTTTCCGCTTCTTGATTTTCATCTTCTAATCCTTTGATTCGTTTTTTTCTTTCTTCAATTCTACTTCGAATTAGCTCCATTGCTTTTTCCTTGCTTATAAAAGATACTTCTTTCTCGTCAACATCATAATTGGCTTCAACCTCTCTATATAGCCACAATTCATCAGATAACTTTTTTAATTCATCTACGTGATTATTCCCGCCGTCCCCAACGTCCAAAGAGGGAATATTGTCACAATCAAATTCAAAAAAATTGTCTAACTCATGAATTGCATCACTATCCTCTGCTGGAAATCGCCCCATGTCGTCACTTGAAGGATATTTTCCATTGTTTCTTTTTAACATCTCATGAAAATCACGCTCCAATCCTCTGGCGCGACCAATTAGCTCTTTATTTTGTTCTTCCTCATTTGAAGAAGGTGTTTGGTTCCAATTTTCTACTGACATAGATTTGTTTGTTAATTGTTAAGTATACCCCTATTCTACCATCTATTTAAAATAAATGAAAAGCCCCTCTTTTTGTTGGACTCTTCACTCTTTGGAAGCTATGAATAACATAGTTTCTACTGCAATTCCCAAATTTTTACTGCAAATTGGTAAAAGCTTGTCAGCGTAATTTTATCATTATGCTTCCTCGCTTTTAACAATTTTCGTTTTAAAATTTGAAAATTTCGTTACGAAGCTATGTTATTCATATCTTCCTATACATTATAGCAAACTTTTTAGATTTTGTCAAGACCTTGAGCCTGCCTGACAGCAGTCAGGCTTGTCGAAAGGTCAAGCTAATTTGATAAATTTTGACCTCTGGATAACCTCCTTTTATTTGAGATAGAATTATGATAAGATGTAGTTGTGTGATTTACTTGCAACTTTACAAAAAGGGAGGTCAATATGGATACTGATTTCATTGATGGAATATCTGAGGAATTTGCAACAGCAATATACACAGAAATGAAGTTATCGTTGTTTGACGATATCGAACCAAAAACTGCTATTTGGCTTTTACAGCAATTCACGCGAAAAACCTATTCGCTGGACGAAACAATGATGATGGAAGGAGAGGTCGGCAATGAGCTCTTCATCCTTCTTTCCGGTGAGGCTGCTATCAAGGTGGGCGGAGACACCGTGCACAAGTTCAAAAAAGGAGCTATCATCGGTGAAAGTGGCTTAGCCAAAAAAACCGTTCGGCGTACCGCGACCGTCTTGGCTGGAAGCAGTAAAATTCAAGTCCTGGTACTTACACGAGAAAAACTTGATGACATCAAAATCGCAATGCCACTTATCTACGCAGAAATCTGCAGGAACATTGCGGACATGACCATTGAAAAGCTGGGCTTTGCAAATGACACAATCCAGCGAAAAATTGAAGAAACAACCGTAGCGAAAAGAAAAACCGTAGAAGCAACAAGGGAACTTGAACACAGAAATTGGTTGAGTCGACTGGCTGCCACACTTGGCTTCAGTCAAGGACAATAGTTTCTTTTGAAAATTAGAAGGCGCTCCTCACCGAGTCGCCTTTTTTCTTTGGTAAAAATATGGTAAAATGTAACTAGTCAATAGTCTAGAGTCCGTTAGGTAACTTTTGACTTTTGACCCTAGACTCAAGACTAAAAAAATATGAACAACCAAAAAGCACACGTAATCGCCGTAGACATGGGTTACGGTCATCAACGCGCTGCATTTCCTTTGCGTAAATTGTCTCACAACAAAAAAATCATTAATGCCAATGACTATAAAGGAATTCCAGCTTCTGATCGAAAGGTCTGGAGACAAAGTCGCAAAGGCTATGAATTTATTTCTCGATTCAAAAAAACTCCAGTAATCGGAGAGATTGTTTGGGATTTATTTGACAAACTTCAGGCCATTCCCCCATTTTATCCCAAAAGAGATCTGTCCGAGCCAACAATACAGGTTAAATCTACCATCTCTCTAATTAAGAGAAAAAAGTGGGGCAAACATCTAATCGACAAACTTGCGAAAAATCCTCTTCCCTTGGTTTGCACATTTTTCATACCTGCTTTCATGGCAGAAATTTTTGATTATCCCGGTGAAATTTATTGTCTTGGAACTGACACCGACCTCAGCCGTGCCTGGGTGCCACTGAATCCAGCGAAAAGTAGAATTAAATACTTGGCGCCAAACCATCGCGTTGAAAAGAGACTGCAGCTCTATGGTGTCAAACCGGAAAATATTTTCATAACTGGCTTTCCCCTACCGGACGAGCTCGTTGGTGGAGAAAAAGAAACAACGTTGCGGAAAGAACTTGGCTACCGATTGTTTACTCTTGACCCACAAAAAGTTTATCTGGACAGATACAAAGAAACCGTTTCGCATCATCTGGGCGAGCACAATTTCCCAAAGAAAAAACATCACCCACTCACACTCATGTTTGCAGTTGGTGGCGCAGGCGCACAAAGAGAGCTTGGTATTGAAATTGTCAAAAGTTTACGAAAAAAAATCCGCCAAAAACAAATCCGCGTCATATTAGTCGCCGGCATTCACAATAATGTTAGCAAATATTTCAAACAGGAAGTAAGAAAGCTTGGACTTGGCGATGAACTAAATAAAAGCATTAAAATTATTTACAGTCAAACAAAAGATGGCTATTTTAAAAAATTTAACAAAGCAATCAGTCACACCGACATTCTCTGGACAAAACCGAGTGAACTGAGTTTCTATACCGCTCTCGGATTGCCGATCATCATGGCTCCGCCAATCGGTTCACAAGAACTTTTCAACCGAAGATGGCTCCGAGCAATTGGCTCTGGAATCAACCAGGAAGATCCTCGCTATACTGACCAATGGCTTTTTGACTGGCTGAACAATGGCTGGTTTGCGGAGGCGGCTATGCAAGGATTTTTGGAAGCCTCAACCAGCGGAGCGGAAAACATTCGAAAGATTTTGGCACACAAGGAAAAGGAAATCAGTGAAATCAAGAAAATTTTGCAGTATTAGATAATAAAAAGAAGGCCTCGCGATGCAGGGTCTTCTTTTTATTTTAAATTTTATAATTCAACAGCTTCAACTTTCACACCCTTACCTTTATCGTATACAAACTTAACATTATATTTTTTTTCAGGGTCTGTGGTTGAAATTAATTTTCGGAGTTCATCCGCAACATTTAAACCATCCCTACTAATTCTAACTTCTTCAAACGCATAAGAAATACCTTTTAGCGCAGCCATAATGCCACCACCTCCTGAATGATGTCTACTTATGTACTCAAAGTGATCTGGAATCGGTGGTAATTCAAATTTATTTGGATCAATTCTTTCCGGATTAATTCCACCAACCGCATCTTGCAAAGCAAAAAACGCTCGTCTTTCTTCAATAGTTTTTAATTCTCCAAACCCACCAACTTCTACTACCCCTTTATCAGAATATCTTTCAATTTTTACTTTCATTCCATCAACTTCACCAATAGAGCCAATTTCTGGCACTTTTATTTTATCATCAGCTTTTAATCTTTTTAATTCTTTTCTAATCTTTTTTTCAACAAAACTCAAACAATGTTGCTGTAATTCATCATACGAATCATCTTCTCGACTAAGATATTGCTCACCATATTCTGGGCGCATCATTCGATAATAAGGATCATGAACTCCCTGGGCCACAAAGCCAGTTCCAGCCAAAGTCCAACGCTTTTCAATAGCATGTTTTATTCCTTCTAAGGCAAACAACATTCTAACATATAATTCTGGATCATTTCTAGTTCCTTCCCAAACCTCCTTGCGTAAAGCTTGACGCGCTTGTTTTTCTGCTGGAGACAATGGCGCAATCCTGCCCAAAACTGCATCTTGCCAGGCAATTTCTAAAATATCATCAACATTAGAATCCGGATTTGTTAAGGCTGATTCGATCTCTTTATCATATCTTTGTTGCCAAGCTCCAGCGTTTTGTTTTAATTGTTCTGGAGAAAGGTCTCCCCCCATTTTTTCTTGCATATTTTTATTTAATAATTCACAATCTGCAATTCCCCATCTTCCGTTTCTACGCCTCTGCTCCCATCTACTCCATTCTTCCCCATACATGCTTTCACAAACTCGTTAAAAAGCGGATGCCCTACGAGTGGCCTTGATTTGAACTCCGGATGAAACTGAGTTGCTACGAAAAACGGATGATCTGGAAGTTCGATTATTTCCACCAATCGGTCATCAGGTGATTTTCCGGCAAATACTAAACCGGCTTGTTCCAGTTGCTCCCGGTATTCATTATTTACTTCGTAGCGATGTCGGTGTCTCTCAGAAATTTCTTTTTTATTGTAAGCTTTGAAACTTATTGAATTTTCACTCAATACGCAGGGAAATGCGCCCAGTCGCATTGTTGAACCATAACGGTTGTGCTTAATATTTTCAACCTGATCAGGCATGATGTGAATGACCTGCTCCTTCGAATCAGAATCAATTTCTTCCGAGGTTGCATTTGTAATTCCGCAAACATTCCTGGCAAATTCAATTGTAGCAAGCTGAAGTCCGTAACACAAACCAAAAAATGGAATCTTATTTTCTCGTAAATATTTGATTGTTAAAATTTTTCCTTCAATACCGCGTGAACCAAATCCGCCCGGCACAATCACGCCATCATATTTTTTCAATTCCTCAAGTTTTTCTGGCTCTTTTTCATAAACCTCGGAATTAATCCATTCAATTTCAGGCTTTCTGTTGTGAAACCAACAAGCATGCTTGACCGCTTCGATTACGGAAATATATGAATCTTTGAGAACAAAATCTCCAGTTTTGAAATACTTACCAACAATACCGATTTTAACCGGCTGATCCACAGTTTCAATTGTATTTACTAAACTCTGCCAGTCAGCTAATCCGGGTGCGCCCATCTTCGGTCCCCAGCCAAACAGTTTAAGTATTTTATTACCAACCTCTTCCGCTTCAAAATTAATCGGAATCTCATAAATTGATTCCACATCGGGTGCAGAAATAATATGGTCAGGAAAGATACTACCGGAAATTGCAATTTTTTGCTTACGAATTTTGTCCAATGGCTTTTCCGCGCGACACAAAACAAAATCAGCCCGAATACCGGCTGAATTTAAAGTTCTGATAGCGTACTGAGTTGGTTTGGTTTTCATTTCCCCCACTTTTGATGGAACTGGCAAAAATGAAACCAGTACAAAAATCACATCATGAAAATTCTGCATTTTCATCATTCTCGCGGCTTCGAGAAACAACATATTTTGATATTCACCAATTGTACCACCGACCTCAATTAACATTATCTCAGTTTCACTTTTTTTTGTAGCATCGGTAATGCGTCTAATAATTTCTTCTGGAATATGCGGAACCACCTCAACACATTTTCCTCCATATTCCAAATTGCGTTCACGCTCAATTACCGTCTGATACACCCGACCGGTCGTCATGTAGTTGTCTGACAAAATATTTTTATCAAGAAATCTTTCGTAATTACCAAGGTCTTGATCAGTTTCGTCACCATCCTCAGTGACAAAAACTTCCCCATGTTCAGTGGGGTTCATTGTTCCGGCGTCAACATTAATATACGGGTCTATTTTGATCGCTGAAACTGAATATCCTTTCCCCTGCAAAACCCGACCAATGGACGCGGCGGCAATACCTTTTCCAACGCCACTCATAACCCCCCCGACGACAAAAATATACTTAGACATGCGAAAACTAAGTTAATAAAAGTTAATGTAAGATAATTGAAGTTGCCTAAAAAGTACATCAGCTCAATTAACTTTCTTTTATTAACTCTAATTAGCTCTAATTAACATCAATTAACTTTCTTAACAACTACCTTAAACTCACTCTTAATTCCCGCATCAACCATTACCGGCACTTTATATTCACCCAATTTTTTAATCGCATCACTAAGCTCGATTTGCTTTGGCTTGAGATCAATTCCTTTTTCAGCTAAAGCAGTAATCAGTTTATCTTTTGAAATCCCGGCAAACAAAGTATTATTTTCATCAGCTTTTTCTTCAAAAACCACTTCAGTTGACCGCAATTGATTTGCCAGATCTTTTGACCCCTTTGTTTTGGTTTTCTTCTCTTTTCCCTTTTTCTCATCTGTCATTTCAACAGAATATTTTTTTACATTGTGTTCTGTTGCTGGGACTGCTAATTTTTGCGGAAATAAAAAGTTTTGAGCGTAACCGTTGGCAACATTTTTAATTTCACCCTTGCGACCCATTTTTTCAATGTGTTTTAGTAATACTACTTGCATACATTAGTCTAGAGTCTTGAGTCAAAAGTCTAGAGTCAATTCACTACTTTTGACTTTTGACCATTGACTTTTGACTTTAAAAAACGAAGGATTTCCCCCGTTCTTAAATTTATTAATAATACTTGTTAATCCTACTTTGCTAGTAAAATCTCTACCGCTTTATCCAATTGCGGATCTTTTTCTGCTAAAAAATCTTCCTTAGTCAAATCAATTTCAACATCAGGGATAATCCCCTCTTCATTAATATTCTTTCCCTTTGGTGTCAACCATTTTGCAATTGTTATTTTAATGGAAGAGCCATCAGGTAATTTTTTCAAAGCCTGGACAGAACCCTTGCCAAAACTGGTCATACCAACAATTTTTGCAATGTTATAGTCCTGAAACGCACCGGCTACAATTTCCGAGCCAGAGGCGCTTCCCTGATTGATCAGAATAACAGTTTTGTAATCTTTCAATGCAGCTGATTTTCCAGCTGAATATTCGATCTCCCGACCATCACCAAATTTTTCAATGGCTATTAATTCATTCTCAATCCACATTGAACTAATATCGAGCGCTGTTTCGAGCAGTCCGCCAGGATTATTTCTCATATCAAAAATAATTCCCTTTGGCTTTCTGTTTTTAACTTCTAGAACAAACTCATTGAATAATTTATTTGTATCGCCGTTGAAGGCGTTAACCTCTAGATAAACCAGGCCGTCATTTCTGAATTCCCATTTTACACTTTTCAATTCAATCACACCTCGGACAATTGTAATTTCCTGCGCTACTTCTTCACCCCGAACTATTAATAATTTGACCGGAGTTCCCTTTTCACCACGAATCAGATGAACAACTTCATCCAGCCCCATACCGAAAATTTCTTGATCATCAACGGCAAAAACCTTGTCCCCGGCCATTACCCCAGCCTTGTCAGCCGGTGTATCTGGCAGAGGCGCAATAATAGTAACTATCCCGTCCTTGATTCCAATCTCCGCTCCAATTCCTTGAAATTCACCTGCAATCTGATCATCAAAATCCTTTGCAGTTTGTGGCTCAAAAAGTACGGTATATGGATCATCAAGTCCAGCCACAAATCCTTTCAATGCTCCGTAATATAAATCTTCTTCACTAATTTTATCTTTATCTACAAAATCATTTTGAATTATTGTCCAGACCTGTTTTATTAAACCACTATCAAAAACCTCAGGCAGTTTAGTTTGTTTATATAAATCTGGATTTACTTTATAATTAATTTTCCCGTCAGTTAATTTTCCGATAATAAACCCACCGGCAAAAAATACTCCCAATATTACCAAAATAAACAGAACGATAATTGTCTTTTTTACATTTTTGTTTTTGTTTTTATATCCATTTTCCATAACTTCATTTTTATTGTTAAAATCTACACTCTTTTGATGTCCGCGCCCAAATTCTGCAAACGCTCTTCAATCTTTTCGTAACCGCGATCAATCTGGTAAATATTATCAATCTGTGTTTCGCCCTCAGCGATCAGACCCGCCAAAATGAGAGCAAATCCAGCTCTGAGATCAGGACTTTCCAGATGGCGACCAAATAATTTACTTGGGCCGTTAACAATCACCCGATGAGGATCGCACATAATAATATTCGCGCCCATCTGTTTCAATTTATCTGTGTAAAAAAGGCGACCTTCAAAAATTGTTTCATGCACTAAACTTATTCCTTCGGCTTGAGTAAGTAAAACTGTAAATGGCTGTTGGAGGTCGGTAATAAATCCTGGATATTCGTGAGTTACAACATCTACTGATTTAACTTTTTGGGTCTGGCAAACTTCTACCCAGTCTTTTCCTAATTCATAGTCAACCCCCATCTTATCAAACGTACTCCACAAAGCCTCCAAATGATCGGGGCGACAATTAGTCACTCGAATTGGATCTCCGCACAGAGCACCAAGGATTGCAAAACTTCCTGCTTCAACTCGGTCAGGAATGACTTCATATATATTAGCTGATAGTTTCTTAACTCCCTCAATTACAATTGTATGTGTACCCGCACCTTCGATTTTCGCGCCACATCGGTTTAAATATTCTGCCAAGGCCGGTATTTCCGGCTCACATGCTGCATTTTTCAAAATTGTTTTACCCTCCGCTAGTGTCGCGGTCATCATCAAAACTTCAGTAGCAGTAACTGAAATTTTTGGAAAAATAAAAGTCATACCTTTCAGCTTTTCAGCCCGAAAATGATAATGATCCTGATTCTCTATTACTTCAGCTCCAAATTTTCTAAACCCGTCAATAAAAATATCAATCGGTCGCTGGCCAATCGCGCATCCACCTGGATGAGGTAAACGAACTTCACCATTGCGAATCAACATCGGACCAATTAGCAAAACGGCTGCCCGAATTTTCTTTACCAAATCAGCATCTAAGTCCGTTTGCTTAATGTCTTTTGTTTGCATTTCAATCTCTCCATTTTCGCGAGCAAATGAGCTACCAACACTTTGACATAACTCAAGAAGCCGGTTTATCTCCTCGATATCCGGAACGTTTTTGATGATAATTTTGTCCTCAGACAAAAGTGAAGCTGCAATTATCTTCAAAGCCGCATTTTTGGCTCCATTTACAGATATTTCGCCTTTTAATTTTTTATTTCCCTGAATGATGAATTTAGCCATATTTAGATACAATTAACCTATTTTCAATGGTATCATACTTTAATAAAAAAGAAAATACTCTTGATTTTTCTATATAAATCTGGTAGAATGCATTCAGTGTGATATGAGCACCAAATGCCCCAATTTTACTATTTAATTACGTATGAATTTAGTAACTCGTCGAGTAATAGCCACAATATTTATCCTAACCTTTGCGGTCTGCGCACCGATCTTAATTTTTTATACCGCAGGCTATCGTTATAATATAAAAAAAACAAAAATTCAAAAGTCCGGCGCTTTAGTTGTTGATACTGCTCCAAACGGAGCACAACTGTATTTGAATAATAAAAAGTTAAATAAAAAAACCCCGGTCCGTCTTAATAATCTACTGCCAGATGAATATTTCATTGAACTTAAAAAAGAAAACTACTACGACTGGTCAAAAAAGTTATCCGTCAGAAGCCAGGAAACAACTTTTGCCGAAGACATTATTTTGTTCCAAAAATCCGAACCTGAACTGATTAGTGAAAAAAACATAGCCTGGCTGAACTTTAGCCCGGACAACAAATTTGCGATTTATACAGTTACTGACTTTTCACAGGATTATTTATATTTACTAAATCTAAGCAATAAAAAAAGTTATTTATTATTCAATAATAACTCAAACCTTACCGATCCGTCAGTAATCTGGGCAAAAAACAATTCATTCATATTATTTAACACAAAAGAACATTCAACCATTCTACCGACCTCAACAGCAACAGAAGTGAAGCCATTTGATTTGAATGATCAAAATATAAAAGGGGAAAATTTTAAATGGAGCAAAAAAGACTCAAATATTTTATATTTCGAAACCGGTAACCAAGTCTTTGAGCTCAATGTACTATCGAAAAAAACCGAGCCAATTTTTTCTCTAGAAACTTCAGAAAAACTCTTTGATTATTACATGAATGATAAAGAAATTTTCATCATAAAACAAACAAACAACAAAACTCTTCTTTCAAAATACCATCTAACAAATGACAACAAAAATTTACTTTTCAAAACAATTGAGTTAAAAAATTCAGCTTATAAATTCGATAACTTATATAATTCAAAACTGGGTTTCAATGACATTAACAATAATATTTTTTATCTTGTTAACAATGACCTTGATAAGATCCTTACCAATAAACAAAACGTTGAGCACGCTGAATTACACGAAGATGCGAATTTATTACTCTTGCAAACAAATCAGGAGCTATCCTTTTTGGAATTATCAGCACCAACAATTGTTGAAAGAAACATTACTCGCTACAGTCAGGGTCTTGAAAACGCCAAATGGCACAAATTTTCAAACTATACAATCGCCTTGCAAAACAATAAACTTCATATTATTGAACTTGACGATCGTGATGGACACTTTTTCATTACTCTTCCATTTAAAAATGTAACCAGTTTTGGAATTGACTCAAATTCTGAAAACATCTTCTTTGTTCAAGACGGTTTTTTATGGAGCCTTTCCTTGGAATAATTATTACAACTTAGAATAAATAAAAACGCTTTCAAATCAATGAAAGCATTTTTTATTTGTCTTCTTTTTTATTATTCACTAATCCCTAATCTCTATTCTCTAGTTACCCTTTGCCTGCCAGTAGACATGCGTTAGATAACTGCGCATAAAAGTGTTTACCGCGCCTCGTAATATTAGAAGAGCCAAAAGTATCAAAATTATTCCAAGAGTTACAGCTATCGTCAAACCAACTGGCCCAGCAGTAAAACTAAGGATAAGACCCAACAGAATAAATGGAATCACGAGAATTAACAATGCAACAATTACGCCAATACTGATACCTATCCATAATGCGATTTCCATCAATTTAACAACCAGTAACGCGCCAATATTAGCCCTAAACAATTGCCATCCTTTTTTAATAGAAGACCAGGCTTTTTCATTTTCTAAAACTGCAAAACAGTAGGAATAATGACGGAAGACAAAAATAAGCAAGTTATAAATAATCATCAGAACAGTTACAATAACGATTCCAATCCAGATTGTTCCGCCTTCACGTGCAAAAACAAAGATTAAGCCTAAAACTAAAAAAACTAAATTCAAAATTCCAAATAAAATTTCCATCAACAAAATTCTCCCAATTTTATTGAACCCACTCTTAAACAATTCAACAAATTTAACTGGGCTTCCAGCTTTAACTTTACTCAACCCAATCAAGATACTGGCATTTGCCCAAAAACCAATTAATACCAACGCTATTCCTAAAAGAGCAAGGCCAATGACCATGGCAATAACACCTGGCTCAGAAAGACTAACACCAAGATTACCCATTGCTTCATTAAACGAAAAACCTTGTAAAGCTTCCGTGTCTTCTCTTGTTGGAATATTATAAATAGCACCTCCGCCACCGATAAATATTCCAAAAATCCAAAGAATTTTATTTTTTATTGTCCACTTCCATGATTTTCCTAAAATCTCACTATAAGCAATTTTAAGCATACATTTTTCTTTTTATTTTTAAATCTTTTATCGTATCTATTATAGCAGATTATTATTTCAATTGATACCACCAGAGATCTTTGTATTAAATCCCATTTTCTTTTGATACTCGAGAGTTGCTACAATATTTCCAGCTTGCAACAGAGATTCAAAGGTGCCGGTATCGAGCCAACGACCACGAATCAGACGAACATCCAGCTCATTAATTGTCAAATATGCTTTGTGTACTTCAGTAATATCAGTTTCTGGGCGCCAGGTCGGCTTTATTCCCTTTGCAATATTAGCAACTCGACTGTCAAAAATATATATTCCTGGAATCGCATAATTACTTTTTGGCTCTTTTGGTTTTTCTTCAATCGACAGCACCTGCTTATTGATATCAAACTCAACCACTCCGAAACGCTCTGGATCCGGAACTTCAACGGCAAAAATGCGTCCACCTTTATCAAAGGATTTAATATCTTCAGTAAAATCATGATCAAAAAACAGATTATCACCCAAAATTAAGGTTACATTATCATCACCAATAAAATTCTCACCGATAATAAATGCTTCCGGCAATCCTTTTGGCGCATCCTGAATTTCATAGGTAATTTTCACACCCCATTCTTTTCCTGAACCAAGCAATTGCAAATACTGGCCAGCATACTCCGGAGCAACAATTATCAAAATATCTTTAATCCCGGACTTAATTAGTGTTTCCAGCGGATACATGACCATTGGTTTGTTATAAATCGTCAATAGCTGCTTGCTGGTAATTTTTGTTAACGGATGCAGGCGAGTACCCTTTCCTCCTGCCAAAATAATACCTTTCATATTTTTTTGTGTGTCACTCTGCCTGCCCGCCGTAGTTTTAACGGAGGTGGGAGCGAACGAACGCGGTGAGTGAGTCGAAGAGTTAGAAACTACATTAATTTTTTGCTCGACTTGCTGAACATGTTCCACAAAAACTTTTTCAACCGGCGACTCCGGCGCAACAAGTTCTTCGTTTACAAGAGGAGCTGGGTCAACCTTTTCTTCTTCCATTCTAAACCCGTCTGACAAATGGATCTCTGGTGCTTTCTCGATTCGATCAACTTTATTTCCGCCAGGGGCGGAAACTTTTTCAACCGCCCCAATTTCATCCAAAAATGATTGGAGCGCATCTTGCCAACTTCTCATTTTTGGCAGTTTTGAATTAATTAAACTGGAAAACATCGGTCTTTTCGCTGAGCGAGGAAATACACTACAAGCAACTGGGTTTATTTTCACAGTTTTGTTAGCTCGTTCAAAAATTTCACAAGCAAATTCACACCAGGTACAGGCGCCTTCATTTGTGACGTGATAAATCCCAGGAGCATAATCTCCTTCGACCAATAATTTGGTTTGTTCAGCCAGATCAACGACGTAGGTTGGACTGCTCACTTCTTCGTCAACAATATCCAGCTCCTCTTTTTCATCAGCCAACTTTAACATTATTTCCACAAAACTTTTTTTTGCTCCTTCAATCAAGGCTGATTTCCCAAACAAACGAGAAGTTCTGATTAAAAAAGTCAAATCATTATGCTCTAAAATCTCTTCGCCTAAATATTTTGATTCACCGTATTTTGAAATCGGTGCCGGCAAATCATATTCTAGATAACCTTCTTGCTTTTGACCGTCAAAAACATAGTCCGTACTGTAGTGAATTAAAAAAGCGCCAACCTTATTGGCAGCCTTGGCTAGATTAATCGGCCCTTGATGGTTAATTTTTTTTGCTAATTCAAACTTTTCTTCGCAATCATCAACTGCGTTGTAAGCTGCAGAATTAATAATTAATTCCGGCTGTAGTTCCCTGATCTTCTGGTTAACCGCTTTTTCATCAGTTATATCTAATTCTTCCCTGTCCCAAAGCGTTAATTCATAATTACTAAATACTTTGGCTAATTCTTGACCGAGCATCCCCTTTGATCCGATGATTAACAGTTTCATATAGCAAATAAATTAAGAATAATCTAAATCCAGTTTAATCAAATTTAAGGCAAAAGTCAAATTCACCCTGCCAACGGCGAGAAAAAAAATGCCCCGCCTTTTGAGAAAGACGGGGACAAAGGTTCAAGGAATTAAGGATCAACTGCGCACAGGCTCCCATGCATTGTCTGTTTCGCCTGAAGGACGAGGCATACGAAAGAACACGCGCCGGATGAATTTCCATCCGCGATTGAACGTAAAGGCATTTACCATCCACCCATCACCATGCCACTCAACGTAAACCGTGCGAAGCACACCGGTATTGTCACGAACATAAAAAATATTCGGTTGCACATTCGTAAGAAGAGCCCCTTCGTCATCTTTCCCTTTCTGCAAAAGCATGAGATACCAAATCTCGGAAAGAGTAGTTTCTGCCATTTCCGCGCCACCGAGCTCTGACAGAATCTCTTCATCGTCCGCATCCCGCGTCAACGTTGAGTAGGCCAGAATCGACCCATCGAAAGAACCGACATCCATCGAGCCGAACCACGACTTGAAACTTTCACGAACGTCGCAAATCCTCACGCGTCTACTGTACCATGGAATATCCTTCTTGAAACAATCGAGCGAGTTGAACGTCTCTTCGGTGGCAGGCACGGAGACCAACCCCACCTCCATCGGAACATGAGCAAATAATACCTTCTTCTTTTTCTCCGCTTCATCGAGCAATTCGATAAAGTTAGCCTCCGCAATCATGACCTGTAGCCACCTGACCACATCCGCAAGCTTACGCGTTTTGGACATGATCATTTCCAGAATTGACGCTTGTTGTCCGACAAAAGTCTTGTACAGATTCTTTTCTTTGCCACTACCCATGGCGTCCTCCATTGAAAGAGCTACAAACCCGGCGACTATGAATCGCCGTTTTCCCCACCTGCCGATATGGCAGATTATCAAGGGAAAAGATCGCTGATTATTTATAATAACAATCAAGGATCTTTCCCTTTGATTTGACTGAGAACTATATCACACTCATTACCCTTTGTCAACCCCTACATCGGCGGGATCAATAGTATCGAAACACTCCCCTCTTTCTCCGTCAACGACCTCGAGCATAGCCGAGAGGTCAAACAAAAAAGCACTCAGTAGGAACGGTCACGACCGTCCCCTACTGAATGCTTTTTCTATATCTAAATTGTCTTTATGCTTTAATCTTTATTCTTTTGTCTTTCTTTGCTCTTTGCCCCTTGGTCCTTGCTCCTTATTTCCTATTGTACCACTGCTCATAATAATCTTTGTAATCCCCAGACTTAATCCTCTGCCACCAACCACCATTATTCGCATACCAATCAATTGTCTGCTTGATCCCCTGCTCAAAATTCATTTTTGGTTGCCACCCTAGCTCGGCTTGAACCTTGTGTGAACGAACTGCGTAACGCCGATCATGACCCGGGCGATCCTTTACATATTCAATCATTTCTTCACCAAATCCCATACCCTGTAAAATTGCCATTGTTAATTCGTAATTTGATTTTTCAGAATCTCCGCCAATACAATAAGTATGACCAATCCTTCCACCACGAATAACTAAATCAACCGCTTCGCAATGGTCATCAACGTGAATCCAATCACGAACGTTCTTGCCGTCTCCGTAAAGTGGGACTTTTTTTCCTTCCATTAGATTCGTAATGAAAAGTGGAATAACTTTTTCTGGAAATTGAAACGGGCCATAATTATTTGAGCAATTTGAAATTGTAATCGGCAAGCCATAAGTGTGATAATATGCTCGCACCAAATGATCTGATGCGGCCTTGGAAGAAGAGTACGGACTTTTCGGGTCATATGGAGTTTCTTCATGAAATGCTTTGTTTTCATCTTCCAGTGATAGTGAACCAAAAACCTCATCTGTAGAAACATGGTGAAATCTTTTGTTCCCAAGCTGACGAGCAACTTCGAGAAGTGAATGAGTTCCAAGCACATTTGTCCGAACAAAAGAAAATGGATCCAAAACTGATCGGTCGACATGAGACTCTGCCGCGAAATGCACAATAATGTCACAATCAACAGCAATATGCGCTACCAATTCGGAATTTAAAATATCCCCCTTCACAAACTTATAGTTTGGGTGATTTTCAAAGTCTTTTAGATTTTCCAAATTACCCGCATAAGTCAAACTATCCAGATTGATAACCTGGTCCTGCGGATATTTATTCAAAACATAGCGGATAAAATTCGATCCGATAAATCCTGCTCCTCCGGTCACTAATAGTTTCATATTTTTTCTAATCATTATTCACAACTTACTAATTACAACTTACTACTTTATTTCAAATAATGCAAATCAATTTTTGACAACCAAAAAGCTCCCCTTAGGGAGCTTTTTGTATTATTCTAAATCTTCTCCTTTTTGACCTCTCACAAACTTTCGTTCAGTTGCCCTATTCTTTGTTCTATTTTTAACTTTTTTACTTCGCCCTTTCTCTATCTTTGGCCTGAACTTTGGTGATTCATCCGGCCGTTGATCAACCTCTTGGTCAGCTGGCGCTCGATGATAGGATTTGGTTCTTGATTTTCCTACTTTTTCAAATTTTCCTTTTGTCTTTCTGCCCTTTTTCAAAGTTTCTCTACCCATTGATTGTCGTTGCTCAGTTAATGTTCCTGATTTGGTTGATTTAATAAATTCTGGCGGTGGTGGTGGTGGTGGATCAGGTGGGTCATGAATCGAATCATCATCATCATCATCTTCTTCTTCTTCCTTGTCTTTATCGGGTGGCGGTGGAAAATCTTCTTTTTTCCCTTTCGGCGGGAATTCTCCATAATTCTGAGGATCTACAACTCCATGCTCATCAATTATGATTGCTTTGTCTTTTCGATGAGTCACAAAGGTTTCTTCTTCCGGTGTTTCATCTTTTGGAACTGATGGCAATTTAATTCCAATTTCCCCTGTTTCAAGTTCAAACTTATATCTATCGTGGACAGGCTTTGGAGTTGGCCTTGGTACTGGGACAGGTTCTGGCTCCGGCTCCTGTTCAAGATCAAATTCAATTTCTGGCACTACAATATCTACCTCTTTTTCTTCCAATGGTGGCTCCGGCGGAATTTCCCTAACAATGTCATCAGCTTCAAAAGCAACCACAAGTGCAACATCAACCCCTCGACGACTTTCAAATACTTGGTTAAGTAAATTTCTTTCCTCCTCTGTTAATTTTTCCAAATTCAAATGTCCACGATTATAATTTCTAATAAATGTATGTAACTGTTCATCGTTTAAGCCAAATTCTTTTTTTAATAATTCATCAACTCCGTCTTTTTCCAACCATTCTCCATCAACATCAGCACCAACCTTGTCTTCATCCCCTCTCATAATTTCAAAATCTTTTATGCCCAGTTCATCTAAAACTTCTCTCACAGTTGCTTCTCCAAGATCTCCGCGACCATGCTGCAGCTCACGGTTTTTATCAAGATTTCCCTCCGAACTACCCTTACCTGTCAACTTAACATAAACTGCTTTAATCTCTTCAACAGATTTGCCCTGTTCCTCTGCTTGCGTTCTTAGTTCTGTTCTAAAATACTCCTTTAATGCCTCCTTTTGTTCCGGAGATATTTTTTTTGCTTCATATCTTTTTGACCAATCCACTTTTAGATCAAACTGATCCCCTTTGGAAAATAATGTCTCAGGATTTGGCAGGGTTTCAGTTGAAGGATCATTTCCCGTCCGCATTGACTCTTGATCAATCTTCACCGTTGTTTTATTAAGTTTAACTCTTGGTTTTATTTTCAAATCTTTTCCGGCCAATGGATCAACTTCCACTGCTTCTTCTGGCTCAGCCTCTCCAATCCCCTCTTCCTTTGATACTTTTATCCCCTTTGGGTATTTGACCGTAAACTCATGACCTTCTGCCTCTTCCAGATTTTGAGCCGGTGCCTGTTCACTTGAAGATTGTTCATCTCTTTGAGTAGCCTCTACATCTGGTATCGGAGTGACCATCAGCATTATGGCCGCCAAGGCGCCTCTTAACCACTTATTACCCGGTAAATTGGATAATGTTTTTAAAAATTTTTTAAATCCCTTAACGTCTTCTGCTGTTTTTAATTCTTTAAGACGCAATTCTTGCATTTGCTCGACAAACTTATTCGCGTCTGCTTCAGATATATTTTTTTCCCTAAACGCTTGCCTCCACTGTTCAGGGGATAATCTCAAAGCCAGCTCCTTGTAGTCCTCAGAAGTCAATTGTTTTCCTTTTGGTAAAGTTTCAATTGGTTGCGCACCTTCTTTGTAATACTGAGGATATTCTAAATCCAATTCCTCCTCTCCGCCTGCCGGCGCGCGATTTTCGTCAATTGATTGTTGGTCAAGATTTGCCATATAAACGAATTATTACATTTTTTTTATTTGTTTCCTGATATCTTCCTCACTTTTTTCAATTTTTTTTCATCTTCTTTTTTTATTTTTTCTTTTTTTTTCCAAAATGAAAACTTCGTTAAAATTTCTTTCAGCCAAACAGAAGTATAAGCCTTTCCGACTGGATCTTTGATTAATTTTTCATATTCAGCCTTTTCTTCAGGTGTTGCACTAAAATCATTATTGTTTGTCATATTTAACTATCTAAAAATAATTGTAATTTACAAAAACAAGCCATAGTCGGACCGTCAGTAATTTCACCGGCCTTGATCATGTTTCCCAATTGCTCAAGAGTAACTTTTTTCGTTTCCAAAAACTCATTATAATCAGGCTTAATTTCCTTGGTAGTGGGTTCAACCTCACGAGCAACATAGACATGACCACGTTGGTTGGAATAACTATTCGCCGTATAAAACTCACCAATCTTTTCCCAATTGTCCGATTGCAAACTAACCTCTTCCGCCATTTCCCGTTTCGCAGCCGCCAGAGGGGTTTCATTTTTTTCAATATCAATTCCACCCGATGGCAGTTCCCAGGTATATTCTTTGGTAGGATATCGATATTGGCCGACTAGATAAACTTCATTATCTTTTGTAAGTGGAATAACAATGACAAAATCTGCATAATCCATTACAAAATATTTGCATTCATTTCCATCAGGCAATGCAACATCATCCTCCAATATTTTATACCAGGGATTTTCGTGAACAAGTTTACTTTTAATTGTTTTCCAGAACTTTTCCATACTTTATTCAAACAGTAATTTCAAATTTGGATACTGCTGTCTTAACTTGTCCTGTTCAGTCACAGAAATATCTTTGCTAAAATAAATAACACCGCCGATAGATTTCGGAAGTTTTAATCCTTCTACCGAGGTAAGGCTACCAAGATCAAGATTACCGCCAATAGATTCCGGAAGTTTTAGTCCTTCTGCCGAGGTAAGGCTACCAAGAGTAAGCCAACCGCCAATAGATTCCGAAAATTTTAGTCCTTCTGCCGAGGTAAGGCTACCAAGTTCAAGATCGCCGCCAATAGACCCTGGAAGTTTTAATCCTTCTGCCGAGGTAAGGCTACTAAGCTCAAGATAGCCGCCAACAGATTCCGGAAGTTTTAGTCCGTCTACTGAGGCAAGTCGACTAAGATCAAGATCGCCACTAATAGCTTCAGGAAGTTTTAACACTTTTGCCGAGGAAAGAAGATCAAGCACAAGATCGCCGTGATGATACTTTATGTTTCCACTCAAAGCTATTGCTTTTGTTGTACTGATTTGAAACTTTGGTATGCCAAGAATATGGGACAGATCCGCTCTCATATCCCTACCAGAAAAAATTTCACATATTCGCGGATCTTTTTCATAACCAAATCCTTCAATCTTGCCGTCAAACTCATAGAGAAAGCGGAGATCGTCCATGGATAGTTCTTCGCTAGCATTATTTTTTGCTTCCAACTCTGTCAACCGCTTCATAGCTGCTGATTTACTTTTGTATCTCTCCCCCTCCTTTCCGAATTTATTGAGCTTGTCATCTAATATATCTGTATTTGCAATATGTGGATCAAGATTTTGTTGAGCTGCCACTCCTCTTACTTCGGCAATATTTTCGCCTTCCATACGAATAGCAAGCCTAGGTATTATTGGATTACCTTGTTTATCATGAGAATAATAGACATAAAAGTCTCCGTTCTCGAGCTGTGCTTCTGCGGTACTTTCTCCAGCTGTACACCAACCTGTTCCATGTCCTTGGAGCGATTCTACCAATGGCATATGATCCGCTCCCTCATTGTATTTAATCCAGTCACCCGTGGTTATCATCAGTTCGCTTTCTTCTGCTGGCGTAACTTTTTCAATTGCCCAGGCATAAAGCTTACCAAAATTCGCGCCCTGCAACAGTTTCTTGAATTCTGGATCATCTTCTGCTAACGAGACATTTTCTTTATTAATTTTTTTTGCCATTGCATCCACAACGTAAGCCAAAGCTTCTCTATTTAGATCAGGAAATGGAGCTACTGTATCTTTTCTTCTTTTACCAAAAACTTGCTTTTCTTTGTCAAAAGTTGATAATTTTACCATACCGGTAAAAGCCCAGTATTTTGCCCAGGTTGGAAAACTAATTGAGTCTTCTGAGGTAAAATAGTCAAGCCAATTGTCCAAGGTTGATTTCTGGTCAGCAACAATGACCTCTTCTGCCTGCCGCCGTACTTCATCAGTAATTTCAACATCACCATGTCCCAGCTCTCTCGCTAATCTTCTTTGGGTTTCATAGTAGCTGTCAGGAATATTTTCAGGTTTAATGACAAGTGATTTGTAGTAACTTTGCTTGATTCTATCCAAAACGCGTGGGTCATCTCTGTGGCCCATGTGAGTTTTTTCAATAACGCCTAGCCAGTCAGAAATTTTTTCTGCCGGTTTTTGAGATGATTTTTCACCCTTTTTCCTTTTTCTTGATTTCTCGTGTTCTACTGGAGGAGTGGTATGAAGATTGGGATTTCTTTCGTGCAAAAATTGTGGACCTTGCATACTCATATATGTGTTATCTTATTTATTTCAAAATTTTTCTTATTTTCTCTGCCACTTGCTCAATCTCCCCGTCTTGATACGGCTCCCCTACAAAATGCTCATGCCCATCATCCTCTTTCCTTGGAATAATATGAAAATGTAAATGAGGAACTAACTGACCTGCAACTGAGCCATTATTTACAAGTAAATTAAAGCCTTTATAATCCAAAGACTCACAAACTCCTTTTGCTATTTTTGGAATAATGCTGATCAGAGTCCGCAAATCTTCACCGGACGTATCCAATAAGTTTTCAGAATGATTTTTGGAAATGACCAAGGTGTGGCCAGAATTATCAGGATTGATCTCTAAAAAAGCAAGAACATCTTTATCCTCGTAAACTTTATGCGCTGGAATTTCTCCATTTACAATTTTACAAAACAAGCAATCGGTCATATATATAGTCAAAAGTTTTAAGTCAATAGTCTAGAGTTGCTTACAACTTTTGACTTTTGACTTTTGACTCTAGACTTGTTAAATCCCCTTTTTAAACAAACTAATGGCCGCAAATAATAAGCTAACGTAAAGTAATACCTGCGCCATAAAAATCATCATTGGCATATGCAAGAAAAAACCGAGCATCAAAAATCCGGCACCAAAACAATGAAAATTCATTTTAATTTTCCCCCAAACATTGGCCTGGATAAGAGCATCCTTGTCCTTCAATCTATAAAAAGTTCCGCCCAAAATAAAAGCCAGCTCAAAGGCCAGCAACAATATAGTGAGTGGTAGATTAATTTTTAAAAGTAAAACTGCAACCACGATTCCAATCAGCAATTTGTCAGCAATCGGATCCCAAACCTTTCCCCAAGCTGTAATTTGGTTTCGCACCCGAGCCATTGAGCCATCCAGCATGTCAGTCGTCGCGAGGACAATAAACAGAACGAGAGCAATCATATATTCTTCGCCCAACAATAAAACGATCAGTATTGGGGAAAAGATCAACCTTATAAAGGTTAAATGATTTGGCCGGATTGATTTCGGAAAAAACGGCAGAACGTACTTGAGCACGTGATCATAAGGTGCAAAAATAATTTCCTCATCAAGAAGAAATTCTTCTTCTTTGTGGTCATTAAAAAATTTCATAGACAAGCTTATTAAAACAATATAGCAATTTAACAGTTAGACAATAAAATGCCGCGTAGCGGCATCCCGCTACGCGGGACAATTTATCTGTTTTCAGTTTCCCAGTCAAAACCAATTCTCGAATCATCAAAATCAATTCTTTCCTCATCAGGATTGTTCGGATCATAGGCTTCACTGGTATGATAAAATAATCCAACTTTTTTATTTCCCAAAACTCGGTAACCGTGCGCAACGCCCGGTGGGATTGAAATCACGACCGGATTGTCTTCACCAGCACAAATAACCTGTGTTTTTCCTTTTGTGGCAGAACTCTCTCTTAGGTCGTGAAGAACAACTTGAGCCATCCCTTTCACAACGAACCAAACATCCCATTGTCTTTTGTGCCAATGAAAAGCTTTGATCACACCTGGGTGTGTTTCTGTATAGCTGGTTTGTTTTACTGTCTGAAATGTTTCCTCCCCCTCCTTGATAACTTCTGCAAAAAATCCTCGGTCATCGCAGAATTTTTTCAGTTGTTTGATTTTTACATCTTGAATCATAATTTTTTATTAATTTCCGCCTACGTTAATTCCGCTGATAAAATTCGCTGTAAAGGCAAATTTTTCACCTAGCAGATTTGCGTACTTATCAAAAATTCGGACGTGTGGCGCGCCACTTGGTCCGGCACCGGTTATAATATCAGTCTTGCCGTCCCGATTGTAGTCAAATCCGGCAACTGATACTCCACCACGAAAATTTGTACCGTAAGCCATGAAACTTGCTAAACGAACACCGGCAGAATTAAACGCTTGGACATGCGGACCACCGCCATTGCCAGCACCTGTTATTATATCTAAAATACCGTCATTGTCAATGTCTCCA
The DNA here is from genome assembly GCA_013202715.1 of Candidatus Kuenenbacteria bacterium. Lineage (GTDB taxonomy): Bacteria > Patescibacteriota > Patescibacteriia > UBA11705 > JABHMO01 > JABMRF01. Next base: position 40,860 of record JABMRF010000023.1, read on the forward strand.
AGACCAATATTCACTCCGCCTAAAAATTGTGGGGAATAAACTACGTGACTGGTTTTCAAGTTTCCCTGGCCATCAAAGATTTTAACTTTTGGCAAAATTCCGTGGCGCGGAGCGACGATTATCTCAATTTCATTATCGCCATCAACATCACCGACGGCAACATTCAATCCTTCTTTGTAACTCTTATTAAAAGCATAAAATTCTTTTTTTAATTTTCCATCCTGATCAAATATTTTTATGACCGGATCATAATTCGATTGAGGAGCAACTACAAGTTCCACTTTCCCGTCATTATCCACGTCACCGGCAGAAACATTTACACCACCACGAAACTCAGTTGGAAACGCGAGAAAACTGCTGAACATTTTTTCATTCATATCCACAGCCCGCACATAAGGTTTGTCACCCTTGACCGTTCCGGTTACAATATCTTGTAATCCATCGAGGTTTAAATCAGCCAATTGAAAATTCATCCCATGATATTTTGAGCTGGAAAAAAGACTGATCGTTTTCTGCACATTGAACTCGGAATCAAAAACCGTAATGCTGGCACTTTTGTCAGACTGCCCGGAAACAAAAATCTGGGCGTTTGTATTTATATTTACTATTGGAGTTGATACTACCGGTGGAGTAGTTGTAGCGGGAGCCGGAGTGCTTACGGCCGGAGGAGTACTTACTACTGACGTTGAGCTTCCTCCGATGGCTCTTTCGATCGCTTTTCTAATATTTAATAATCCTTTACCCGCTTTATTTTTGTACTTTAAATCTTGTAAAAACAGAACACTGCTCTCTTCTGTTATAATCTCAATAATCTGTTTCGGAGTTAATGACGGATCAACTGATTTCAACAAGGCCGCAGCGCCAGATACCAATGCGACAGAAAAAGAAGTTCCGTTCCAGCCCTCAGAATAATACTCCTTGAAATCATTATAACTATTATCCTGATAAAGCAAGCTCACGACATCTTCGCCAGGAGCGGCAATATCAATACAACCCTCTCCATAATTTGAAAATGCAGCCACATTGTGTTTTTTTGTACTTGAGAGTACACCCAAAATCCTGTTTACAGAAAACTCTTGGTCATAACAAATTGGATAAATAGGATTATTGGTCATATCTGACCCAGAGACTACTCCAGTGTCAGTTACATTTCCGGCCGCAGCAACAATTAAAACTCCATTATTATAAGCATTAACAATACTCCCCCTTAATTTCTCACTATATTCATAACCTCCAAAACTAAAATTAATAATATCAGCTCCGTTTGCAACTGCATAATCAACCGCCTCGGAAACATTAGTAGAATTACCATAACCCGTTGCATCCAAAACAAGCAGTGGCATTATTTTTACATTGTTTGTAATTCCTTTTATTCCCTGACCATTGTCATGAATTGCAGAAATTATCCCGGCGACAAAAGTTCCATGATTCACTGCATCGGCATTATAACCACCGGTTAATGTTGGATTTGGACTATAATATGAATCAACAAAATTCCAGCCATTTACATCATCAATATATCCATTGTTATCATTATCAACTCTATCACCGACAACCTCATTTGTATTTTTCCAAATATTTCCTTTGATATCCGGATGGTTCAAGTCGATTCCAGTATCCAAAACGGCAACCACAACTGAACTGTCTCCCTTTGTAGTTTCCCACGCTTGCGGTGCTTTGATAGTATCCAAATACCACTGTTTATAATAATAGGGATCGCCAGCTGCTAAACCGGTTTGAGCCATTATAAAACTTAATAAAAACAGAACAAAACTACCTTTTAGTAACTTTTTCATAATTTATCTTAAATTTAATTTAATATTTACCCTAAATTAAGTATAACAAGGGCTGATTACATTATAGCAGAATAAAATGAATTTTATAAGTACTTGACAAATCCTTATAAATTTGCAATAATATGGGGTGATGCTAATAATTCTGGGAGGTGAATCATGTCATCAACTGACAAAAGCACAGGAAATCTTTGCTTTCTGTCAGAATATGACAGATCGCACATTGAAGAAAAAGACCAGGTCACGTCTCCAGAGGAAGGAGTTGTTCTCAACTTTGGAATTGGAATAAGAATCCAGGGATACAAACCTAGAGTAGAGGAAACTTCATCGCAGGCTGAGCAGGTTCTGGATGAATATATTGAAAGCTTGCGCTACAAAACGGACGTAAAAACCTGGGCAGGGAAAAAACTTGTAATGCCCGTTATTTCTTCCAAGGGAATTAAGGTTTTGCGTCAGGCTATCAAACAGCTGCTTTTGCTGTTTCCAATCATGGACACCATTGAAATGGTGCGATGTGAATTCGACGCAAAGCTTCTTCCAGGCGGTGCACCAAAACCTCTCAAGCGAAATATTGCTGAAGAGGAAAGAACCCTTTGGGAGACGACAAGGATAACCGGTAATCGCTTGATTCCGGGCTTTGATCTGGATAAAGCATTGAGCCATTTTACCGTTCCTGTTGATGAAAGGAAAAAACGCGTTTTCTTTTTGAAGCCGGAACATAAAATCGACATGAACACTCCCGCAGTGCCATATGAACAGGCACAGGCAGAAGTTTTCTTCTGGCTCATCGTACGTATGTTCAGGTATCAGCATGAGATCAATTCAGCAGAAAGAAAAAAGCAACGCATGCTGGAAAGGCGGCATCAAGAGTTAGTAACTTTATTGACTGCTAAGGTCAATGTTCCCAAAGAAAAAAATCTCCTCAAGAGACTTCTCCAGGAGATCATAACTCCATTCCGAAGGAATTGGAAAATCAGCGACTAAAAAGCCCCTCGCAACGCAGGGGCTCTTTTTTTTCCATGGAACGCGCAAAACCTCCCCCAACCCCCTCCTTTTAAAGGAGGGGGCTAAGACCAATTTGCAAATAAACCTAGAGATGCAAAAGTCCTCCTCTTGGCAAGGGGAGGATTTAGATGGGGTTATGTGTTAGATTTAGCCCGGCGTTACCCCGAAGACTTCGATCCTAAACCTTCTCTGCATTCTCCTTTACCACCAACTCTACAAACTCTTCAGTCGGACGAGGACCAAGATCACCTTCCCCTCTTTTCCGAACCGCAACAGTTTTATCGGCAACTTCTTTTTCACCGACAACTAATATATATGGGATTTTGGTTTTTTCTCCGTTTCTAATTCGCTTTGGTAAAGATTCACTATCATTATCAACATAAACACGCAACCCTTTAGCAACTAAATTCTCTTTTACTTCTTTTGCGTACTCATCAAATTTTTCTGATACCGGTAATATTCTAATTTGCTCTGGTGACAACCATACTGGAAATGCGCCACCATAATGCTCAATTAAAATTCCAGTAAATCTCTCAAAAGAACCAAAGATAGCAGCATGAATCATAGCTGGAGTTTGCGACTTACCGGTTTTATCAATATACTCAATACCAAACCGTCCTGCTAATTGAAAATCAAGCTGGATAGTAGCAACCTGCCAGGTACGACCGAAAACATCTTTCATATTAACATCTATTTTCGGGCCATAAAAAGCACCGTCCCCTTCCTTGATCCCATAAGTTTCAATACCTTCCTTTTCTAATGCTTTACGCAAATCAGATTCGGCTACATCCCAGGTTTTAGCTTCACCCATAAAATCATCTGGCCTGGTCGAAAGAAAAAATTCTGGTTCAAGATTAAAAACAGCATAATACTCTTTTACCATACGAATAAGACTGGCAATTTCTTCTTCAACCTGGTCGTAAGTCATAAAAATATGCGCATCATCTTGTGTAATTCCTCTAACTCTAAACAAACCATTTAATTCTCCTGATTTTTCATTACGGAATACTCGCCCGATTTCAGTATATCGCAAAGGCAACTCTCGATAAGAACGAGGCTTTGTCTTATAAATCAAAATATTAAACGGGCAATCCATTGGCTTCAAACAATAAGTCTGATCCTCTACATCAAATACAAACATATCATTTTTATAATGATCCCAGTGTCCTGAAGTAATCCACATATCATTCTTAGCCATCATTGGAGTTTGAATTTCGACGCTACCATATTTTTTACGTAATTCTTTTCCAAGCTTCTCTAATTCATTCCAAATGACCATACCTTTTGGATGCCAAAACACCATACCTGGAGATTCAGGGTGAAAAGAAAACAAATCCAACTCTTTACCTAATTTCCGATGATCTCTTTTTTCCGCTTCTTCAAGCATTTTAAAATAATCTTCAATTTCTTCTCTGGTTTCAAATGCCAGGCCGTAAATTCTCTGCAACATTTTATTTTTCTCATCGCCTCTCCAATACGCGCCGGCCACTTTTTGCAATTTAAAAGCGCCAACTTCTTTTGTTGAAGCAGTATGAGGGCCTCGACACATGTCCACAAAAACTTCCTTGCCTTCCTTATCAATGTTTTTGTAAAAACTGATTTCTTTTTCACCTTCTTTTTCAAGATCATCGATCATTTCTACCTTGTAAGGGTTATCAGCCACCAGCTTTTTTGCTTCTGCAATTGATAAACTGAACTGTTCAAACTTTTGATCTCTACCAACCAATTTCCGCATTTCTTTTTCAATCTTTTTTAGATCTGCTTTGGAAAATGATTCTTCTCCGAGATCAAAATCATAGTAAAAGCCATTTTCAATTGCCGGCCCGATTGCCAGCTTCACATTTGGGTAAAGCTTCAATACTGCCTGCGCCATTACGTGACTAAGTGAATGTCGCATTACTTCTAATTGTTCTTTGTCCATATAATTATTTGTATTATGGTAAACGTATTATGTATTACGTATTATGTATTACGTATCATGGGTTAATTAAAATTTTACTGCACTTTTTATCAGACCATTAGTTATCTTATGAATTAAGATTTAAATTGGCTCGGTGTGTTCAAGAAAAATTCTTTTTTCAAAACCACCTCTAGTTTTTTTTCGCTTTTGCTTTATTTCATCAACTTCTTCTTGTGTGATGTCATTAGCTTTCATTATGGCCTCCAAAACTTCTAATACATCTCCTATTTCCTTCATTCTCTCTTCTTTATCCTTGGCTCCTTGTACTTCATTTACTTCTTCAAGAAGTTTTATCAATAAAGCTTGTTTGTATTCTTCCTGTTCTAATATCCTCGTCTCTGCCATATGATCATCAGCTTCAATTATTTCAGGAATTTTATCCCGAACTAATTTTTTATAAACCTTTCTGTTTGGATTTTCTCCTTTGAATTCATGCATATAGGTATTTGTATTATGGTAAATGTATTATGTATTATGGATTACGCTTATAGCATTCTTCATTTCTCTAGAAGAAAAGTCGACGGCCCGTCATTTACAAGCTTCACCTGCATGTAAGCGCCAAATTCCCCACTTTCAACTTTAATATTTTTGGTTTTTAATTTTTCAATAAATTTATTGTACAGTTCCTCCGCTTTTTCAGGTCCGGCAGATGCAAAAAAGTCAGGTCGCCTTCCCTTTTCGCAATTGCCGTACAGCGTGAATTGCGAAATCACCAGAACTTCACCGTCAACTTCTAACAAGGACTTGTCAAAATGTTTATCTTCAACAGGAAATACTCGCATATTAATTAGTTTTTCAACCAAGAAATCAACTTCCGCTTCAAAATCTTCTTTTCCAACTCCCAGGAAAACTAAAAGTCCGCTGCCGATTTGTCCGACAACTTTACTCTCAACTTCAACTGAAGCTGAAGTTACTCTTTGTAATAAAATTTTCATATTAAATAATTTCCGCCCCACTTTCTGCGACCGACGTAATTTTATATGAAGGCGGTAGTGGGCTTTTCTGAACTATGCGTTGAACTGACTAGAAGTCAGGCAGAAATTTTTTTATTCAAACAAAAACCCAAGGCATATACCTTGGGACCTGAACAAATTCAGGCGGTTCCACCCAAGTTCTTCGGACAAACAAACGCCAAAGCTCTTAATTTATTAAATTGTCCTCACAAACTTAGTTAACCACGACAGTTAAATCCACAAAGGTATCTGGTTGGTAGCCAGACCAATCATCTGTGATTATATTAAGTATAACATTACTAAAATGAATGTCAACAAAAAAACCAGGCTTATTAAACCTGGTTGTGTTCGATTTCACAAGACTTCTCTAGGAAGTCTAAAGAATGAAACAATCAAGACAAAGGCGCCTCGCTGAAAACATAAACTCCTTTGCTACGTCCGAAGGCAGATTAAACCTACAGCTATCAACGCCTAGCAATTCAGCAATCTCTTCATCAGTTCTAATTTTACCGTCAGGGCCAAGCGCAACGAGGTCATTCTTCACTCTATTGGCTTTTCCCCACGGACAAACATTGACCAATTTCGGACTAGAAATTCTAGCGTGGACTTCTCTAAGGCCAATCGCTTTCAACTTTGGTAGCAAATCACCAGAGGTTTGTGTGCCTCGAACAATAGAATCATCATAAAAAGCCACAACCGCATTTTCGTAATTTCCTTCCAAAATCGGCAGTAACTTTTTCAATGCTTCCAGTTTTCTTCTTTCTCTGTCAACTTCTGTGAAACTTCTGCCAGCATAAGGATACTTGCACAAAATTTCGTCATAAAACGGGATTCTTGCTCCAGGATTTTCTCTTGCATTACGAACGTATTCTTGGTGAGCACCAATTGCGTGAAACCGACCTGAGTCTGGTACAGGAATTATCACGTCCGGAAAAAACCCTTGTTCAATATCAAGTCTAGCCAGTCTTGCTCCCAATCGTCTCCTGGCTTCAGCTGCAGACAATCCCTCCATAACTGCACCGGGATTACTGGTATAAATCCATTTAAAAGAACACGGCTGGGATTCCTCAGCTCTGTCTAATGCAATTTTGCCAAGCAATCTGCAACTACCGCTCTCAAGTACAACCACTTCTCCTGGATCAAGGTCTCGTTGATAAACAAAGCCTTGATTATAAATTCCACAGGAATCTGAAACAGCTACAATTGAACCATCTTTTTCACCGATTACAACTGATTCGTGAGCATCATGACCTCTTGCTACATAAATTCCATTCGCTGTAAGAATTGCAATAGCGTAAGATCCTCTCATTTTTTCAGCCATATGACCGATACCATTCATAAAGTTCCAATCGTGATCTTTTTCATGATCCCAAGTTGCGTCAACAATCAGCTGAGCCAAGAGAAAAGCGTCATCGTCTCTCTCAAAAACTCGGTTTTGCCCAATAAAATAACTAAGCAGTTCTTCTCTATTACCTATTCTACCAGCAAAGCAAATAGCAAAAGGAGGAAAGCAGGATGACTTTGCAAAATACGGTTCACGAACACTTGAGCTGATGTGTCCGAGGCCCAGAGGACCTGAAAACCCCGCTAAATCATTAGCAAAGGTTTCCCTCAGAAGACCGCGATGAGTTCTAAGTAGAAACTCACCACCATTATCAACAGTAACTAAACCTGCATACTGCTGACCAAAGTGTTGTTGGTAAAAAGTTGTCCAAAATAGATCCTGAACAAAAGATTGATCCCGTTCTTCATCAGGACTATCCTGACAATAACGCTTCGGATCAATACTCATTGCCACAATTCCGCTCATCAAAGCCTCCACTTTGGCAAAAAGAAGAAAACACGGAACAAATTAATTTTAACTCTATGAAGCGATAATGTCAAATCTCGATTATGATTTAATAAATAAAAAAGGAGCCTCGCATTGCGGGGCTCATACTTTGCTATTTAGTACTGTCCTGGAGGAAACCCCCTCTTTGGTTCTTCATCACTCTTAACGTCTGGCACTGAGTGCTCACCCGATGTGGCATTGTCTCTGACAGCCTTGATGAATCCGGCGCCACCTCTACTACCATGAAAGAGCACTGATGCTTCATCATAGCCAGACAGCTTCATCAAACCCTTAATCTGAGTACGTAATCTAATGATGTCTTGCTCGGCCAACACAATATAAGTATCATTATCAAAACTCTTCTTTTCAACTGCTCTAAATCTCAGACCAGTAAAAACCACAGCAACCACAAAGAGAATAGCAAGGCAAATAAAATAGGTCTTGTATACACTCAACAAACCGCGCATTCGATTCCATTCAACCACATTGACTTTGACAAATTCCTGACCTTTTATTTCCGTTGGCCCCATGCTTCTCCTCCTGTTATTTATTGGCCTAATTAATCAAAACATCAGTTGATGGAACCTTTGCTACTTCAGCTAATTCTTCTGCATCTGCAGTCTCGCTATCAAAGCAAGTCTCACAGAGAAGAACCAGTTTTCTGATTTTCTCGTCAAAGGTCACGAGAAAATCACTATCCGGAACACAAAGAGCGACTTTATTACATCTACTACAGCGACAATATTTAAATCCGCGCTTTGCTCTGGCTTCACTTGAAATATCAGGTTGCCAAAAAGGATTTTTACGGGTGCCAACACCATCAGAAGATCGTTCTTGTTTTTCTTTTTTTGGCATTACAACCTCACTGCCTATGCACTGTTACCACAGATATAAATTTAGCTCAAATTAATGGCTTTGTCAAGTCTATTTTCTGATAAAAAAGAGCCAGTCGTTGACTAGCTCATTATTCATTTTACCTTTTAACCTCTTTTGTTTTATCAATTACAAGTACATGTGGCTGAATATAATGGTATTCCACTACTTCATAAACCTTGTACCTGACCTTCCCCTTTTTTTTATCCAACTCCGTTGACTCATACTCCAAGATGTATTTCGGAAGATAAGCTAACTCTTCATACTCGAACAGCTTAACCATTACCGAAATTGGGCTCAGCTTACCAAACGGAGCTGAACATTCAACTTCGACTTTTGCTTCCTTGCCAAATTCTTTTTTAGCAAATTTCCAGGCTTTCTCTCTGGCTTTCTCCATAAGACCACTGAGTCGCTGAATCATCTTTGTATCAGAATCACACGGAAACCCCGTCGGGCAAATCATCAACGCCTTTGCCTCTGCCGCAAAACCCATCACCAAAACCATCGCCAAAATTCCAATCAGCTTTTTCATTTTTCATCCTCCTCTAAAATTAGAACCTTAAAAAACTGACCCTTTCACACTTTAACTTATATTCTTTAAGATGTCAATCTATTTTCACAACCAAAAGAACGCCACTTCCGCAACGTCCTTCATATCTTTTTCCGCGTCAATCCGCGTTAGATCCGCGTTAATCCGCGGTATTAACGATTACAATATTAATATGATCTTTCAGCTTTGGAACTTTTTTCACCCAGAATGGTGATAGTTCAACTGAAACTGATTCAATTTCACTATAATTTGCCAAATACAGTTCAACTCCCTTTGGACTAAGGCCAACCATTTTATCTTTTTGGAAAATCTGACTATCTGCTTTAATAACCGCTTCACCTGCTACATGAACTTTAACATTGGCCGTTTTTTTCTCATTATCAAAATTCTGAACTTTGTATGAAAACTTATCCATACTTAAGTTGAGCAATTCCTGTCCCTGTGGAACGACCTGCTGTAGTCTGTCTCCAGCCATCTCAACTACTTTATTCGGATCAAGACCGATCATGACCAGTTGGAGCTTTGAGCTGACTTCAAATGTATCCTGCTGTGCGCCAACTTCAGCGTCAACCGTTTCTTCAACTACAGTTTTTGAGACAACCAGGGTTACATAATCCATACTTGGAAGCTGTTTCTTGAACTCTTCAATTCCTTTGTTATATAAAACCTCTGTTAAATCAGTTTTTGCTTTTTTAATATCAGCATCCTGAATAATTTTCACAGAATCGCCAGTGCTTTTCAATACTCCCTTGCTTTCAGCAAAGACTTGTGACTGTAATCCTTCCCAAAGACCCGGAATTGTAAACTTGGTTGGCTGCAATTCGTCAAAAGAATTGGGGTCATCAGCATAAACGTCCGCCTCAAGTTGTCCATTTGCCGGAATGTTCACACTTTCCATTAATCTTATCAAAATACCATCAGCAGTCAGCAGTCGCGTGGTTTTTACCAAACTCTGCGCATCTGCTCTTTGGTTAATTAAAGTCACTTTACCAATCGCGTTTCCTTCTAAAATCATCGTGCCGGTAGCTACGCCGTTTCCTGCTCCTTCGACTTCAGTTTCAAACAACACTCCCTGAAGAGCACTCCCCTCAACTGCGCCGTCACTGACCACATCAGAAACAAAATCAGTTTCTACAGATGATCCAATTGGCTGAACCTTGATAACTGCCCGACTGGCTGAAAAATATAAAATTATACCGACCAGCAAAACCGTTACAATAACAAAACCTAAAACTATCTTTTTGTACCCCTCCGCTACTCTTGAGTGCTTCTTAATATACATAGAGAAAATAAGGCGAAACGAGGCGGAACAGGATAACAGGACTCAAAAGACTTTTGCCTTGTAAACCCGTTCCCTTGTATAGCCATGTATAGCCTTGTTTTATTATATTTCCATTTTAACAGAATTCCGGGGAAATGCAACAACTCAAGTCAAAAGTCTTGAGTCAATAGTCTAGAGTCGTCTCACAACTCTTGACTTTTGACTTTTGACTCTAGACTGCCTTCACCGCTCCGAGTCCCAACAGTTCCTCAATCTTTGCTTTGCTTTCACCGTTAATATCGATCTGAAAATTTGTTTTTACAAGTTTATCTTCAATTTTCAAAATGACCTGGTACCGACCTGGGATACCCATGAAAAGCATTTTGACTCTATTGGCAAATTCATGAGTTGCGCCGGAAGGATAATTTATTATTGCTCGCGGAAGATTTGCTCGCCTTCCACCTGAACCGAAACGCGGTCGAGGTGCTGCCGGAGCCGAACCTGTAAGTTCGTGAATAACTGCATCTAAATTTTCATCTTCGATCGTCCAAACATTATTTGCTAATATTTTTATTTCTTCATCCTTGTCAGAAATAGTTCCTTCAATAATCATTATTTTCCCTTCTTTCCAAACACCTTCATATTGTTTGTACAATCTAGGAAAAATCAAAACTTCCACAGCCTTCAGAGAGTCTGCCAAAGTAAGGAACACCATCGGATCACCTTTTTTCGTTGTAATTTTCTTGAGAGTTGAAACCACGCCACCAATTCGGACAACTTCCCCACCCTTGTCAGTACTCAAATCAGACAAAGGAACTATTATACCGGACAACTGATTTTGATAATTTTTAAATGGATGCTCTGAGACATAGAGGCCCAAAAATTCTTTTTCCCAGGCCAAAATCTGTTTTTGGCCAATATCTTTTGCATCGCGCAAGAGAAGTCGAGGCATACTGCCTTCGGAATCTCCATTTAGACTAAAAATATTTATTTGTTTCGTGGCTTTGCTTGCCTCGATTTCTTTGACAAACAAAATCATTTTATCAACATTTTCCAAAAGTTTGCTCCGCCTGCCAAAAATATCCATCGCCCCACTTTTGATCAAGCCCTCCAAAGACTTTTTATTCAAAGCTCTATTTCCAATCCTACTCAAAAAACCTTCTATCTTTTCGTACGGACCGTTTTCTTTTCGTTCATGAATAATTTCTTTGGCCACATTTTCTCCTACATTTCGAATTGCGTTCAGACCAAACCTGATCCTTGGCTTTTCTTCTGCCAGAGACTCCGCCACTACAGTGAAGGTTGAAAAACTTTCATTAACACTTGGCGGCATGATCTCAATTCCCATTTGCTGACATTCGTCAATTTCAATTGCGACTCGGTCAAAATTTCCCTGATCTGAAGTTAGAAGAGAAGCCATGAATTCAGTCGGATAATTTGCCTTCAAATATGCGGTTTGATAAGCAATCAGCGCATAACACGCGGCATGTGATTTATTAAAACCATATTCAGCAAATTTTTCCATGGCCAAAAAGGTTTGCTGGGCAATTTCTTTGCTAATACTATTTTTCTGACATCCATCAATAAAAACCACCTTCATTTTTTCCATCAACTCTGCGATTTTTTTACCCATCGCTTTGCGCAGAGTGTCAGCCTGCCCGCCTGTAAATCCGGCCATATCTTTGGAAAGTTGCATCACCTGTTCCTGATATACAATTACGCCATGAGTATTTTTGAGTGCGCTCTCCATGAGTGGATGAAAATATGAAATGCTTTTTAAACCATGTTTTCTGGAAATAAACTCGTCAACCATACCTGAATTTAGAGGTCCCGGTCGATACAGAGAAACCATAGCAATCAGATCTTCAAATTCAGTTGGCTTCAATTGACGAAGATATTTTTTCATTCCACTGGATTCAAACTGAAAAACGCCAGTAGTGTAACCGTCCCGAAATAATTTGTACGCTTTCGGATCATCTATCAGCAAATCATCAATATTTATTTTTTTACCATGTATTTTTTCAATAATGTCACACGCCCTCTCAATAATTGTTAGATTTTTCAAACCCAAAAAATCCATTTTTAACAACCCCAAGTCTTCCACGGGATGAAGTGAGTATTGAGTAATGATCGCTTCTTCCTGATCACGCGCATACTGAACTGGGCAATAATTTGTAATTTCTTCACGTGTAATAACCACGCCACAGGCGTGGGTAGACGAATGACGAGCAACGCCCTCCAATTTTCTAGCAAAATCCAAAAGTCGTTTGGCATCATCACTACTTTCGTAAAGTTGTTTGACTTCCACGACCTTGGTTATAGCTTCGCTCAGCTTTGTGCCCATTGGAATTAATTTTGAGATCTTGTCACAAAAAGTATAAGGCATATCCAGAACACGCCCTACATCGCGGACTGCAGCACGCGCAGCCATTGTTCCGAAAGTTATAATCTGCGCCACATGATTTTTGCCATATTTTTCTTCTACATATTGCAAAACTTCCTCTCTCCTCTCGTCAGCAAAATCAATATCAATATCAGGCATAGAAATTCGATCCGGATTCAAAAACCGCTCAAACAATAATTCATATTTCAGCGGTTCTAAGTTTGTCACGCCCAAAAGATAAGAAATAATACTACCGGCAGCTGATCCACGGCCCGGTCCTACGACGATGCCCTTGCTTTTTGCCCATCTAATAAAGTCGTAAACAATTAAAAAGTATGATGAATAGCCGGTGCGCTGAATAACACTAAGTTCAAACTCAGCCCGGTCAATTACTTTTTTTTCAAATTCACCTAACTGCTCTTTTTTGTAATCAAAATCATACCTTCGGGAAATGTTGCTATAACAAAGATCCCGCAAGTATTCAAAATCCGTTTTTCCTTTCGGAACTTCAAAATGAGGTAGTTGAATTTCACCAAGCGGAATTTCCAAACTGCATTTTGCCGCAACTTTATTTGTGTTTTCTAAAACCTCTAGATTGCCACGAAAGTTATCTGCCATCTGCTGGTAAGTATACAGGGAAAAATCCTCACCAAGGTAACTCATTCGATCTTTATCGGTGATAACTTTTTTTGTTTGCAGACAGATAAGAATATCGTGCGCTTCTGCATCTTCTGAATTTAGATAATGAGTGTCGTTTGTGGCCACTATCGGGATATCAAGCTTTTTTCCAAGTTCAAATATCTTATTATTAACAATTTTTTGCTCCGGAATGTTTGGGTGATGCTGAACTTCCAGAAAAAAATTATCTTTTCCAAAAACATTCAGATATTTCTTTATTACCAGTTCAATTTTTTCATCTTCAAGTCCGTTTTTTATTGCTGATGGAATCTCCCCTGCCAGACAAGCTGATAAAGCAATGATACCGGTACTATATTTTCGTAAAAGCTCCCAGTCAATTCTTGGCTTGTAATAAAATCCTTCCAAATGAGCAAAAGAAGTCAATTTAATCAGATTTTTATACCCTTCATAATCTTTTGCCAATAAAATCAAATGATGACGCTTTTCATCACCGGCATCTTTTTTCTTGCGGTCATTAACAATATACGATTCAACACCGACAATTGGTTTAATTCCTGCGGCTTTGCATTTTTGATAAAACTCAATCGCGCCGTACATCACACCATGATCAGTTAGTGCCAGAGCTGTCATGCCTTCTTCTTTTGCTTTATTAACAAGGTCGTCGATCTTGATCAGACCGTCGAGCAAAGAATAGTGGCTATGGACATGGAGAGGAGTATATTTCATAATATAATTCAGATAGTTATCAAGGTCATTTTAGCACAGAATTTGCGTTCTCCAAAATCGGGAGTTATCCACCTTCATTAATCCAAAAGGGGGCTCCATAGTCCTGTTCGGAGCGAAGCGGAGAATTACTTTAAAGGGGGCTCCATAGTCCTGTTCGGAGTGAAACGGAGAACAGGCTGTGGAGCCCCCTTTTTGAAAACTTTGTGTGGCTTTTTGAGTTTCATGCAAACAAAAAATCGCCCGAATTTTCGAGCGACCAATTTCAAATTTACTGTTTTTCAACCGTTAAAATCAATCCGGCTGTGAAGGTACGTTCATTAACGTTCACATCAATTTTGGCGAATGAGATCACTTTATAATGTTTCCCAACTTCGATCAATGCTTTGGCCAAGATTTCACGACAGTCCTTTCCCCAATAAAGAGAATCATAACCCGGCCATACATAAAAATCATTGTATCCGCATTTGATTATGTTCGCATTGACAAAGGCCAAGCCGTCATGATATTCAACTGTATACTGCGGCATGCTCTTCTGCCGATCAAGTCGCTCTTGCTTTTCCTGCTCTACCATTTCCTTCTGCTGTTGCTTCTCTTCTCGCTGAGCGATTTCATCTTCTGTTAAGTCTCGACAACCGCTGAGAGTAAAACAAATCATCAACGCAAGATATAGCCATTTTTTCATTTTAACACCTCTATTCGTCCGCTGCGATAACATCTTGTGTTGTCACAGAGTCTGTTGTTGATTGAACTTGCTCAATTGATTGAGCATCTGTGTCTTTCAACGTAACTTCAATATGATAGGCAACGGCAAACACTGTCATTATGATTGCTACAAAAATGAGAACTAACATTGTAAGAACAAAACCAAAGTTCTCAAAAATTTTCTTTAAATCAAATTTTTTCCTTTCCGGCATCTTTTTCTCCTCTCATTAGCTAAAATTCAAAGATCAACCTCAATAGATCAATTTAGCAGACAATACATATTTTGTCAACCTGTATACGAATTTTTGTCTTAAATTTACAAAAAAAAAACAGACATATATGTCTATTTTTTTAACTTTCGACTTTTGACTCTAGACTCTAGACTATTCCAGCCAAACCGTAAATACCTGATCTTTGGTTAAAACCTCAACGTGCTTCAAGTTATTCTTGTTGATATGCAAACCCTTATCTTTGGAAAGTATTCTCTGCTGAAAATTAAGGTCCAGCTGGAGATTCATTTTCATAATCCCGGGCTGTTTTTGGACAAGCAGAGAATATTCTTTTTCACTCAAAACTGAATTCGGCAGTTTATATTTCCAGCTTATAACTTTTGAGCTTTGCGGTTCCACTTCGAAAAATAGTCCGTAAGCAGCTTTGTTAAACTGGTGCTCTTCTGTAATATCTTCTACCAGATTTAATTCCTTACTGCCGGCCTTGACTGAAATCAGCTCACTTCCTTCCGGTACATACAAACGAGTGAAACTTCGGTAACGAGTTGTTTTCCAGCTGAACGTTCCCAGATTTTGATAATTAACATTTGTGGTGGCGATCAATTCACCCATTTCATTTTGCTCGATCTGATGGAGCATGGTTCGATCCATCACTGAGTCAGTTTTCAGAGCTGCCAAGTTCGCATCCACAAGCATTACATAGTCACCTACAAAAGATTGATTCACTTCACCGGCCCAGCCATTTTCAAGAGCCATAGCTTGCAGTTTGGGTTCATTAAAGTAGAGCATCATCTGCTTTTCTGTAACTTGCTCAGAAATTATATCAATCAATTCTGGCCACTGATCCATTGGTAATGTAAATAAACGAGTAATGATCTGCTGGCCAAGGTCGCCGATAATATCTTTTCTCTCATCGGTCGGAATTCCTTGTTTATAATATCCATATTCCACTTGATATTGAAGTTGCTCCCAGAAATTTTCTTTGTTAAATGTTAATTCCGCAACTTTGAAATCACCAAGAACGCCGAGCATCTCCTCAATCACCGTTGGTGTAATAGCAATCACACCATCAAGCTCTTCCGGCCCGCCCTGTTTCTTATAAAACCACTCAACTTTTTCCGCTGAATATGGAAAATCCGGCCACCAGTTTGAATCACGAAAATACCAGTGCGGTTGGTTCATAAATTCTTTCATTGGTTCCGGTGATGGGATTCGAATCTTGTCATGAATTGGTTTGTCAAAATTGTAACTGTTGTCGGTAAAAAAATTCTTTATCTCTGCATTTTCAATATTTAAAATCCCGTATGTGCCAATAAATCCACCGGCCGGTCTCATCTCACGATTGTTTTCCAAAATGAATAGGTAAGTTTTTTCTTCTGGATAGCCTGAGAAGGCAGGTAAAAGTTTTGCCACGGTAACTAAGTTGCCAAAAGCTTTTTCAGTTTTTGGAATCTTCTGCTGAAGTGGATTGATCACCTGATCAAAAATAAACAAAGGCTGATGTCTGTTAATTTCCTTTAATTTATTTGAGGCAACTTCAAAGTCTTTTTGCACGCTTTGCAGTTCATCCACTGAATTTGTTAGAATTTTTAATATTTGAGCCTTTTTTTCAGGAGTAATGTCCAGCCAGACCAGAGTTTTACTTTGCAGGGTATCATTAATTTCCTCACCTATATCAGTTAAGTTTTTTAATGAGCCAGCTAAAAGTTCTCCAATGGAAAATATTTCCTGCGCTACTATCAACTGATCTTTTGCCAATTCGTTTTTGAACACTGCAGCTTTGCTCGCCATATCAAGCCCAAGATTTGCATCCGCAAAATTATCCTTGGCCAGCTGAAGCTCCTCTGCCGCCAAATCAAATTTTTGCTCGCCAATGAACTTTTCCGCAGCCATCAGATGATTCTGACCTTCCATTCCATGTGCGTAAACCGTTTTCAGAGACGCATAATACGGCGCCAAAGAGATTCCAGCTGCAGCACCCACCACTATTGCCAAAACTAAACAAAGCACAATCAAGTATGGCAAAAGTTTCAGCGGGATCAACAAAATCTGGCCCACAGTTACTGCGTGCTTTTTGTAATCCTTTTTTTCCTGCTGAATGAAGTTTTGTTTTTCACCATCGATCATACTTTTAACTTTTACCTTTCAACTTTTAACTTCTTCCATTATAGCAACATTTCTAACAAAAAAACAGGATTCTCCCCTGTTTTTATATTTTTGTATTTAATTGTGGTTTTTCACTTTGCATTTTACATTTTAATACCTTTCCACTTGAGCATATACTTCATCCAGCTGGAAATATGAATCCTGGTCAACTTATTAAACAAAGCGTTAACACCACCGCTATCCGCTGACTGTCTGCGATGCAAATGAATCACTTCCGCATCAGACAAATAAACATTTTTGTATCCGGCCTTTCTAATTCGACGACACAAATCTGTATCTTCGAAATACATAAAAAAACGGTCATCAAAAACACCGACTTCATCAATAACTTTTTTCGGAACTAACAAACATGAACCCTGGATCCAGTCAACCTGCCGAGTCGTGGCATGATCCCAGTCTTGCATTAAAAATCGACTTAATTCTTTTTTAGCCCAGAATAATTTGCCAAGAAAAGTTCTTCTGTAAATCGGGGTCAAAAAATTGTGCCAGCGGTAACAAGTGTACTGCAGGCTTTTGTCAGGATTTAGTAATCGCGGAGCAACAAGCCCGACATCAGGCTTTTCATTGATATAGTTATAAAGTTTTTGCAGTGAATCCTTTACCACAAAAATATCAGGATTCAAAATCAGAACGTGTTTTCCTTGAGCCTCTTTAATTCCGGCGTTATTTCCTGCGCCCATTCCAAGATTTGCACCGGTCTGAATAAATCTAACTTGCGGATATTTTTCAGACAACATTTTTTCAATTTCATCATTTGAATTGTTATCAACCACAATTACTTCATAAGGAACATCAAATTCAGATTCCAAAATGGACTTGATGCAATTCTTCACCAAGCCTCTCATTTTATAATTTAGAATGATAATCGATAGTTCCATGATTTAGTGATTAGAGAATAGTGAATAGAGATTAGGAAATCACCCAAGCCATTTTTCTAATACATCCCCTTTTGCTTTCGCATTACGCCAAATCACCTGACGCTTCAGCTTTAACTGTTTTCTATTTCTTAGCACATCTCCCAAAGCTCGCAGAGTACCGAATTCGAAAACCAAAATATAGAAAAACTTTGTAAGTTCGTAAAAAAATACCCGCCAACTGAATTTCGGAAGACATTTAATTAAAAAATATAAATGATTTCGATATGAATAAAAATTAGCAAACTTAGATTTTTTTCGCCGGTTTTTGGCAACCTGAATTTTTGTTAATTTATCAACTGTAGTAGTAACGGTCCGGTCATGATAAGCAATAGCTGCTGGGACTTTCCAGGCTCTCCAACCACCAATTTGCAATCGAAAAGCCAAATCAACATCTTCCTTGTAACTAAAAAATGATTCGTCAAAAAACTCTTTTTGGTAGATAATTTCTTCCAACGCCTTGCGTCTATAAAATGGAATAGCGCCCGACACACCAAAAATTTCCTCAGCAAGATTATGCTGGCCTTCGTCAACTTCCCCACTGCCGAGATCAACCACTCTGAAATTTTTAAAACTCTTCAAGCCCAATGAATCAATATAATTAGTTTGCTGACCGTCCTGCAACCGTAAAATCTTTCCGGTCGCAGAGCCAGCCATTGGATTTTTGTCCATAAACTCAACCATTTTTTCCAAAAAATCTTTTGCCAAAACAACATCCTGATTCAGGCAAACAACATAGTCTGATCTTGTCCAGTGAATCGCCTGGTTATGCACCTTGGCAAAACCAAGGTTTTCTTTGTGCTTGATTACCTTCAAATGCGGGAATCTCTCATTGATCAGCTCCAAAGTCTTGTCATGAGACCCATTATCAAGAATAATAATTGAATAGTCTGTAAATGTCTGAGCCAAAACGCTGCGCAGACAATTTTCAATGTAGCGTTCACCGTTCCAGGTAACTAGATTTATAGAGACTTTAGGCATAGATTTTGTAGATTGCCAAGTTAGCGTATCTTGTAAGGGTTCAAAATTTTGAACCCTTACAAGATACGCTCGCTTGGCTCGCTAACTCGCATTACCTACTTTTTGGAGTTACAAAAAACCCTAAATGATATTTCTTCGGTAGCATCAGACGCGTTTGCGCTTCAGTTGCCGGAATTGAACCGAAGATAATTAATGTTATCGGTAATAATATCCATTGCAAAAACATGACCAGATACTTCCAACGAGGATGACCCTCTGGCCTCGGAGGTAAAATAAACAAACTGATGATTGCGGAAAATAGTATTCCAACCATCGCTGCAGCCATCAGCCATTCCAAAACAAAAGGTGCGTTTTGAACAATTACTGATGAGGACTCTTCTCCTCGACCGGCAACCCAGAGCGGTAATCTACCCAAAACGAAAATCAAAATCGGCGCAGTGGCCCAGGAGTACATTCCTTCTGTTAAGTTCCAAGTGTATTTTAACTTTTTGTACCACGGAATTTCCTTGTTCTTGTGAAACTTATTCATCATGTACGGAAAATGCTCCACGCCCCAAGCCCATCGTCTTTGCTGTTTGTAAAGATTTTTAAATCCTTTCCAGTAATCTTTATCCATCACCGTGTCCATTGAAACTGGGATATACATTGGTTCCACTGCATATTTGCCGCCATATTTAAAAAAGCATTGTAAAAAGATACGAGAATCATCAGTCACAATATCCTTTTGCCAAAAACCTACATCAGCCAGCGCTTTAAAACTCATTGAATGAGAACTGAAAGTATATAATCTTTCCGGCCGCATCAAATCCATTAACAACCAAAAAATTGTTCCAAAGGCAGTGACACGCATCGCTGCTGGCGCGTCCCAAATATTGTTATTATAATTAACTGCCGGCTGATATGAAACTTTCGTTGGATTTGGATGAGTTAAATATCGATAAGTTAGATGCGCAAAATATTGTTTGTGTACGCAGGTATCACTATCAAAATAAGAAACAATCAAATCTTCATAATCATATCCGAGCTCGTTAATAAATTTTTGCGACTTGTGCCCCATCCAGTTGGCGTTCGCACCCTTGCCTTTCAATTCGCCCGGCAGGCCGTCCGGATGAATAGTGAATTTCAATTTGTGAAACTTATCGCCAAATTCTTTTTTTATCTGCGCCGCTTTGGGCCGAAAATCTTTTTCAATTCTTCCCTCTCCACCGAGAATCACAATCATCTTATCGAGCGGGTAGGAACTATTACAAAGACTGTTAAAAGTTGTGCGCAAGACTTCAATCGGCTCCCCGTAAGTCGGCAAATAAATAATATGAAATTTTTTGTCCCAACCGGGAATTTTTTTCACTCTTTCCAGCCAATCAATGGCCTCTGTTTTTTTGTATTTGAAATATGAGTAACTGCCATAAAAAATAAAGTGCAATACTCGGAGTAGCCAGTACAAATCAAAAGCGATTATAAAGTAAATAACCCAGAGAGGCTTTATAAATGACAAAACAATGGACAATACAAAAGTCGTCCAGATCAAAAGACCTGGAATTGTCTCTAAAATTCTTAACCTTGTGGTTCGTTTTTCCATAGTAAATCCTTCTCAGGATATCATAATTCTTAAAGGAAATCAAGGGGTAAAAACATAGGGCTTCAGCTCCACCTGGCCATCAAACGGCCAGGCTAGCTGGTTCCAAACCCCCGTAAACGGGGCTTGCTGTGAATCCAAGCGAACATAGAGAGCAAGTGGTTCATGGCTACTATTCTTCCATTTTTTTTATCCGCTTTAGATCCGCGTTTATCCGCACTTTTAAGCTAATTTAGCCAAAAAAACAGGTTCTCAATAGCCTCCATTTGCGCGGAGTTCTAATTACCCCCCACTTAAGTGGGGGCTACCAGCAGTTAACGGTTTCCGGCTTTAGCCGGGATGAGTGCGCGCAAGCGCGCCGGATTTCCTCGTCCCCCACTGAAGTGAGGGGTAATAAAAAACGGCTTTCGCCGTTTGAACACACCAATTCAAAAAAAACGTCTATCTCACCAATTCAAAAATAGTATAAACAATCCCGAGCACAAACATCACTATGAGCAAACTGCCCAGCACCTTATATTTAGGCATTGAAAATTCCGGTTTTTGATCGCCATACTTTTTCGCTTTCCAATACATTAGAACCAAAATTATTCCAGTTAAACCAAAAGTTAAGCTACCGGCAATTCCCATTACTGTGATAAAATCTCTGGCACCGCTCAAGAATACCAACAACGGAACAACAATCACGGCCAGCCAGGCCCAAATCTTTTTTAATTTGAAATCAAACTGAAAAAACTCCCGCATTGTTTCACCGATTGTAAGAAAACTCGTTCCCATTGCAAAAAAAGCAAACAAATTTCCAAAGACCAGCATGTAGCGACCCACCTTTTCACCAAGTCCGATTGTAGCCACTTCTGTTGTGGCCAATCCTGTTACACCGACGACAATGATGGCAAACAAAGTATAAATTGCAATCGGAATTACGCTGGCAACAACAACGGCCTTTTTGACTTTGTCTTGCCGCTTGCGAAGTATTTCACGCAATGGAACGATTGAGGCTGCCCCGCCAAAAGAAAATAAAATAACACCGTACGGAATAAAAATATTATTCAAATTGGTATATGTTAAATTCGGTAATTCAATTGAAGAACTGCTAAATCCAAATATTATGAAAATAATAACAATAAAAATAGCCACCATCCACAATTCAAAAACTTTAACCACACCCAAACCAATTAACAAAATCAAAGCGCAAACTGCAAAAAATACTAGACTGTAAATAAATTCACTTCCGCCAAACAATGCAGATAAAACTTTTCCCTGCCCGATCAAATAAGCGGTCAGCGCGCCATATCCTCCGATCAAAATTGAAATAGTTGCCAGCCGATACATAAAATTGCCCAAATATTTTTTTGCGTAACCGGCAATCTGATGACGAAATCTGGTTCGAAGTACAACCTCTGCAAACATTAAATTTAATAATAGAGCTGCTACCCCCAAAACAATTAAAAGAAAAAAACCAGGTCCAACTCCGACCTGGGCGATTACAAATGGGACACCTAAAATTCCAGCGCCAATAATTGTGCCAACCATTGTCGCCACAGCCTCCCAAAAACTGATCTTTTCTTTTTCCTCCCTATTCATATTATTTAATGGAAATGACAAATAAAGTTAACTTTTTCATTCAACTCAGATATATTTTCCATTTTTCCACCTTTGACAATACATTCTAATTTATCAAACAAAGACGGCTCTCCCTTTAAATAAACAATTCGCTCCGGCGAGTTGACATTAGAATAAATAAAAAACATGCCGGTGACTACCATAAGTATAAATACGATAAGAATTAAATATTTTGCCTGCCAGCGCATATTAATCAATCTTAATTATTTCAACCAGATTTAATTGACCGCTCCGGCCAACCGGCGATCCGCCGACAATAATTATCTGATCTCCTTTTTTCGCAAATTTATTTTCTTTTAAATAATTAATCCCCATACCAATTAATTTTTCAATTGTTTTGCACGGTGGTAATACAAACGGAATCGCGCCCCAGGTCAGGCTGAGCTGACGCTTGACCCTATCATCCTCACACGCAACCAGTATCGGCAATTCCGGCCGATAACGACTGACCAGTCGAGCAGAATTTCCAGTAATGGATCCGATCAAAATCAACTTGGCATCGACATGCATTGAAAGCATTTTTGCCACACTACCGATCGCCTCACTTGTCGGGACGATCTTTTTTGTTTTCTCCTGAAGAGACAAATCATCATAAGCTGATTTTTCAGTTTTAACAACCGTTTTCTTCATATAATCAACCGCTTCTGCTGGAAATTTTCCAACTGCCGTTTCACCGGAAAGCATAATAGCATCTGTATGGTCAATTACAGCATTGGCAACATCACTTATTTCCGCCCGCGTTGGCCGAGGATTAGTAATCATTGATTCGAGCATTTGCGTAGCCACAATGACGGGTTTAGCAGCTTCCAAACATTTATCAATCAACATTTTTTGCATCAGCGGAACATCTTCTGCCGGCAATTCGATCCCAAGATCACCGCGCGCAACCATCACTGCGTCCGTTGCTTTTACTATTTCATCAATATTATCAATTGCTTCTTTTCGTTCAATTTTCACAATGACTTTTACCGGAGAAACGTTCTTTATTTTTAATTTTTTTTCATACTTTTCAATCAGATCCTTCAATTCATAAACTTCCTTTGCTGTTCGAACAAACGACAGTGCCACATAGTCAACATCATTTTTAATACCGAACAATAAATCTTCTTTATCTTTTACTGACAATGAAGGCACAGTTACATTTGTATCCGGCAAGTTCATTCCTTTATGAGAAGTAACCGTTCCGCCATTTACAACTTCGCAAACCATCTCTTTTCCTCTCACTTTTTTAATTAATAAGTTTATTATTCCATCTGCAATCAAAACTCTTTGGCCGGCGGCAACATCTTCATGCATTTTTTCATAAGTAACCGGAATTTTGCCGTTCTGAAAAGCTGTATCTGTGGTCAAAATAACTTCCTGACCTTTTTTTAGTTCAATACCCTTTTCAGGCAAATCACCAAGTCTAATTCTCGGCCCTTGCAGATCCAATAAAATTGCAATCGATTGATTCAATTCATTTGCTACAGATCTGATATTTTTTATTACTTTTAAATGAGCCGAATGAGTTCCGTGAGAAAAATTTAAGCGAGCCACATTTAACCCATTCCGAATTAACTTTTTTAAAATCGGTTTTTTATCAGAGGCTGGGCCAATTGTACAAACAATCTTTGTCCGTTTCATATTAATCACGGATTTAACGGATCAAACGCGGATTTAACGGAAATTACTTCCAAATGATCCACATTAACCGTTTAATCTAATTTAGATATTTATTTTTTTTGTATATTTGTGTAAAAATGGAATTTTCCAATATTCTCCTTGCCAAACCCTGACAATTCCCACAATGGAAACTGCAAGAAAAACAAATGAAGCCAGGATCCAGACCATCTGTCCCAAAATTGGAATAATATTTACAAACCAGACAATAATTTCTGCGAAAAATAAAACTAGCCCCTGCTTGGCATGAAAGGTTACAAACTTGTCATCTCTTTTTAGCAAAATCGGAATTAAACATAGGATTCCGAGATAACTGAGGGCCGCTAATATTTTGTTTTCTGAAATTTCTTGCTTTGAACCTAATTGGTCTTCCATATTTTTCAATTTAGTTTATAAGTGTGGCTTTTATTTTTTCATTTTTCATTTTAAAGTTCTACATTTTCATAATGAATATATTTTGGGGTTAAATCAAAGATTTCAATAACTAAAATATCAAATCGAGGAAAAAAATCATCATATTTTTCATTTGATGTTCGAAAATGATTGATAGTCTTGCTAATCTTTTGCTTTTTGGAATAGTTAACGGCTTGCTCTCCGTAACCAAAGGCATTTGTGGTTCTGGTCTTTACTTCTACAAACACTAAGTCTTTATTTTTTGTAAAGATTAAATCTATTTCGCCGACATTTTTTTGCAAATTCGCCCGCCAGTTCTTTTCAATCAGAATATGATCTTTTTCTTCAAAAAATTTCAAAGCAAGTTCCTCTCCCCACTGTCCTAATTTCTTCTTGTAACCCTTCATATTGACCGCGGATAAAACGGATCGAACGCGGATTAAAACGAAATTTACTAAAACATTTTTCTTAAGGCCGCAATATTCGCAAAATCCGCGCTTAGTTAAAGTAAAAAGCCTACCATCCATTCGATCACTTTGCCGTGTAAATTTGTAATTATCAAAAAACCAATAGCAATAAGCATGATCCCGACAAACTTTAAAAAAGAATAAGTTCCGCCTGGAAAATATTTATCGGCAAAACTAATTGATCCAACCAAATCATTAACTGTTCGCGGTTTCTTTACTACCAAAAAGCCAATTACGCACATAATGGCGCCAAGTATAAATCGTCCAATCATAAATTTTGTAATTAATTATATTCTTTTAACATTATACCATATTTTAGGAAAACAAAAAAACCGTGAAGTATATATTCACTACGTTTTTATAACTTCACGATAAACCGCAATTTTAAAATGGCCTACAAAGAATGGTTTACCATGAAGTCATGCGCCGACTGCCACAAGCAGACAAGCATGTACTTCATGGTGCCCAGGGCGGGACTTGAACCCGCACGCCCCGAAGAGCCATGGCCCTCAACCATGTGTGTATACCAATTCCACCACCTGGGCGAATTAAAATTCAAAACCGGAAACACAAAACCCAAAGGAAATCTTAAATTCCAAATTAAAAACCTAAAGACGTTCTTTTCAATTTTGGATTTTTTAATTTTTAATTTCCTTTGGACTTTGAATTTTGTATTTTGGATTTTATTCAACAGTTATTGCCTGTACCGGACAAGCATCCTTCGCCTGGTTAATTGCTTCTTCTTTTCCAGTAAAATCTCCGGCAATTACTTCTGCCTTATTGGCTTCATTCATCTTGAAAACATCTCCTGCTACAGCCGAGCAAGTGCCACAGCCGATACATGTTTCTGCATTTACTTTTGGTGTCATAGAGTTCAACGCGAATATAGCGAATCAAAATGCAAATGTCGCGAATTGCGAATATTACGAACTATTATATTCGCGTTATTCGCAATTCGCATCATTCGCGGACCCATTCGCATTATTCGTATAAATTTAGTTTATAGTTTTTAAACGATTTTTTCCAACAATAACATTTAGCTTTTCAGGTTCCACTTCAATCTTAACTGGAGTTTTTATTACTTTGTAGTCATCAAGGACAACTGGCAGATATTCAAAGCTTTTTATATCAAACAAACTTCCCTGAATCAATGTATCAATTTTTAATTCACCCTGGTTTTTGGAAAACAATTTTCTTTTTTTCTGCTTGGACCAAATCACCAGTTCAATTTTTTGATCCTGTGCTGAACTTTTTTTCATTCTCTTCTCAAAACTTTGTTTTCCTACAGGATAATAATAATTATAAACATCGATCTCCTGACACTCAGGATTAAGAGTAATTTTATACTTATCTTTTTCGATGCTCAATCGGTCCAGATTTTTATTAATTTTCAAGCTGGAAAAAAAATACTGATTATTGGTTTTTCCAAGATCAAATTTAACAATTTTCCGGGCAGCAATCACTTCGCAAGCTGCATCTTCCATTGGGAGACCTAAACATTTTGCTAAATTATTATCAGGCCCAACCGGAATCAATCCAAGAGTAACATTATTGTTGGCAATAACATCAATAACCTTTAGAAACGTTTTATCATTCCCAAGCATTATGATCGTATTCACGCCTCTTTTCACTTCGTCATTAATTAATTCATCTACACTTTTTAATAATGTCAACTTTTCATGTTTTCCCTGAATTTCAAGATCCAGCAATCGGGTTTTTATCCGATCAATTGTTTTTTCGTATTTTTTATCGCTCAGAAATGTGTCGTAGATGTAGTAATACATAGCTTAATAACAAATGCCAGATGACAAATGCCAAATTAACTGGTCATTTAATTACTCGTCTTCGCTAAACATTCCTGGCTGATCTTCTGAAGCATCTTCTTTTTTTCCTTCCTTTTCCGGTTTACTTTCTTCTTGAACTGAAGTGGTTCCGGTCATTGTACATTTCCCGTTAAAAACTGCACCTGCTGCAATTGTTAGAACTCTGGCTTGAATATCGCCGTTGACTTCTGCCGTTTCGGACAATTCTAATTTATCAGAGACATTAACATTGCCATCAACTTTCCCGGAAACAAAAGCTTCTCTAGCTTTGACTTCTGCCTTTACTTTTGCTTTTTCACCAACTCTCAAAACTTGCTCAGTCGCAACACTACCAGTAACTTCTCCTTCGACGATAATGCTACCGTTACTGACCAAATCACCCTCAATTTTGATTGAGTGGCCAATTACTGTGTCATCAGCATCATTAAATTCTCTCCCCTCCTCATCGTTTGTTTTGAACATAAACAACATAAATACGAAATGCACTATTATTGCCGAATTCAACGTTACGTTTGTATAATCCTGCTTATATCGTCGCGGATTAAACAGATCTAACGCGGATTTAACGGATAATAATTTACATTCTGTAATTCAAAATATTTATTAGGATCCTCCTTGTATATCTATCTTAGATTATGTTGGAAGTATAGTCAAATAAACTGTCAACAATACAACATTTTTGTAAATTCCGCGTGAATCTGCGTTAGATCCGCGTAAATCCACGTTTTTCTACATTTCATCAACAGTCTCAATTCCAAGTAAATTTAAACCTACTGTCATTACTTGCTCAACTTTCTGAATTAATCTGATTCGAAACGCTTGCACATCATCTTCTGCTTGCAAAACCGGGCATTGATGATAAAAACTATTAAACTCCTGTGCCAGTTCAAACAAATACTTGGCAATCTCCGATGGATCAAGCTGTTTTGCCGCCTCGGCTTGCGCTTCTTCAAACTTTGCTAACTTTAGAAGCAAAACCTTTTCATGCTCATTAATTTTAACAACTTTTGACTTTTGACTTTTGACTTTTGACTTTCTAAGTATACTTTTGATCCTCGCCACAATATAAAGCAAATACGGTCCACTGTCTCCCGAAGTATTTACTGACTCTTCAATATCAAAAGCCATATCAACTTTCACACCAATTTTCAGCATGGCGTATTTGACCGCGGCAATAGCAACTTTTTTTACAATCAAATCCTTATCTTTCACTGTGCTTTTTTTCATAATCACCGCAATTCTTTTTTCAATTTCATCCAGTAGCCATTCACCGAGTACAACTTTCCCAGTTCGAGAACTCATCTTTCCTGACTTCAAGGAAACCCAACCATAATCCAGATGTTCTTCTTTTCCTGTTAACTTTGGAAAAACTTGTTCCATCGCTTTAAATACAACCTTGAAATATTCAGTTTGCTCTTTTCCAACAACGTGAATTATTCTATCAGGCTTAAATTCCTTATACTGCATTTCAGCAAGAGCCAAATCCTTGGCCTCATAAGTTGGAAATCCTTTACTATTTATAAAGACCCGACTATGGAGGCCGTATTTTTCTCCTTCGAAAATGATTGCACCCTGACTCTTCTTGAAAACATCTTTTTTTAGGAATTTCAAAACGGTTTCTCTGCCTTTTTCAAAAACTTCTGATTCAAAATAAAATCGATCAAAATTGGCATCAACTCGCTGATAAACTTTATCAAAATATTCCAGACTCCAGCCCCTGGTTGTTTTATATACGTCCTGAATTGATTTATCTTTGTTATAAATTTTTTCGTTTAATTCAAATACCGCTTCTTTGACTTTATCATCCTTTTCGAATGTTTGGCCACCGAGAGCATACGTTTTGCCCAAAAATTCAATACGCTTATCTAAATCTTGTTTTTTAATTTTCTCATACTCATCCCTCAGCTGGTCTATCCCCCAGAGCGCCTTTGCAATATGCAGGCCAACATCTCCCTGATAATTGGCTCGGGTAACGTGGTGCCCAACATTATCCAAAATGCGACAAACACTCTCGCCGGTTATAATATTTCTCAAATGGCCTATATGAAATGCTTTATGTGTATTTGGATGCGCGAATTCAACCATGATCTTTTCTTTTTTTTCTTCCTTTTTGCTAACTTTCTCGTTTAGAACGCTCTGCGCAAGTGCGTTAGAATCAATTAAAAAATTCACATACGGACCCTCAGCCTCTGCGTTCTCCAGATCAGAGGCAATCCTTTCTGCAATTTCATTTGGCTTTTGTTTCAACTCTTTCACAAAATTAAAACACGCCAAAGCAAGATCTGCTTCAACATTTCTCGGCGGCTCAGTAAAATCTTCCGGCTTCACCTCAACCTTCAACTTTTCACTAAGCACCTTTGCCAATTTTTCTTTTATCTCTCTCATAATTATTCATTTTTCATACTCCATGCCCCATGTCTCACGCTCCATGTTCCATGCTCCATGTTCCACGCTCCATGTTCCATGCTCCATGTTCCATGCTCC